>JAITNU010000140.1 GCA_031290325.1 Treponema sp.
GGTACCCCATTTTCCGCACTTGCAGTGTGGGAAACCACATCACAGTGCAGCTCAATCTTGCCTGCAACCCGGGGCGCCAATTGCCGCATAAGGGCAAAGACAATAGCCCGGTCCACCAACAGGGTTTCCACTGCGTTACAGGCTCCGGGTTTCTGGAGTTTGGCGTTTTCGATAATATCCAGGGCGTTCTCCAGGTCCGCGCTCTTTTCTACAAAGATGTGGCAGTTGCCCGCTCCGGTCTCAATGACCGGGACCCGTGCATGGTCTACCACCCGGCGGATGAGGTCCCGGCCCCCGCGGGGGATCACCACGTCAATATACCCCCGGGCATTCAGGATTTCGTTCACCTCCTCCCGGCTGCCCGAATCCGCGAGGTGTACCGCGTCGGGAATGCCGCCACCCTGCTCCAACCCCTGCTTGATGGCCTTTACCAGGGCGCGGTTCGATTCCAGGGCTGCTGAGGATCCCCTGAGCAGGATGGCGCAGCCTGCTTTGTAGGCCAGGCTGAAGGCATCCACGGTAACGTTGGGACGGGATTCGTAGATGATGGCCGCCACCCCCAGGGGCACCGTAACCTGTTCGACAAAGAGGCCATTGGGCAGGGTCCACCCTGCTTTCACCCTGCCGATAGGGTCTTCCTGACGGATCACCGTGGCAAGTCCCCTCAGGATGCCGTCGATCCGCTGTTCATCCAGGAACAGCCGGTCAACGAAGGCTTCTTTCATTCCCTCAGAGCGGGCAACATCCGCTTCATTGGCCGTGAGTATGGCGCCCCGGGCGGCGTCAATGGCGGTCATCACCGCTTCCAGGGCCTTGTCTTTCTTTTGCTGGTGTTCCCGGGCTAATTGAGCCTGGGCCTTCTTGAGAGAACCGAAAACTGGTTCAAGAGAATTCATGCGTGCCTCCTGGCGTACACCGGTTTTTCCTCTTGGCCCGTATAAAGCCTTGGATGACAACGATCAAGGAGATTGCCTGCTGGACAACCAAAACCGGTTTATCTTGAATATACATCAAAATGCCCATACTGATAAGCATACCGGCGAATAAAAGCCAGCCAAGGGGATTTTTCTTGGCCAGTAAATAGCTGCCCAATAGAAACCCCAGGGTAACGCCCATCTCCAAGACTTGAGAAAACGCGGTAATGCCCCCAAAATAGTACATGCTGTAGGCAATACCCAGGGCAATCATCAGGTACGTCAGGGCTTTAACGCCCCAATCAAGGTAACGGGGTACCTGCTCAAGGCGTTTCCAGGCCACGACCAAACCGAGGAGCAGCGCCGGTGCGCCTCCGGCCTCAATCGCAGCGGCGATCCAGTTCTGTTTGCCCCCTAAGAGTATAACCCAGGGGGGTAAACCCAATAAATATGCGGTCCAGCCGATGAGACGCCATTTCCGGTCGTCCTGTACCCCCTCGGCGTGGGCAAGCAAAATCTTAGCCAGGAGATACGCGGCGCCTCCCCACACTTGCAGAAAAATGTCCATTGGTTTTTACTATAACATATATGAAAAATAGATCGTATGTACTGGGTCTCGCCCTCATCTGTTCTGCGGCGCTGGCGTCCTGCGCCGGAAACCGGCCTGTGCTCAGAGCCGAACCGGTTCCCCAAGGCCCGCCTGATACAGGGGCCGTTGGAGGTGCTCCTGAACGCCCTGAATCTGTCGAGGCCATACAAGCGGTCATTCAACGGGTCAAACAAAATTCCCCGGAAATTAAGAAATACTTTCTCCTGGATGAGGATTCCAACATCATCGTTAAGGCGGACCTGACCGAGGGCGAAGACGAGTTTGAGGTGGTGTATGATTTGAAAAATGCCCGGTCCCGTTCCGGGGTAAAGGTGGAGGTGGACTTTGCGGTGGCGAACAAAAGGACCGCGGATATAAAAGAAGCTAGTCTCCAATGGAGTATGGAGGAGGATGCCGCAGGGCTGCTCCTGGGGTTTGATGACCATTATCAAGCGGCCTGGGAGCGTCATTTTGAGGTATTTGCAAAATACGGGGCAAAGGTTACCTTTTTTGTGCAGGGGGAGCTGGATGCTTTCTGCGCGGCAGCCCTGGCACAAGGTCATGATGTGGGGTATCATTCCCTCCACCACCTGAACCTGACCAAGGTTTCACGGGAGGTGTTTTTCGAGGAGACCCTTGCCGCGGTAGATGGATTCCGGCAGCAGGGTATCCCCTTGTGTGCCTTTGCCTATCCCTATGGCCTTTGGGAGCCGTGGATGGAGGAGGAACTGGCAAAGGCCTTCAAAATCCGGCGGGGGTACGGCGTTACCTTCCGGGTATACGATGGAGCGGCAATTCGCAAAGGGTACATTTCCTCAAAGGCCATTGACAATCTCCTGTACAAGCAGGAAGAGGACTTTGAGGCGATTATTACGATTATGTTCAGGACCATCAAGTTTATCGGCGGGGAAAGCATCCTCCCCCTGACGACCCATGACATTTCCGATACTGCCGATTGGGGCATCATGCCCCACCGGCTGGAATATGTGCTGCAAACCGCCAGGGATTTAAAGCTGCGCTTTTACCGTTACGGAGACTTTTTTTAACTCACCAGCCTTGGGCCAGGGTCTTCAGCCCTTTCCCTTCAACCCGGTAGCTGGTCCATTCCGAGAGGGGCTGTGCCCCTTGGTTCTTATAAAACGCGATAGACGGCTCGTTCCAGTCAAGGCAGGCTAATTCCAGGCGTCCGTAGTTCCGTTCCACTGCCAATTCCGCGATAAAGGCCAGTATGATCTTGCCCAGTCCCTTTCCCCGGAGTTCGGGTAATACAAATAAGTCTTCGATATAGATACCCGACTTACCCAGGAAGGTTGAAAAATTCGTGAAAAAAAGGGCAAATCCCGCAGGTTTTCCACCATATTCGCAGAAGATCACTTCAACGCTCTTATCCTCTAACACCGCCTGGCGCAATCCCGCTTCGGTAGCTTCAACTTTGTCCAAAAGATGTTCATATTCTGCCAATTTTCTGATAAACTCCAACAATAAACCGATATCTTTTTTTTCGGCAAAGCGCAAGCGGATATGCTCAGTAATTTGGAAATGGTGCATGGTTACTCCTCATATTGATACTCTTTATCATTATCCTCTATTCTTGACCTATGGATCAATATAAGGGACCGTACATCCTGATGCTCATCGTGTTCGGGCTTGGAGCCTGTTCTTCTGCCCCGAAACGTCCCGCAGCGGTCTTCACCCAGCGGAATATGGTGGAAAGCCAGTTGGAGCTGGTTAACCATGCAGCGGATCAGGGGAATTATGAGGAGGCCCTCAGCCTGTTGGAAATGGCCCGCCGGCTTGCCCTGAGTACCGACAACCCGAACCTGCTCATCAGAACAGGACTTGCCCAGGGGAATGTGCTGTTCTCCCTGGGCAGGCAGGAGGAGGCCGCTGCCGCATGGAACTATGCCTTAGCCGAGGCGGAACAGGCAGGGGAACGGGAACTGGCTGCGGTAACCCGGATATACATGGCCCGGAGCAGGCTCATTACCACAGGGTCAATAGCCGCTGAAGCGGTGAGAACCCTGGTACAGGGTGAAATGGCGGCCCTCAAAACGGATCCCCTCAATAGCGCCCTGGGCTGGACCGTCATTGGGCTTGCAGAAAAGGAACTCCGCCGCTGGACTGAAGCGGAACAGGCCCTGAAACAGGCCCTGAACATCCATGAGAAGGGTAATTACCTGGAACAGGCCGCCTACGACTGGTACCTTATCGCTTCAGTCCGTTCCGTGGCAAAGGACTATGACGCCGCCCTGGAAGCCCTGGAACAGGCCCTGGGCTTTGATCGCCGGGGAGAAAACAGCTATAGCCTGGGCATGGATTGGCGGGCCAAGGGGGATGTGTATAAAAAGATGGGGCAAGAGGCTGACGCAAAGGCCGCTTACCACCGGGCTGCGGATATTTTCCGGTCCATTGATCTTGAAAAAGACGCGGTGGAAACAGCAGCCCGGGCACAGGATTAAGAGTCCACCTGTAAATGGGCTTCCAGGAGCTTTCGCTTATCCTCCGGGATAGGGGTACTCTGTTTTACCTGAAAATCGTAGTGAACTATCACGGTACTTCCGGTCACGCAGAGGCGCCCCTGCTGCCGGGCCTCATGGTAAATCGTAAAGGACTTGGTTCCAATACGGCTGATGAAGGTACGGATCTCCACATCGTACTGCAAAAAGAGTTCCCCCAGAAAATCATAATCCGAGTGGGCCATGATGAGGGGCCAGTCCTGATATGAAAGGTCAGGGGCAAAGATTCTGAATACCGGGTTCCGGGCCAACTCAAACCAGACCGCTAAAACCGTGTTGTTGATATGCCCCAGCCCGTCTGCGTCTCCAAACCGGGGCGTTACCGTGATGGTAAACATGATGTTTCCCCCCTCTTAATAATGTTGGGCCGCATACTCCACCCAGCCTCCGACTTCCACCAGGGCCTTTTCAAAATCTTTAAGCCCAAAGGGAACGGTCTTTTCCTGGATTCCGGCCTTGAAGGTGAGGGTCCCCTGGGTCGTATCGACCGACAGGGTCGTGGTGGTTCCCGCGAATTCCCGAAATAAGGCTTCCAGGGTCTCGGCAGGGAGTTCTGCGGCGATCATCCCGCAGTTGTACATATTCTGCCGGAAAATCCGGGCAAAACTTTCGGCAATGACGATGTTGATGCCGTTCACCTCGAACACCCAGGGGGCATGTTCCCGGGAACTGCCGCAGCCGAAGTTTGACCGGGAGACCACGGCCCCAATCCCGGCAGTATGCTGCTTGGGATCAAAGCCCGGGAGTTTTAAATCTTCCAGCAGGTAGGGCTTGAGAGCCTCCTTGGAATTCTCGGTTAAGTATTTCGCCGGAATGATCTCATCGGTGTTGATATCACGCCGATCCAGAAATAGTACGGTTCCGCCAAATAACTTCATCTTATTGCATCCTTGATACATACTTCACTACTGGTGATAACCCCTGCGACCGCAGTTGCCGCGGCAGAGACGGGACTCATAAGGTGAACCATACCGCCTTTGCCCATGCGACCGTAGAAGTTACGGTTCGTGGTGGAGGCGCAGACCTCCCCCTCGGCAAGGACCCCGTTGGACATACCGAGACAGGCCCCACAGGTGGGGTTCGTAACGCAGAAACCCGCGTCCAGGAACACCTGGAGTATCCCCTCCCGGAGGGCCTGGGCATACACCGCCGTGGTTGCCGGAGAGACTACCGCCCGGACTGTGGGGGCAATCCGCCGGCCCTTGAGCACCGCAGCAGCGGCCCGGAGGTCCTCGATACGGCCGTTGGTGCAGGAACCGATGTAGACCTGGTCCACCGGGGCGCCCTGTAGTTCCCGAATAGGCTTCACCTGGTCTGGTTTGTAGCCCACCGTGGTGGAAGGCTCCAGCGTAGAACAATCCAGGTCCACTACCCCGGCATAGACCGCATCAGCATCGCTTTGCCATTGCCCGTAATCCTTGAGGGCCGCCGCTTTGGTCGGATACAGCCCTTCCCCCTGAGGACCAATGAAGGGCCAGAGGTAATCCACAGTGATCTTGTCAGGCATACAGAGTCCACAGGTGGCCCCTGCCTCCACCGCCATATTGCAGATGGTCATGCGGCTTTCCATGCTCATAGCTTCGATCACCGGGCCTCGTAGTTCCATCACCTGGTCCGTGGCGCCTGAAACCCCGATCTTCCCGATGAGGGCGAGGATCACGTCTTTGGCGAAAACCCCGGGTTTGAGGGTACCCTTAAGGTTGATTCTGAGGGTTTCGGGCTTTTTGAAGGCCGCAACCCCCTTGAGCATACCCACTTCCAGGTCCGTGGTACCCACGCCTGCGGCAAAGGCTCCAAAGGCCCCGTGGGTGCAGGTGTGACTATCCCCCATGATGATAGTAAAGCCAGGCCGGACAAACCCCTTTTCGGGAAAAATGGCATGACAGACCCCGTTCCGGCCTATATCAAAAAAGTCCGTGATATGGTGCCGCCGCGCCCAGTCCCGGAGTATCTTGCCCTGTTCCGCGGTCTTGGAATCCTTGGCAGGACTCACGTGGTCGATCACAACCTTGATTTTAGAGGGGTCGAATACCCGATCCATGCCCTTTGCCACGAGATCATTGATGGCGATAGGGGTGGTGATTTCATGACAAAACACCCGGTCCAGTTTCAGCACCCAGGTTTCCCCAAAGGGCCGATCCGCCAGATGGGTATCAAAGATTTTTTCCGCTAAAGTTCTTCCCACATTATCTCCTCTTACGAGCTATTTCTGGTAGTATACAAAAAAAGAGGGCATGGTTTCAAGCATCCACCTAAGAATAGAAAACCACGGATACACACCGATTAACACGGATAAAGAAATATCAGTGTCCATCCGTGTCCATCAGTGGTTCAAATTGCTTCCATACTAAAGCAGTATAACTCCTAAAATACCCCGCTAATCGCAAGAATGGAAAGCGTCGTCGAAACTATCGAGAGAATGGTGGTAATAATCGGTCCCCACTGGCTGAACTTGGCAGACAGCTTGTTCACCGGCACCGTGATCATCGACTCAGGGGGAATGTTCTCAGAAGTAGAAAGCCGCTTACTGTCCAGATCGTACACCCGCATCCCCAACCCGGTGTTCAAAAGCTCATCCCGTCCTCCCGCAAGGTTGATATAGTAGTCCAGCTTCCGGTCAGGCACATAGGGATACCGTCCGGGAGACTTCACCGCACCGCTCACCAGCACAAAGTATTGCAAAAAGGGAATAATCACCCGGTCCCCGTTTTCCAGGGTTATATCCTTGGAAAAATCGTTGTAATAGATAAATTGACGCAGATCCATCGGGATGTTCTTCTTCTGTCCTTCCCGGATGATATAGGCATTACTCAAATCCGAAGACACCGTAAACCGTTCCCGCATCGCCCGTACTGCGGTTCCCAGGGTCTCCCCCATATAGAAGGAATACTCCAGCACCGAGGTCCCCTCAATTTCAGTAGTCGTCTGTTCCACAGACCCTGTGGGCCGGGAAATCGCCCCCTCAAAAAAGACCACCGGACGGTTGAGCGTCTTGTTTCCAATGATAATAGTATCCCGGTTTTCCAGGACCATAGTAACATGTTCCTCGTAGGAGAAGAGCTGACTTTCCCCTGCAACCCCCTGGGGGGTACTCACCCGTGAGAGCGTAAGCCGCTCCGGGTCTGCGTTCCAGGTGAACCCATCCCCGTAATACTCCACCAGTTCCTTTAAAGACTCATCAGGCAGGAGCTCGTAGGTACCAGGCCGGAACACCTCGCCATTAACCGTAATGATTCGTTCTGCAGTGGGAATGTGAATGGTGTCCCCTGGCCGGATATAGGGATTCTGGGATTCATCCCCGAACCGGCGGGCTTGAAACAGGTCGTAGGTAACAGTCGAGCCAGTTGTCGAAGTTACCATAACCTGCCGGGTCGATGCCTTCAGGGTGAGATTGGTCAAGAGCGCCGAGAGGCGGGTCAGGGTATTCAGGGGCTTATCCCCTGCCTCAATTACCTCCCCGGTAATCGTGTAGTACTGGCGGGAAGGAATGACGATGACATCCCCCGCCTCCAGGATCATATCCGCGGAATTGTCATTCCGGTACAGAATCTGTTCGATGTTCATCGCGATCTGATTCTCACCTCGCAGGATATAGGCCTTGGTCAAGTCCGATACTTCCGTGAAGTACTGCCGGCTATTCCGGCTCGCGTTTCCGATAGTTTCTCCAGGATTAAAGTAATAGGGGATCCGCGACACCGCCTTAGTCGTATCATCCCGGGTCAGGGTCGCATTTTCGGCGTTATAAAAGACCGCTCCCTCAAAGAATACAGCCTCCCGGTTTACACTCCGGTTAGTAATAGTTATCTGGTCGCCATCATCAAGGGAGATAGCCATAGCCGTATCCTTATCCCATACCAGAAACTGTATCGCCCGGGAAACCGATGGATCCTCCCCGGCCCTGGTCAGGCTGATCCGCTCCGGCGCTGCGTCCAGCGTAAAGCCATCCCCATAATACTCGACCAGTTCCTTCAAAGACTCACCCGGCAACAGTTCATACCGGCCCGGCCTGGCTATTTCCCCGGCAATCGTAACATGCCGTTCCGCCGCAGGAACATAGATTTGGTCTCCCGGTCGGATATAGGGATCCTGGGACAAATCCCCAAAGCGCTGGGCTTGAAACAGATCGTAGCTTGTGGTTGCCCCTGCCGCAGAGGTTACGATAACCTGCCGGGTCGATGCCCGGGGGGTGAGATTGGTCAACAATACCAAAAGGCGCGTCAACGTGTTCAGCGGCTTCTCCCCCGCTTCTAAGACTTCCCCAATAATCGTATAGTACTGCCGGTAGGGAATGACAATGACATCCCCCGCTTCCAGGAGCATATCCGCCGCATTATCGTTCCGATAG
>JAITNU010000172.1 GCA_031290325.1 Treponema sp.
TATGAGCCGGGAATATATGAGAAGCATAAACGGGAAAGATTACTGCCCCATTTGCCGGAACATATACGAAATGAGGTCATTGCCCAGGACTTATCCTATGGGCAGATACTGGAAAAATATGGTCTGAGCCTCAAGCCCTTTATGGACAAGGCCGAAAAAAGCGAGAAGCCCGGCCCAGGGGCTGAAGAAAAGCCAGGTTTAGAGAAGGGAGCATAATTTACCCGCCCGCCTACCTTTGGGGACGGATTGAATTATAGGGCGGGCCAAATTGTGGCTGTTCCAAAAGGTGAGATTTTGGCTCTGTTGATTTCGATTTTTTATCTGAAAAACAAAAAAAATCGTATTGAACCATTGGGAACGCATCTAACAACTCAGACTTACCTCTACATGCAACAAAACGGACGACACCTGTTTTCCACGGACGAACCCATTCAGGATCATAGGACTTTAAAAAGGCATTCGCAAATACCGGATCAATACTTGCTCCCTTTGTCCCCTCGTGAATACAAACGATCTGAGTACGTTTAGCCATTGTCTATTCCCCCACCACCGGTGATAACCCATCCTCTTGTTAAGGCTTCTCCAACAGTCAGTCCTTGGGGAATGGTCAATGGTCCGGCTCGTACTGGCGAAACATGATTGTCCCGCCAAAAAAGGAAGCCCCTTGAGGGATTACTGTCGATGATTTCTGCATTATGCGAGATAATGAGAACCTGATGAGACTCGTCTATGAGTTCGCTCATGGATAACAACCAGGGTTGCAATTCTTGTAGGCTGATAAAATTATCCGGCTCATCGATCAAAACGGTGCTAACTTTATTCAGACTCAATGCCGCATGAATTGTATACAGACCTACCAACATTTTCTCACCGTCTGACAATTGATCAAAACGCAGATCTATTCCCTCAAAACATAATTTCAGCACTTTGAAGGACATACCAGCATCCTCCAGTTTAAGGAATTTTAAGTCCGGCCATACATATTTTAAGGATTCTCGCAAAATGTCAGTACATTCCTGGTCTTGAGCCAGATAGCGGTACCATGAGGTGAGATTACTCAAACCAAGTTTCAGAATACGGCTTTCAACGGTGCTTTCACATTCAATTTCATGAATATTAGGACGTAAAACAAGGAGATTTGCCAATGCATTTTGAAGCTGTTCAATTTCGCGCCTTTCTGGAACAGGCTGAATGGAAGCCAGCGCCGCTTGCCGCCAGTCCAATGGGAAGCCACTTCTGCCATTGTCAAAATGAACACCATCCAAATCTCTCGTATACAGTTCCCTGTCATTACAGAAAGCAGCTTCTTTTATAATCCTCGGTTCATGCGTTTTAAGTTGTTCAAGATGAAGCAGATAGCGAAAATGATAACCGTTCTCTTCAAGCTCAAGCTCGAATTCCTGCGTAGTACTATCTATCCAGAAAGTGAATTCAAGCCGGAAAACCGTTCTGCCTCGATGATCCACCAGTCCACCAAGAAAACAATTACCAATTGCAAGATCACGAATAAATCGTATGGCGTCAAACATAGAACTTTTACCTACCCCATTGACACCGCAAAAAACGCCCATAGAATCAAACTTCATTTCAAACGCGACAAGAGCCCGGTAATTATTTACATAAAGCCTTGTAATCATTAAAGACTCCTTATCAAAGTGACTAAATATATCCTAAGTAAGTAACACTCCCTTGAGATATGGTTCACCTTATTGAATATCGGGTTTTTTATCTGAAAAACAAAAAAAATCGTATTGAACCATTGACATAAAATTGCTATATGATTACTATGAATTATAACCTGTTAATCATATAGTGGTATGTCAGGGAAAAACAAGAAGGAGCGATGAATATGAAGAAGCTTTTTACGGTAGTGGTGGCGCTTTGTGTAGCCACAGTGGTGTTTGCAGGGGCCAAAAAGGAGACGGAACAGGTGGTAAAGATCGGCCTTGTGGGAGAGATTACCGATCAGTGGACGCCGGTGATCGAAGCGCTGGGCAAGGAAGGGATACGCATCGAACTGGTTAAATTTTCCGAGTATGTACTGCCGAACCAGGCATTGGAGGATGGTGAAATTGATCTGAATTCCTTTCAGCATTACGCCTATCTGAACAATGAAATCAAGACCAAGGGCTATCATTTAAGCCCTATCGGTGAAACCCTGCTGGCGCCCCTGGGCCTGTATTCAAAGAAGGTGAAGTCCGTTGGGGAACTGAAAAGCGGCGACAGTATTGCCATTCCCAATGACGCGGTGAACGGCGGACGGGCCTTGCGGGTACTGGAAAAAGCGGGCCTGCTCACCATTCCCGAAGCGGCGGGCCCCACCCCGCAGATCAGTGATATAACGGAAAACCCCTTGAATCTTCAGTTTATTGAAGTTGAGGCGGCGCAAACGCCCCGGCTGCTGGACGATGTGGCGGCTTCCATCATCAACGGCGGTCATGCGGTTGACGCAGGTCTGAACCCTGAACGGGACAGCATTGCCTTGGAACGGCAGGACAGCGGCAGCCAGAATCCTTATATCAACATTATTGTTGCCCGTACCGCCGACAAGGATAATCCGCTTTATAAGCGGGTAGTTGACGCCTATCACAGCGACGCGGTAAAAGAAGTGTTCCGAACCGTGTATAAAGGTGCCTTCATTGCAGCCTGGTGATTGTTCAGAGTTACAGCAGACTTTGGAGCATCACTTCAAGTGGTTTCACCGGCATCCTGAATTAAGCAACCAGGAAACGGGAACCACCGCCCGTATCCAGGGAATCCTTAGCGCCGCGGGGGTAGCAATACTGGACACGGGGCTTAAGACCGGCCTGGTTGCGCGTATCGGTCCAGAGGGCAATGGAAAGGTCATTGCCCTCCGCTGCGATATTGACGCCCTGCCGCTTACCGAGGCATCGGGTCTGGACTATGCCTCGGAACACACGGGCTGTATGCATGCCTGCGGCCACGACTTCCATTTAAGCGCCATGCTGGGTGCGGCGCTCCTCTTAAAGGAACAGGAACAAGACCTTGCGGGCATGGTGAAGCTGGTATTCCAGCCGGCGGAAGAAGGGGGCGGCGGGGCGCAGCAGGTACTGGATTCGGGCGTCCTTGATGATGTGCGGGAAATCTATGGCCTCCATGTGGCGTCGGAACTGGAAATGGGCCTTATCGCCGTCAGTCCCGGCGCTACTTATGCGGCGGTAGGCTTTTTCCGCCTTATTATACGGGGCAAGGGCGGCCATGCCGGGGAACCCCATGCATGCCGGGATCCTATCGTGGCAGCGGCCCAGATTATCAACGCCGTGCAGTCCATTGTCAGCCGTGAGACCAGCCCCCTCGATCAGGTCGTGGTGAGTATTACCCATATTGAAGCGGGGAAAACCTGGAATGTCATTCCCCAGGAAGCACTACTTGAAGGAACCTTCCGCGCCTTTAGTGCGGAAAAGCTCAGTGCGGTCGCAGCACGGCTGGAACAGATATGCCGGATCATCGGTGAAATGCACAACATGGGCGTAGTGTATCAGTGGCATTGTTATACTATATCCACGAACAACGATCCCGAGCTTTGCGAGTTTGTTGTGGATACGGCAAAAACCTTAGGTCTACGGGTTGTTCCTTCAACGCCGCAGATGGGTGGCGAGGACTTTGCCCTGTACCAGCAGCGTATCAGAGGGGTGTTCTGGAACATCGGCGTTGGGAGTCCCCACGGTACCCACCATCCAGGCTTTGTCGCGGACCCCGCACCCCTTTCCACTGCGGCACGCCTGCTGGCTGCCCTGGGAAGGCGCACCCTGGAAAGGGGCTAATAGCGCTCCTTTTCGTCCATTTCTTCCACAAACAGCCAAAAAATATAGAGTGGGCTTTGTCCGTATAAGCCGGTTTCGTCATCGTCAAGCGACGCGGCGGTGTAAAACATATCCAGCGCTTCCCGTTCTGAAACGTCGTATTTTTCGGCAATAAGGCGGATAATGTCCGGGATGATTGTCGCTTTTATCAAACTATGGGCCATATCACAGTTCCTCAAAACCTATATAACGCAAGAACGCGCCAATTACCCCGGCTCAAAAGTCCACTTGTCCTGTTCGCCATCGTATCCACATTCACCCATGCGGGGAGAATTGACAACCGGCAGTGCCTCGTGTTCATGTGTTTTCGCGCAGTCATCACACAAAAACGGATTGTCCGCATCATACATGCATCTGCTGCAGATAGAGCTCGCGGGTTTACCGCAGGCACAGGTAAATTCCGGTGCCACATTCCGGGCAAGCAGACGCACCGTATTTTTCTGCTTTGGGCGCTGCGTTTCCCCGATAATGGAAATCGTCAATTCTGTGGAATTTCCCATATCATATACATACCGCAGTTTATCCCCTGGATTAAAATCGCTTATCCTTTTTTTCATATCGAATTTGAATCTGCCGCCACCGAAGCTTTTCCCAAAAAAAGCGCTCATGTGACCGCAACATTCAAGCCAGATTTGCCGCAAAAACCAATCAAGGTCCTTCAGAACCGCATTGGACGCTATATCCAGCAAAAGCCAGTAATTTTTATCCAGGCC
>JAITNU010000201.1 GCA_031290325.1 Treponema sp.
ATTCCATCGGAAGACAGCCCAAAGGCGCAGGCCGTTTTCCATGCCAGGTCCAGGTCCCGGATATTGTTATATCCCATTACCTTTCCATGGAGCTGTTCCATGGCAGTGAGGGCGCCGATTCGGTCGGTATAGAAATACAGGGCCGCGGTCTGGTGCCCATTTTCACCATAGCGCAGGGACTGGACCTTCTTGAGGGACAGGGGCCAATAGGGGGGATAGGCCTCATCCAGAAGATACCGGGCAACCGCAGCGTCGTAGGCAGCGGTCAGGTCAAAGACCTTAGCCGCCAGGCGCCGCCGGAAGGCCTCCGGCACCGTTCCCGCCTTCAAACCCGCGATAACCTCCTCATAATCCCCCCTTTCGGTGAGGACGACCACATCCCGGTAATTCTTAGCCGCCGAACGCAGGATGGTCGGCCCGCCAATATCAATGAACTCGATAGTTTCTTCCAAAGAAAGCCCAGCCTGAACCTTCTCAAAGAAGGGATAAAAGTTGACACATACCAAATCAATGAGGGTAAAGCCCTGTTTTTCCAAAGTCTCCAGATGGGACGGATTGTCCCGCTGGGCCAGCAGCCCCGCGTGAATAGCAGGGTGCAGGGTCTTTACCCGGCCATCCAGACACTCGGGGAAGCCGGTTATTGTCGCCACATCGGTTACCGGGATGGTATGTTCCTGCAAATACCGTGCGGTTCCTCCGGTGGAAAGGATCTCCCAGCCGCTTTCGACCAGGAACGATGCCAGGTCAATAATGCCATTTTTATCATACACACTGAAGAGCGCTCGTTTTTTCATAATGCCTCCATGGGAATCAAGAACCTCACCGGCGCAGGGCATGGTTCTATACGCTATTATAGCCTAATGTCTTTTCTTATCATGCACTTTTTTTACGATCTTGACAAGGTTTTGAGCATCCAGGATGCTATGGGGCATGAGAAGAATACGATCTGGGCAGTATAATAAAAAAATCCCACGAACGGTTTTTTCGTGTGGTTCGTGGGATATTTCTTAGTAAAGAAAGTATAACCGCAAGGCTATTTTCCTTTCTTTGTGAATTTCGTTGCCTCTCGTCTGAATTTTCGATCTACTAGCATACCCGTTCACGGCCCCAATACAGCTTATACTATACTTGCTATACGCTATATATAACTTGACCCGTGAACGGTCCAGCATACTTTCTGGATCATTTCCCAATTTTATTTGGCTTGAGTAAAAACCTTATCGCCAAATCGTTTTTGTATGTCTGCACGTACGGCGGGGTCAAGTTTAGCACAATCGGCAAATACTCCGTCTCCGACAGTCTTTACACTAGCGGGAATGGTGATTGTGGTAAGACCGGCACAACGGGCAAATGCATTTTTCCCGATAGTCGTTACACCGGCGGGAATGGTGACGGTGGTAAGACCGGCACAAAGGCCAAATGCCCAATCCCCAATAGTCGTTACGCTCTCGGGAATAGTAATTGAGGTAAGCTTGGTGTCGTAAAATGCCTGAGGCCCAATCACCGTTACCGAAACCTTGTTTATGGTTCCTGGAATAACGACAGCGGTTTCCTTACCCGTGTACTTGGTAATGGTGGAAGCCGTCGCCTTAGTACCCATCTTAAAATCCTTGTCGGTCTGCCCGAATGCCGCAATACACAGCCCTGCTAACAAAGCCATGAAAACCAATTTTTTGTGCATAATACACTCCTTAAAAATAATGCCTAACTTTTCACCCATAGTATGGATGAAAAGATTAGTCTCAAGTAATCTTCAGTATTCAAAGAATATTTCCTAGAATACTTTATTAGTATTCTAGATGAATCGGTGTTTTTTTGTCAAGGGAAAATGCGAAAAACCGGGAAAAATATAGAATTTTTTTTACCAGGAAAATAATCGTAAAATCACGCAATTTTGGAGAATTTAACCATTAAAGATATACAGGAAAAAGGCATTGGTGATAGGTTGCATTTTTTTCTCTTATGTGTACCTTAGGTTATTAAAAAAAATGGTAAAAAAGGCAAAAAATGCTTCACAAATTCTGAGGGGTGATGTATTATAAAATGAGTATTGAAAACGTTTTCATAAATTAAGAGAGGATGCTATGGCAGACATATTGAATGTCGGGATTATCGGGGCAGGCCGGATCGGAAAAATCCATGTCGAGAACCTTGCCCGTTTTATACCCCAGGCGAAGCTGGAAGGAATCGCGGATATAACATTAAGCGCGGAACAGGAGGCTTGGGCCAAGAGTCTGGGGGCACAGGTTGTTTCAAAGAACCCCCAGGACCTCCTCAGCGATGCTTCCATAGGGGCGGTCGTTATTTGCAGTTCCACCGATACCCATGCGGATTTGACCATTGCCGCGGCGGCAGCGGGAAAACATATCTTCTGCGAAAAGCCCATAGACCTGACGGTTTCCAAGGTCAAAGCGGCTCTGGAGGCGGTGAAAAAGGCGGGGGTTAAACTCCAAATTGGCTTTAACCGCCGTTTTGACCATAACTTCAAGCGTATCCGGGACTATACCCTGGCCGGGGAAATCGGTGCGGTGCACCTGGTCAAGATTACCTCCCGGGATCCCGCGCCACCGCTGCCGGCTTACGTGGCCGGGTCCGGGGGTATCTTCCTGGATATGATGATCCACGACTTTGACATGGCCCGGTTCCAGGCCGGCAGTGAGATTACCGAGGTGTATGCCCAGGGCGCGGTACTGGTAGACCCGGAAATCGGCAAGGCAGGGGATGTAGATACCGCCATCGTTACCCTTCAATTTGCCAATGGCGCCATCGGGGTTATTGATAATTCACGAAAAGCGGTTTATGGCTACGATCAGCGGGTGGAGGTCTTTGGTTCCAAAGGCGCGGCTCAGGCGGAAAATGATCTGCCGAATAGGGTAACCCTTTCCAATGAGGCAGGGGTTACCGGCGAGAAGCCCCTGTACTTCTTCCTGGAACGGTATAAGGGCGCCTTCCTGGATGAGATGGTTTCCTTTGTGGATGCGGTGCTGCATGATAAACCGGTGGCGGTAAAGGGGGAAGACGGCCTTGAGAACATGTACGCTGCGCTGGCCGCCGGGAAATCCTTGAGAGAAAAAAGACCGATCCGGATAGACGAAATCCGTTCGTTATAATAGGAGAATGAAAGATGCAGATACATCATAAAACGCCTTTTTGTCGAGGGTATACGTCCCTTTCCCCCCGAAGCGGGGTGACGGCGGATATGCTCATGGATTTCGGGGTGTTGCGGGTGAACGAGGGCGAGCGCTATGTCAGCCATCAGAAAAACGACGAGCAGTGCTGGCTTCTGGCCTGCGGCAACGCAGAGCTTTCGTGGACCAGCGGCGGCTTTCATACGGTTTCACGGCCCAATCTCTTTGACTATTCGCCGTGGTGTCTTTCGGTTCCTCGTGGAACGCAGGTCAACATCACAGGCGGGGCGGGCGGTTGTGAGTGGTATTACACCGCAACGGATAACGTCAAGCCTTTCGCCTCCAAGCTCTACACCCCCGACGAATGTCGCAGTGAATTCCGGGGTGAAGGGACCATGCGGGAAACCTCTACCCGGATCGTACGGACCATTTTCGATGATACGAACCGGCCGGAATCCAACCTGGTTATTGGGGAAGTCATCGGGGTGCCGGGGAAATGGTCCAGTTACCCGCCTCATCACCATCCCCAGCCAGAGATTTACCATTACCGGTTTCTCCCCTCCCAGGGCTTCGGCCTCACTGCCATTGGGAACACTCCCTATATCATCCGGGACAAGGACACTATCCTCATCCGGGACGGGGAGGATCATCCCCAGGTAACTGCTCCGGGCTACGCCATGTGGTATCTCTGGGTGATCCGTCATCTTGAGGGGAACCATTACGGCCCTCAGTACGTTACGGAGGAACACCAGTGGGTTACCGGCCCCCAAGAGGCGATCTGGCAACCTAAGAAAAGTTAGGAGTTAAAGGAATTATATATGGAAGAAACAATACGTTTGACCACAGCCCAGGCATTGCTGCGGTTTTTGGATAATCAGTATATCGAAGTGGACGGCGAGGAGATCAAATTGGTCGCCGGTGTGTTCGGGATCTTCGGGCATGGGGTGGTGGTTGGGCTGGGGGAAGCCCTGGCCGCCAAGCAGAACCCCTTGCCATTCTACCAGGCCAAGAATGAACAGGGGGGCGCCCATGCCGCTATGGGCTTTGCCAAACAGAACAACCGGCACCGCATAATGGCGGTGTGCAGTTCCATCGGACCGGGGGCGCTCAACATGGTTACTGCCGCAGGAACCGCCACGGCAAATCATATCCCCGTGCTGTTCCTGCCTGGAGATGTGTTCGCCTGCCGGCAGCCTGATCCGGTCCTGCAGCAGGTGGAAATCCCCCATGATTATACCAAAACCTCGGGAGACGCATTCCGGGCGGTGAGCCGTTACTGGGATCGGATCAATCGTCCGGAACAGCTCATGTCCGCCCTGATCAACGCCTTCAGGGTGCTCACGGATCCGGCGGAAACCGGAGCGGTTACCCTGTGCCTGCCCCAGGATGTGCAGGGAGAAGCCTACGATTACCCCGAAGTATTCTTTGCCAGGCGGGTGCATCATATTGAGCGGCGGATTCCCACGCCGGGCCAGATTGAACGCTCTGCGGCTCTGCTCAAGGCAGCGAAGAAGCCCCTGGTGATCTGCGGCGGGGGGGTGCGTTTTTCCGGCGCCGGGGCGGCCCTTGAACAGTTCTGTCAAACCTATCACATCCCCTTTGGGGAAACCCAGGCCGGGAAGGGTACGATTCTCTGGGATAACCCCTATAATCTTTCCGGCATCGGGACAACCGGAAGCCTCGCGGCGAACAAGCTGGCCAAAGAAGCGGACCTGATCATCCCAGTGGGGACCCGTCTGGGGGATTTTACCACCTGTTCCAAGTGGCTGTTTCAGAATCCCGCCTGCCGCATCCTGGGGATCAACATCGCCCCCTTTGACGCCTACAAGATGAACGCTGAACCCATTATCACCGACGCGAAACTCATGCTGGAAGCCTTAAATACTGCGGCGCCAGGTTATACATCCACCTGGGGGAACCGGATCAAGGCGGTCAGGGACGAGTGGAAGGCCGAGGTAGACCGGCTTTACCACGAGGATGCTGATCCGGCTCCCGATGGCTCGCCCCTGCTTTCCCAGGTCCGGGTGTTGGGGGAACTCAACGACCGGCTCTTGCCCCAGGACGGGATCGTGGTATCCGGTTCGGGGTCCATTCCCTCGGATATGCAGCGGGTATGGCGCATTCGGGTACGAGACACCTATCACATGGAATACGCGTTCTCCTGCATGGGCTATGAAATCGCCGCAGCCCTGGGGGTCAAAATCGCCAGGCCTGACCGGGAAGTGGTGGCCATTGTCGGAGACGGGGCCTATACCATGCTCCACACCGAACTTTTGACCGCGGTTCAGGAAGGGAAGAAGATCATCATCGTGGTCCTGGACAACGCGGGGTTCCACTGTATCGACAACCTCCAGCACAGCCAGGGGATAGTCCACTTCGGCAACGAATGGAAAACCCGGGACGCCCAGAGTGGACGACTGGATGGCGCCTCGGTACAGGTGGATTACGCTAAAAATGCCGAAAGCTGGGGGGCCTTGGGGCTTCGGGCGCGGACCGTGGATGAACTGGCTCAGGCGGTCAAGGAAGCCCTGGCCGCCAAGGGGCCGGTGCTCATTGATGTGAAGACAAGCCCCAAGTCCATGACCAGGGGTTATGAATCCTGGTGGCGGGTCGGTACGGCCCAGGTTTCCACCAATCCCGAAGTGGAAGCCGCAGCCAGGAGTATGGCCGCCGAGGTTGTAAAAACGAGGAAATTTTAAACCATGCAAGAGATACGTTTAGCTATAGCCCCTATCGGGTGGACCAACGATGACCTCCCGGAACTGGGAGGGGAGCTACCCTTTGAGCAGTGTGTCAGCGAAATGGCCCTGGCAGGGTTCTCTGGTAGCGAGGTGGGGAACAAGTACCCGAAGGACCCGGCGGTCCTCAACAAGGCCCTGAAACTCCGGGGACTCACCATCTGCAATGCCTGGTTCAGTTCATTTTTGACCACCCGGGCCTACGAAGAAACCGAGGCTGCTTTTATCAAGCACCGGGACTTTCTCTACGCGGTAGGGGCCAGGGTTATTGGCGCAGCAGAACAGGGCCACTCGATTCAGGGACAGGACAAGCCGGTTTTTGACGCAAAACCTGTTTTCACCGATAAGGAATGGGAAAACCTTACCGAGGGTCTGAACAAGTTGGGCGCACTGGCCGCTGAAAAGGGGATGAAGCTCACCTATCACCACCATATAGGAACCGGGGTCCAGACCACCGCTGAAATCGACCGGCTCATGGAGCACACCGATCCTGCACTGCTGGGACTCCTCTACGATACAGGGCACCTGGTATTTTCCGGGGAGGATCCCCTGGGGGTACTGAGGAAGTGGATCAAGCGGATCCGCCATGTACACCTCAAGGACATGCGCGCTCCCCTCCGGGAACAGGCGGTGCAGGAAAAATGGTCCTTCCTCAAGGCAGTGAAGGAGGGGGTCTTCACCGTACCTGGGGACGGCTGTGTCGATTTTACCCCTGTTTTTACTGAACTCAAAAACGCAGGCTACGAGGGCTGGTGGGTGGTGGAGGCTGAACAGGACCCTGCCAAGGCCAATCCCCTGGAATACGCGATCAAGGCTCGGCAGTATATCAGGGAAAAAGCTGGAATATAACACATGTAACCGCAGAGCAGGGAAAGAGCATAAAAACATCCCTGCGGTGTGGTTATGGAAAAATCTAATAGCGGTATTTTTTACTTAAATACCCACTTGTAAAAAATTTTGCTTTATGGTATAGTTATGGGTATGGTATGGTTTGCACAAAAAAGGTTATTTTGTCTCATTGTAATGGCTTATACCGCTCTTTCCGTACTGGGAACATGCTCATTTGCGGTGGTGGAACCTTTCCATGCGGTTAAATCCGAGATAGCAAACAAGACGCAGGACAAAATTTTTGGTTCTTTGGAAAACTTTTTTATCCAACATCCGGCTGAGGAATCGATAATTATTACCAAATCAGGTAGCACCCGATTTTCCCCATTGCGAATAGGTTTTCAACGTCTCGCTTCTCTATTAGACTCACTGATTAACGAAAAGCCTTATTCTAAATCATCCATTATCGCTGGTACAAAAACACAGTACAGCGATTTAAGAAATAACATTCTTCTAAAACTCCGCATCTGATACCTCCTTTCCCCTTGCTCTTATTTTAATTTCCTCTCCGGCTTATGCGGGGAATAAAAATATTGATGGAGGATTAGTGTATGGATACTTTTGTCAAAATAGTTAGAATACTATTAGTAGTATCTGCTGTTGTGGGGTTTTTAGGAAAAGCTCTATATGCTGGTGTATCTGGTTTACCGCTTGCAAGCGCTTTATCAGAAGGATTTGCTTTCGGTCTGATGATGCCGCTTGTTATCGGAACTTTTTGTAGTTTTATTTGGTCGATTGCAGGGTTCTTTATAGATAAAAGCAAAAACAGTCGGCCAATTCATGGGAATTCCTAATATGGACAAATTTTGGTCTCTTTTTTGGAAACTCTTTGGAGTATCGTTACTGGTGGCTTTGGTCATTGGTGTTATTCTTGGTATCCTTCAACATTCCGGTGCAGTCATATACTCATTCAGCCTTTGCTTAATTCGCAGGTGCTTGCAAAAATACGGGCAGCTAAAAGCACTCAAGATGTCCACGATATATTGTGCCAGTTTGAACAAACTGACCTGAAGGGGCTAATATGACTATTTTGGAAATGCTGCAACAAAGCGCAATCCTCACCTTGCTTGGCATGACGGCAGAACTAATATGAATAAAAGCACGGTTATTTATTGGGCTGTATTAATTGGCCTGCTCATTTTCGTAATGGTTCTGTATAAGATGTATTTTTAATTTTAACAGAGTTCTATGGGGGTCTGGTAGAAATCGACCAAATGCTCATAGAACTCTTCCTAAAACCGGATTGTGAGGGAAAGGCCTGTGTCCCACACCGCATATCCAACTCCGGCATCTGGCGTGGTGAACTTAGAACTGGCACCGGAGAAGGTACGATACGTCGCACCGCGGACTCCGCTGATAGACCGGTAGGCCCCATGGAGCGATATACTCAGCCATCGGCAGGGTGAAAAGGCAAACTCCAGCCTGGGTTCAAGAAAGAGGCCTCCAGACATATAATCGTTGTATCGTGTCTTGGTGGTAAGATGATCATCCTGGTCGTTGCAAAAAACCACCGGGCCTATGCGGAACGATGCTTCCAGGGAAAGAATCTTTTTTCCAATGACCAGGGGAGCATACAGGGATATGCCGGGGGAAAAGATGAGCCAGCTCTGGATGTAGTCAATCACCGGGCCGGAATAGGGTTTTTCTACCCAATTCGAGTCTGCGTACCGGCCAAAACCGTCCTGGGCGGTCCAGGAAAAGTACATGTATGAAAGGCCTGCATACGCTACCTTGAGCAGCAACTTTGAACCCAGCGGTATTGACAGGCCGAGGGAACCGTCGAGCAGAACGGCGCTATGGGTATTATTATCGTGGGAAGAAAAATCGGTCAGCTCAGGGCTCGACGACTGCCAATCCCGGTCTTCCATGATTCCGGTTTGAGCGGGAATGCCGAATTTCGACGAAAAGCCCACAAAGAAAGCCAGGTGTTTCATGGGAAGGGAAAAGTCCAGGGAGGCGCCAACATAGAGCAGGGGCTTCATATCCCATAGTAACTGACTGGTGTAATCATCCTTATATAATGCTTTATAGACAATCTCTTCACTCTGGCCCCATAAAAACCCAAAGGAAGTAGCCACTGAAAGGGTATAGGAACCTTTTGCAGGGGGAAGGGCCTGAGAAGTTTCAGCCTGCATCCTCATGGGGATAAAAAAAACGAAAAAGATACTGACTAAAAAGGCAAAACCGTATATATTTTTCATGTAATGAGAGTAGTAGTTCCTTTTTATGTTCGTCAAGTCCGTATCTTTCCTCTTCTGCTGATCTGCGTTGTACTCTTATATGCCTGTAACCGCACCACTTCCGGCGATTTTCCGGTCGTACCGCCCCTGACCTATCCCCTATCCCGTTCGGTCATAGGGTATGGGGTTGTCAGCGCTTCGTATACCCAAGTGGTGGATGAACCTGAGCTGGAGGGGGGTTCCCAGGGCTATCTGCGGCGGGGGTCCATTGTCCGGATTATTGAACGCCGGTTTGTAGCAAACCAGGCGGAGAGCGAATTCTGGGTTTTGGTGGAAGGTAATTACCGGGGCTGGCTCAGGGAAGTGGTAGTTGATATTTACGATAATGAAGCACAGGCTGGAACTGCGGCGGAGTTTATGATCCAATGAAAAATGTACTAATATGGCTAGTCCCCCCGTTTATCGGGGCGATTATCGGATATATCACCAATGCGGTGGCTATAAAAATGCTTTTCCGGCCTCTTAAAGAGGTACGGCTCTTTGGTATGCGCCTTCCTTTTACGCCAGGTATACTGCCCCGACAGCGCCATGAGCTGGCGGACAGCATAGGCCGTATGGTGGAACGGGATCTCCTGACCCCGGACATACTCAGGCAGCGCCTGGCACGGGAGGATATCCGGCAGGGCATTACCGCTTCAATAGCCGGGTATACTGAGAAAGTCCTTGCTTCTCCCTTAGCATCCCTCCTAAACCAGGAATTTCCGGCGGCGCTTTTCCATGATGCTCCTATGTTTGATACCCTGATGGATACCTTTATGACAGCCCTGCTTGAACACGCGGCGGACCGCGGCATGTTCAACCTGAGTATCCGGGACCTGGCCGGAGCGGAGCAGATGGAAAGGCTGAGGAATACCCTGGGGAGGTTTCTCCTCAGAACACCGATGGACCAGAAGCGCCTGGAATCCCTGGTCCCTGTGCTTGAAAACGCCTATCCCCGGATCACCGAATCATGTATCCGGTTCCTTAAAAAAGCGGAAATCCACGAGGAACTTGAAACCCAGGGCAAGCTCTTTCTTGCTCAGGTGCTCAACAAACTCAACTCCCTCCAGCGTTTCTTTATTTCCGCCGGACAATACGACAAGGCCATCTATGACCGTATGTCCGAAATCATTGATGACCTTATTGAGCAACTGGACCACTTGTTCAAGGATGAGGCGATACGCCGGCGTCTCATCGGCTTCTCCCTTGATTCGGCCTTCGTATCTGCCAAAGAACCGGATCCCCGGCTCGTGCAGTTTATCCTGGACCTGGTGATGACCAGCGTGGATAAGCCCCTGAGAGACCTCCTCAGCACTGAGGACCTGCTGGAACTGGGCCGGAACCTGCTTGTCCTGATACGGAAGAACGCCTCTGGGGAAGCGTCGTTGATGCGTCGTTTTTTCAAAAAAGTCCTGGAAAAGCACGAGGATTTGAGTCTTGAGGTTCTTTTTTCGATTGACAGAACGCGTAAGGAGCGGCTGGATGCCCTGTTATGTGGCGCCCTCCTCGGCCTTGTGGACAAAGAGCTAGACCCTGCCCTGGAAACGATCAATGTACGGACCCTGGTCTCGGAACGGATCGATGCTCTGGATATGCTCAAGGTGGAACATATTGTACTGGATGTCATGGCAAATCAGCTTAAATGGATCAACCTGTTCGGCGCCATTTTGGGCGCCTTCATCGGCTGGTTTCAATCGGTTTTTTCGTGGTTTATCCGGGGCTTATAGAAAAAATAGAAAAAATAAAAAAAAGCGGGAAACGGGAGTCGGACCCGCGACATCCACCTTGGCAAGGTGGCGCTCTACCACTGAGCTATTCCCGCGTAATAAATTCATTACACTTTTTCAAGTTACTGAATATGGTATACAAAGTCAAGCGATTTTGCATAAAAAACGCACAAAACAGGATCATTTCAATCGCCTGCATTAACCCATAGCGAAATACTACTCAATATAATAATATAATACCAATAATAACGGATACATTAATTCCTATTAACTGTTTGCCCCTTTATCAATAACAGGGCACAATATCGTAAAAGTCGCCTGAAAGACGACCTTGTATGAACGTAGTGTTGGTCATTAAGGATGGATCCATGAATGAACAGGAATTACGCCGGATTTTGAGCATCAATATCAAGCGATACCGTACCCGCCGGGCCTGGTCTCAGGTCAAATTAGCAGAAAAACTCGATATTTCCACCAATTTTCTTTCTGACATTGAGACGGGGAAGGGATGGGTATCTCCTTTGACGCTGGTAAAGCTGGCCGGTGCTCTGGATATTGAGGTCTATGAACTTTTCAAGCCGGAAACCGCCATGACCGACGAGAAGAAGGATCTGGTCGCCAAATTGACTCAAGATATGGCCACGATGCTGAATCAATCCCTGGAACATGTTCGTAAGCAGTATCTTTCCGACACGCTTGAGGCGTTGCACCGGATAGGTTTTTGATCACGGCCCGTCATTTTTTCAGAACAATTCCAGTGACCGAGTGAAAGGCTCTTTAAAGAAGCCTTGGCCGAAATGCCCTTTAATGAGCCCGGAGGTTTATCCCAAAAGATGCCTGCCGAGGCTTTGGATATTCAGCAGCCCAAATTGAGCGACGGAACTAAAAACAGTTACGAGCATATCCTGCAATGATATGGCCACCTCTTTTAAGAAATACCTCCGCGACACGAGGGACTCGAACCCCCTACCTGCTGCTTAGAAGGCAGCTGCTCTATCCAGGTGAGCTAGTATCGCCTAATCTTTATTCTAGCACAACGCGGAAAATTACGGAAGCCCCTGCATCATGGTAGTGTACTCTTGGACCGAGTGTACAAAAAGAGGTGGAAAGGATCAAGGGTTCCTGTAATAAAGCAAAAAATCTCGTATTTTTATTGCTATATCTTTGTTTTTTCTCTGTATTTTGTGCTATATTATAGGTGTATAGATATTATCGTAAAATAAGAATATAGATCATATCAAGTGAGCTGTTTTTCATGATAGATTTTCAAAATCCCAAGGGAGTTGTTTTATGCTGAGAATAGGTATTATTATTTGTACGTTTGCTGCATCCCTGGTAGCAGTCGCCCTGATGCTCCGCTTGTCTCATAAAAAAGCATGGTACGATAGAATCAATGAACGGAAAATCCATACCGGTAATATTCCCCGTCTGGGGGGAGCAGGCTTTGTCCCGGTGTTTATCATAATCGCCTTTATTATCACCTTCAAATTCCCTGAAGTCCATCTCGGAATCCGGTTTTTACCGGTCCTCCTTTCCTTCATCCTCATCCTGATAGCCGGGGTCTATGATGATTTTCGTGCCCTGGCGCCTCGGCATAAACTGTTGATCCAGATTATCGCCGCCCTCTGTGTGGTCATCCCGGACTATACCTTTCACCGGCTTTTCTTTTTTGATATTGGTTTTTTATCCGAGTTGAACTGGATGCGGTATCCCCTGTCCTTCGTCTGGATAGTCGGACTGACCAATGCCATCAACCTGCTTGATGGGGTGGATGGCCTGGCCGGAGGCATTTCCGCTCTCATCGCCCTGAGCTATGCAGGCATTCTGGTAATCCTGGGAAATACCGGTTCTGCGGCGCTGCTGGGCATCTGCCTGACCGTGGCTATCGGGGGCTTCCTCGTGTTTAACCTCCCCCTTCCCAAGGCAAAGATCTTCATGGGCGATGGGGGAAGCCAATTCCTCGGGTTTATACTGGCCCTGCTGCCCCTCATTGATAAGGGGGGGAACGGCTATTCGGCGCTGCCCCTGCCCTATGCCGCGGCGCTTTTGATCATTCCCATCTTCGATACCATTGCTGCGATATGGCGTCGTATCCGGGACGGACGGCGGATCGACAGCCCGGACCGGTTTCATGTTCATCACAAGCTTTTGAATTTGGGACTTAGTGCCCGGGGTGTAGACGGGGTTTTATACGGATTACAGCTCATCCTGGGGGGATTGGTTTTTTTATCGGTTACTGTACAGGGAGTTCACTCTCTGGTACTACTCAGTACGGCTTACCTGGTGGGGATTGGTTTTTTTTCGATACTCCACTTCATGAATCGGCGGGTTAAAACATACGCAGATGCACGGGCATAAGAGTAGTAATACAGAAGACAATTCCGCCGGACGGTACTATTTTGATTGGGCCGCTACCGCCATTCCCGATTCCTTTGGTGTTGAAAGTATAGCTGCTTTCGGAAATCCCTCCTCCCTCCACCGTGAGGGCCGGCAGGCCAAGGCGATCCTGGAAGCTGCCCGTTCCCGTTGTGCTGCAGTACTGGGGGTGTCTTCAAAGCAGCTCTATTTCACCTCCGGCGGAACCGAATCAAACGCGCTGGCCCTTCATTCCATGGCGCTGCGAAAACAGGCAGCCTGGCTCCTCGCTTCAGCGGTTGAGCACCCCTCGGTGCGGGAGAACTGTCTGGTCCTGGAGCGGCTTGGGAAACAAATCGGTTCCATTGGGGTGGAAAAGGACGGGAGGGTCAGCCCTGCAAGCCTGGAAAAGGCCCTGGATAAGTATCCTGAGACCCGTTTTGCCGCGATCATGGCGCTTAATAACGAAACCGGCGCTGTGATGGATATACCGAATCTGGTTCGCCTCATCAGGGCACGGGGTGGGGCGCCGATCCATGTTCATAGTGACCTGGTGCAGGCTATCGGCAAGATTCCCGTGGATATACCAGGCTGGGACCTGGATTCCGCGTCGATCAGCGCCCACAAACTGGGAGGCCCTCGTGGTATCGGCCTCCTCTACCTGCGTAAGCCCCTGGACCCCATCTATACCGGGGGTGGTCAAGAGGGGGGCATACGGCCGGGAACGGAGAACACCGCCGGAGCCGTTGCCTTGGCGGCCTGCCTCGAACGGCGGGCGCTCCCTGAGATAGTCAAGACCGAATACGAAGCGGCACGTTGTCGCTGGAAAACCTTTATCGCCGCGCTCAGGGGCATGGACCGGTGTACCCTTATCCCCCAGGACCGGCAGGACCGCTGGTTTTCACCCTGGATAGTACAGGCTGCCTTTAAGGACCTCCCCGGGGAAGTGATGGTCCGGGCTTTGGATGACCAGGGCTTCGCAGTCTCCACCGGTTCCGCCTGTTCCTCCTCACAGCAGGAACGGCCCGTACTCGTGGCCATGGGCGTAGACGAGCGCACGAGACGTGAAGGTATCCGTATTTCTCAAGGCTGGTCTACAACCACAGAGGATATTGGGGCATTAACCCAAGCTATCAGGGAAATCCTCAATACATTATAATAGCATACATGATGGTGACTTATTTGCTGAAACCAGGGGAACTCAGCCTGAAAGGGGAAAACCGGAAGGTCTTTGAAAATATCCTCAAACGGAACCTGCTGTCCATGCTCCAGCTTACCGGCGCACAGGTTGAAATGACCAATGGCCGCTTTTTTGTACACTGCCAGGAAGGGGTAACGGAACAAGTTGAGGATGTCCTGGACCACCTCTTGGGCATAGCGGGGTGGGCAAAAACCAGGACCTGCGAAAAAACCGTAGAGGCGGTCCTTCGCTGCTGTGTGGAAGCGGGAAGGGCGTTTTTTGAACAGGGAGGCCGGACCTTTAAGCTTGAGGCCCGGAGGACGGATAAAGGATT
This sequence comes from Treponema sp., assembly GCA_031290325.1. GTDB lineage: Bacteria > Spirochaetota > Spirochaetia > Treponematales > Breznakiellaceae > JAITNP01. Next base: position 14,570 of record JAITNU010000201.1, read on the forward strand.
CCCCCTGGATTCTTACGGGATACGAAGTGAGGGGGGACACGCGATTTTGGAGGCTGTTCCTGGTTTACAAGTGGATGTTCATACACCCCAGGAGCTCATCACCGTTGAAATCCGGGAGAAGGCATATATCTACGGAACCGGCAGAAAGGGCCGGCGGGGGCTGCCGGTGGGAAGCGCCGGACGGGGACTCCTCCTCCTCTCTGGTGGCATTGATTCTCCGGTGGCGGGGTATATGATGGCATCCCGGGGCATGGGCATTGATGCAGTTTATTTTCATGCCTATCCGTACACCTCCGAGGAGGCCCGGCAAAAGGTAGTGCGCCTTGCGGAAATCGTGGGCCGGTATTCCCAGGGGATACGGCTCACGACCATTGGCTTTACCCAGGTGCAGATGCGGATAAAAGAGCGCGCCCCCGAAGCCTGGACCACGGTACTGTTGCGGATGGCCATGATGGAATGTGCCCAGACTCTGGCAACACGCCGGGGGGACAAGTGTCTCATCACCGGAGAGAGCCTCTCGCAAGTGGCGAGCCAGACCATCGAAAACATCACCTGCACCGGCAGCCGGATAAGCCTGCCTATCTTCCGGCCCCTCATCGGCATGGACAAGGAAGGGATCATTCGCATGGCAGAATCCATCGGAACCTACGAAACCTCGATTCTGCCTTACGAAGATTGCTGCGTCCTCTTCAGTCCGCCCCACCCGATCCTGCGGGGGGATGTGAACGAAGCGGGGCGACGCTATGAGCAGCTTGAGCTTGAGGAATTACTCGAAGCTGCCCTGCGGGAAAGCACCTTGGAAAAATGTCAGAAAGCATTTTAACCCCCGAGGAAAAGAAGACAGAACACTCGCGTTCATTGCAGCCCATGCTGGTGAGCACACGGTCCTATACACCGGCCTTTTTCAACCGCGCCTTAACTTTCCGTATAGTCTTGACATCCGCGCCGGTGATCCGCTCTATGAGTCCTTCGGGAAGCTGTTCCCGAATCGCGTTCTCGATGGTCAGGAGTTGTTGAGCCTGCTG
>JAITNU010000214.1 GCA_031290325.1 Treponema sp.
AATAAACGGAAAAAGGATTATCACGTCTCTAAATCGGCGGTCAAGGACGGTAAATATCAGCAATTTTATAATCTTGATAATGAAATTAAAAATTTTATCATTTCAATAAATGCTGTCCCTGTTGAACGTAATAAAGGGTTAGATGGTATTTACTCTTCTGTAGATGGGTTAACAGGAATAAGATTTCAGAGAAAAAATGAGTCTGTTTCAGAGGTTATTGCTTTAATGCAAAAAGCATCAGAAGAAAAACCTATAATAAAGAAAATAGTAATAAAAACCCATGACTCTGAGTTTTTTGAAATAATTCCAGATGATTTTGTTGTTTTAGAATCTTTAGAATACAAAGTAAAAAGTATTGTTACTGCTTGTGTAAATAACCGTAAAAAATTATTGAAAAGAGGCGATACATAACAAGAAGGCATCTTTCGGTTCCGGGTAAAATCATTCGCCCGTTTTCTTGAAGGGTGCAGGTATACTTTCGATCATTGCTTTTAATGCCCATACCACTGCATCTCTGAATCTTCCTGAGCGTCTGAGACGCTCAAATGATACTGAGCAAGTTCAGAAGGTAGATTCTGGAAACTCTTTCGGTGCCATTCCTGACATATCCTAGCCGTAAACCAGAGGTCGGATTTATAGTCACGATAAATGTTTTTGAATCTTTCCGCCTTTGGATAACAAAGGGACTCTGAGGTCTGGGCATAAATTTCCTCCAAAATAGAGAAAAAATACGTGCACCATAAATGCACGATGCCACACGATTCTGAACTTTTTTTCGATTTTGCTCTATATAAACTGGGCCCACCTGGACTTGAACCAGGGACCTACGGATTATGAGTCCGCAGCTCTAACCAACTGAGCTATGGGCCCGAACATTCGGCTCCTATTTATCTAATATACTACAAAATACCGGGGAAATGCAAGTATCCAGGCGATTTATTTGTATATTTTGATACGTCCCCATTGTCTTCTTCATCATTTTACTATATCCTAAAATACCATAAGGTTGGAAATATGCCGGTACATTTGAAAAATGGAACGAAACCAAAGGCCCAGAAAAAGGAACAGCTCAAGGAACCAGAGGAATTCCGGGTCATCCTCTTGAATGATCATTTTACCACTATGGATTTTGTGGTCGATGTCCTGATTCTGATCTTTCATAAGAATGAGGAAGACGCAAACCGGATTATGCTGGATGTACACCGGAAAGGACGGGGTATTGTGGGGCAATACCCCTGGGATATAGCTAAAACCAAGGTTGAGCAGGTCCATAACCTGGCCAGGCAGCACGAATTTCCGCTTCGGTGTATTATTGAACAAATTTGAATAAACGCATTTTATATTTATGCAATTTAATAGTATAATCTAATTAGTAAGGATTTTTATGCGGTTCAGAGTGGAGTTCTTGTGAGATTTTTTTTCGGTTTTGAGGAGTATATACTTAAATTGAACGTGTCGGAGTATGTAAAATGAAGATCAGTGGGCATGTGCAGGCCATTATAAATGCCGCCTATAATGAGGCTAAGGTACGAAACCATGAGTACCTGACTCCAGAACATATACTATATGCAGCCTTGGCCTTTGATGAGGTCCAGTCCATACTTTCCGCTTGTGGTGCAAACCTTGAGCAGCTTAAACATGGTATGGAAAGTTACTTTGAACAGAAGGTTCCTATAATGGGCGCCACGGAACCGACCCAAACGGTCGGTTTTCAGAGTGTTATTGAACGGGCGGTGCTTCAAAGTCAGTCTTCCCAGAAACAAATCCTGGATGTGGCTGATATTTTGGTGTCCCTTTACGATGAGGAACGGAACTATTGCGCCTATTATTTACGCAAACTCGGGGTAAAGCGGCTGGAACTCCTCAATATGCTCTCCCACGGTATGGATGGGGAGGGTGAACAGACCTTTGCCTATACTAAAATAAACCGGGGCCAGGGAGAGGAAGAGGGGAAAGACGGGGCTTTTGAAGATGAGGGTGTGGATGCTTCCCAAAAGGCCAGGGGTAATAAACGGAGTGCCCTGGATCGGTATGCCACGGAACTCACCGCCCTGGCACGGGAGGGGCGGCTTGAGCCGGTCATAGGCCGGGAAGTTGAGTTGGACCGGACCATCCAGGTGCTCTGCAGACGGTTCAAGAACAACCCTGTTCATGTGGGGGATTCGGGGGTGGGAAAGACCGCCATCACTGAGGGATTAGCCCAGCGTATTGTGGCTGGTAAGGTGCCTCCTACGCTCAAGAATTTTTCCATTTTTTCCCTGGATATGGGCGCCTTGGTGGCAGGTACCAAGTACCGGGGGGATTTTGAGGAACGGATTAAGCGGGTGATTGAGGAAATGCTCAAGAAAGAGCGGGCCATTCTCTTTATCGATGAGATACATACCATCGTGGGAGCCGGGTCGGTTTCGGGGAGTGCCCTGGACGCATCGAACCTCCTCAAGCCTGCCCTTACCTCGGGGAGGATTCGCTGCATTGGGTCCACGACCCACGAGGAATACAGCAAGTTTTTTGATAAGGATCGTGCCCTTTCCCGGCGTTTTCAGAAGATCGACATTGAGGAACCGACTGAGGGGGATGCTATTGCCATCCTCAAGGGGCTTACCTCAAAGTATGAGGAGTACCATAAGGTCCGCTACCATGATGAAGCGGTGGAAGGGGCGGTGCGGCTTTCTGCCCAGTTTATCACAGAACGACGGCTCCCGGATAAGGCCATTGACGTGATCGACGAGGCCGGGGCTTTTGCCCGGATCGAGGCGTTCAAGCGGGCTGAAGGGGAAAAAGACGAGGTCCAGAAAAATGCGAAGCGTATGAGCCTGGCAAAGGAGGAGCCGGAAATCATCGACATAGATCTGCCTTTAATTGAAACCGTGGTTGCCCGGATAGCCCGGATCCCGGAACGCTCGGTGGGAGAAAGTGAAAAGGACAAGCTCCGTACCTTGGAGACGCGGCTTAGGGCGCGGATCTTCGGCCAGGATGAGGCGCTGCGGGCAGTGGTCCAGGCGGTCAAACGGTCCCGGGTCGGTTTCCGGTCGGGAAACAAGCCGGTGGCGAATTTTCTCTTTGTAGGCCCGACAGGGGTTGGTAAAACTGAATTGGCCCGGAGTCTCGCGGATATCCTGGGGGTGCCCATGCACCGCTTCGACATGAGTGAGTACCAGGAAAAGCATACGGTTTCACGGCTCATCGGCTCGCCGCCGGGGTATGTGGGGTATGAAGAGGGGGGGCTTCTCACCGATGCGGTACGGAAGCAACCCCATAGTGTGGTCCTCCTGGATGAAATTGAAAAAGCCCACCCGGATATTTACAATATCCTCCTCCAGATCATGGATTATGCCACCCTCACGGACAATAACGGCAGGAAGGCGGATTTTCGGAATGTGGTCTTCATTATGACCAGTAACGCCGGCGCCCGGGACATCGGTAAGAGTCTCATCGGTTTTGGGGAACGGATCGTCGATGAATCCGCAGTAAACGGGGCAGTGGAAAAGGCCTTTACCCCGGAATTCCGAAACCGCCTGGACGTGGTGGTCCGGTTCGGCCATCTCTCTCAGGAGATCATGGTCTCCATTGTTCGTAAGGAACTGGAGAGCTTCAAAGAACAGTTGGCAGAGAAAGGGGTACACCTCGATATAAGCGAGGCCTGTGTGGACCAATTAGCGGAAGACGGGTACAGCCGGGAATTCGGCGCCCGTAATGTGGGGCGGGTCATTGAAGAGCGGATAAAGTCCTTCTTTGTGGATGAGGTTCTCTTCGGCAGCTTAAGCGAAGGGGGCGCGGCGCAGGCAGATTGGCAAGACGGTGAGTACCGCATCAGGGTGCTCGACCGGGGGGCTGCTGCCGAAGTGCTTATCTGAGCCGGCGATGGACTGGCGTTACTTGAGGTTATGGTGAGGGATCGAAGGTCTCCCGGGCCTGATCCCGATTTTCCCTATCTCAACGAATACCAGCGTTTTTTCTTTCCTGCTCCGGACCGGAAGCCTGGTAATATCATCGCGGTGGGGGGGAACCTCTCGCCGGGGATGCTCCTCTCCGCTTATGAGCAGGGTATATTCCCCTGGTATAATCAGGAAGACCCCATACTCTGGCAGTCCCCGGACCCGCGTTTTGTGCTGTTCCCGGAAAAGCTCCATATCTCCTCATCAATGCAAAAGGTCTTCAAACGAGGGGACTTTGCCTGTGCCCTGGATCGAAATTTTGCCGGTGTCATCCAGGGCTGTGCTGAAATATACCGGCCCGGTCAAGGGGGTACCTGGATTACCGGGGACATCATCGCCGCGTATACGGAACTGCATTGCCTGGGCTGGGCACATTCGGCGGAAAGTTATCAGGACGGGGAACTTGTGGGCGGCTGTTACGGCATACGGCTGGGTGCGGCCTTCTTCGGGGAATCCATGTTCGCAGAGCGGTCCAACGCTTCTAAAGCGGCCTTTCTCACCCTGGCACAACACCTTTTTTCCGATGGAGTTGCCTTTATCGACTGCCAGGTCCACACCGCGCATCTCCAAAGCCTGGGGGCTGAGGAAATAAGCCGCCGGGATTTTCTCAGGCTCCTCAGAAAAACCCTGGCGTCCCGTGGCCGGGATCCGGTCCTGCGGGATACGCAGGATCGCCGGGGTAACTGGGGGAACCATAGCTTCACAAACCAGGGGCTTTACGGGTAGTATGATCCCATGACCGACTTTGTTCACCTCCATGTCCATACGGATTATTCACTTTTAGACGGCGCCGCATCAGTGGAAGCCCTTGCGGACAAGGCCGCTTCCCTTGGGATGAAGCATCTGGCCATCACCGACCACGGCAATATGTTCGGGGTTCTGAAATTCCGGGATGCCTGCGAAAAACGGGGGATCCACCCCATTATCGGGAGCGAGTTCTACATGGCCCCTGGTTCCCGGTTCAAAAAATCCGGTTCTGAACATGGCAACAAATACTACCATCTGGTGCTCCTGGCACGAAACGGCGAGGGGTACCAGACCCTGATAAAACTGTCTTCGTATTCTTATACCGAAGGCTTCTATTATAAACCCCGGATCGATGAGGAACTCCTCGTGCAATACCATGAGGGACTCATCGGACTTTCCGCCTGCGTGGCCGGGGAGATCCCCAGCCTGCTCCTGGATGGGAACCTCAATGGCGCGGAAAAGCGTGCCCGGTGGTTCCAGGAGATCCTGGGGGCGGAGAACTTTTATCTGGAACTCCAGGATCACCGGCTGGGAATTCAACAAAAGGCGAATCCCAGGATCATTGAGCTTGCGAAACGGACGGGTATTCCCCTGGTCATTACCAATGACATCCACTACCTCGAACGGGGGGACGCCCCGGCCCAGGACATCCTCCTCTGCATATCAACCCAGAAGAAGCGGAGCGAAGAAAAGCGGATGCGCTTTGATACCGATGAGTTCTACTTTAAAACCGGGGATGAGATGGCTGCCCTCTTCCC
>JAITNU010000141.1 GCA_031290325.1 Treponema sp.
AGCAGTGTTTTTATGACCAACGAAGACAAAGCAGTAAATCAGCGGATAGTAGCGACACGACGCGCTTTAGACCTAACCCAGGCGCAGTTTGCCCAAAAAATAAAAATATCTAACAGCTATATGGGCGCTATTGAGTTAGGAAACCGCCGGGTCAATGACCGTATCATCAAAATCATCTCCATGACCTTGGGGGTCAACGAGGTATGGCTCAAATCAGGTCAGGGAAACATGTTTGACAATATCGAGGATTTTAAACTGAATCAGGTCATCTCCACCTTTAAAAAACTCGACTGTTCATTTCAGGACTATCTGATCAAACAATTAGACATCCTTCTGGAATTACAGCGGATAAAGGCCACAAACAATAGTGATATAACAAGTGGTTGAATCAAAAATGGACATTTTTATGATTATTGCTTTTCTAACTCGACAAAATTGATAAATTTGTTTATCATGTACCTATGCTGGATTTTAGTGACTATATTGCCGACTGGCCGGATATGCCCTATCCGAATTTTATCGCCTGGCTCCAGGATATTGAAGCCCATTGGCAGGATAAAACCGCTATCTTTTACCGTTCGGGGAAGCAGAAGGAGTTTACCACCTGGTCTTTCAGCCGCCTCGGAGCGGAAAGCCGGCGTATAGGCCGGGGGCTTCTCGCAGCAGGGCTTACCAAGGGTGACCGGGTCGTGCTCTGGGCGGAAAACCGGCCTGAATGGATGGCGGTGTGGCTGGGCGCCGCGATTGCCGGCCTCGTCATTGTTCCTATTGATTTCCTGGTATCTGAAGAGGAATGTCGTAATATCCTGAAGATAACCAAGGCACGGGGCTTCTTTTATTCCTCCCGAAAACGGGAATTTGCGGCATCCTTCGCGTCCACAGGGATTTCCCTGGATGCCCAGGCTTGTTTCGGCACTGAAGGGGATGCTGCCTATACAGGCTTCGGGATCAATGCCGGTGAGCAGCCCCTTCCGGCGGTGGAGGATGTGGCCGAGGATGATCCGGTCTCAATCGTGTTTACCTCCGGCACTACCGGTTTTGCCAAGGGCGTTACCCTCCACCACAAGGGGATCATCGCCAATACCAGCGCGGCAATCCAGTCCCTGCGGGCCTATAATACCGATGTGTTCATCAATGTGCTGCCCCTGCATCATACCTATCCCACCACCTGTTCCTTTATGGCTCCGCTGTCCGCAGGGGCCGCCACTATTATCGTGGAAAAACTGGTCGGCAAGGTGGTCATTGACGATATCCGGGACGCCGGGGGAACTTTCCTCATTGCCGTGCCCCTGCTCTACGATAAGGTGATGGCCGCCATTGATCAGGGGTACCAGAAACTGCCGGGTATACTCCGGGTACCGCTCAACGGCTTACGAAAAATCGCCCTTGCCGAAGCCAAGAAGGGAAATTTCGTCTTTGGTCAAAGGGTGTTTAAGTTCATCCGTAAGAAGGCAGGTCTTGCCTCAATACGCATAATGGTTGCCGGCGGCGGGCCGCTCAATCCCAAAACCGCGGATTTCTTTGACTCCTTGGGGTTCAACATAGTACATGGCTATGGGATGAGTGAAAACAGCCCCCTGGTCAGTGTGAATACCCCCTGGCATAAGAACAACGTATCTGTGGGGCTTCCGGTTAAATACACGGATGTGCGGATCATCGATAAAACCCCGGAGGGTATCGGGGAAATTGCCATTAAGTCTCCCTCCATCATGCTGGGGTATTACGAAAATCCCGAAGCCACAGCGGAAATGTTCACCGAAGATGGGTACCTTAAAACCGGAGACTTGGGGTACCGGGATGATCTGGGGTTTATCTATATAAACGGCAGGAAGAAGAACCTCATCGTCAGTTCCGGAGGGAAGAACATCTACCCTGAAGAGATCGAGACCCATTTTCAAGGTTCCCGGGTGGTGGGAGAGGTCCTCATTGTCGGCAGGAAGGAGCAGGAATTCGGGGGGGAACAGATCTTTGCGGTAGTGGTCCCCAATCTTGAGACCCTGAGGCTGGATTATCCGGACCAGAAATTGGACGATACTTTCCTTACCGGGCTGGTGAAAAAGGAGCTTGAAAGGGTAAACCGCACGCTGGTGGGTTATAAGAAGATCACCGATTTTACGCTGCGCCAAGAACCCTTTGAAAAGAACGCCCAACAAAAGATCAAGCGCTTCCTGTACAAGCATTACGAGCATCCGCCAAAGCACTGATGAGCGGCTTGAGGTGCATCATGGAAGATATAGTTACAACCCGTAGGCTTTGATCTTGTTCAGGATAGTTTTCCTGCTGATACCTAATGCTTCGGCAGCTTTGGTGCGGTTTCCCTGACAGTGGGCAAGACTCTTCAGAATGGCCTCTTTCTCAATGTCTTCCAGAGACTTGGTTTCCGAGGCGTCCCCTGGCAGCTCATGATCGTAAGGCACGGTCCGTTCATGGAAAACGAGGTCCCCGGTTTGAATGAGTTTCCCGTCGGCGTAGATAATAGCCCGTTCCAGAATGTTTTCCAGTTCCCGGATGTTGCCGGGAAAGGAGTAGGAACAGAGCCGGTCTGTTGCTTCGCCGCTCAGGGCGAGCACGGACCGGCCCATGCGGGCGGCAATCTTAATAAGCAGGTGATCCGCCAGGAGGGGAATATCCCCGCGGCGCTCCCGCAGGGGTGGCAGTTCAATTCTGAACACATTGAGCCGGTAGTAGAGGTCTTCCCGGAAATGGCCTTCCCCTACCATAGCTTCCAGGTCCCGGTTGGTGGCAGAGATGATCCGGGCATTGACCGGGATATCGCTCACCCCGCCAAGACGCCGGATCTTCCGTTCCTGTAGTACCCGCAGGAGCTTGACCTGGAGGGGCATGGGCATTTCCCCGATTTCATCGAGGAAGAGGCAGCCCCGGCCTGCAAGTTCGAAAAGTCCCTGTTTCCGGGCAGCGGCTCCGGTAAAAGCTCCCTTCTCATGGCCGAAGAGTTCGCTCTCCATAAGGCCCTCGTGGATGCCCCCGATGTTCACCGCCACAAAAGGCTCGTCCTTATGAAGACCTCGTGCATGGATTTCCCGGGCCGCCACTTCCTTGCCCGTGCCGCTCTCCCCGGTAATGAGGACCGTTACCTCGGTATCGGCTATCTTGTCAAGCTGCTGGGAAATCCGCTTCATCACAAGGGTATTGCCGATAAGCGTATTCTCCCGCACAATGGTCCGCGCTTCTGCTTCGAGCAGGTTCTCCCGGCGCTTGTTTTCCACCTGGCTTTGGAGCTTGATGATGAGTTCTGCCGGGTCAAAAGGTTTGACCAGGTAGTCCTGGGCACCGGATTTCAAGGCATTGACCGCATCGGGAATCTGCCCGTGGGCAGAGATCATAATCACCGGGGAGAGGATACCCCGTTGTCGCATCCATTCCAGCACTTCATGGCCGCTCATGCCCGGCAGCTTGAGGTCAAGAATAACCGCGTCAAAAGTTTCCCCTTCAAGAAACGCAAGGGCCTCTTCTCCGGTTTCCGCTCCCTCAGAGTCGATGTGTTCAAGACCCAGGTATTTTTTCAGGGAAAGCCGGATGTTCCGTTCATCATCTACTATTAATACACGCATGGCCTTAATCCTAATGGAAATCCCCCCACCGCCTGCTGGTTTCCACACTCACCCGCAAGGGTACGTTGAGGACAATGGCGTTCTCCATCTCTTCTTTAACCAGTATGGCCGCAGCAGCTGCTGCTGCCTCGGGAACCTCCAGGATGAGTTCGTCATGGACCTGCAAGAGGAGGCGGGCGGGGCTGTGTTCGGCGTTGAGCCGCTTGTCCAGGTTCAGCATGGCGGTCTTAACGATGTCCGCAGCAGAGCCCTGGATGGGGGTGTTTACCGCCACCCGTTCTGCAGCGGCCTTTTCGATCTTGTTCGGGGATTTGATCGTGGGGATGAAACGGCGGCGTCCCAAGATGGTGTAGGCATAACCGGTTTCCTCGGCTGTTTTGATGAGTTCGTCGAGGTACTGGCGGATTCCTGCGTAGGTTTTAAAGTAGGCGTCGATGAACGCGACAGCATTGGTGTGGCTTATGCCCAGGGCAATGGAAAGCCGATGGGCGCTCATGCCGTACATCACCCCGAAGTTGATGGTTTTAGCAATACTGCGCTGGTCCCCTGATACGCTGCTTTCATCAATACCGAAAATAAGGGCAGCAGTCCGGGCGTGGACATCCTTCCCTTCTTTGAAAGCGGCAACGAGGTTTTCGTCTGCTGAAAGATGGGCCAAGACCACCAGTTCTATCTGGTTATAGTCTGCGGAGATGAGCAGGTGTCCTGATTTTGCGATAAAGGCTTCCCGGATACGACGGCCCTCTTCGTCCCGGATGGGGATGTTCTGGAGGTTCGGCTCTTTGCTGGAAAGCCGTCCTGTGGCGGTGCCGGTCTGAACAAAGTTGGTGTGCAGCCGGGAATCGGCATCAGCTATATTGGCCAGGGGGTCCACGTAGGTTGATTTCAGCTTTGCCAGGGTCCGGTGCCGGAGGATAAGGGCGGGTACCGGATCTTCCGGGGCCAGTTCCTCCAGGACCTCCACATCCGTGGAATAGGCGCCGGTCTTGGTCTTCTTCCCCGGCTTGAGCTTCCGTTCGGTAAAGAGCACTTCCTGGAGTTGCTTGGGCGAGGCGAGGTTAAACTCATGACCGACCACGGTATAGGTTTCTTCCTGGATGTGTTCCATTTCTCTGGAAAGCTCAACGCCATAGTCCCTGAGTACCTGTTTCTCAATTTTTATGCCCGCCTCCTCCATTTTGGCCAGGATAGGGAGCAGGGGCATTTCCATGTTCAGGAACAGCTCCATTGAAGCGGCCTGTTGTTGCAGCATAGATTCCAGGTGCAGTTTCAGCCGTAAACAGAGATCCGCGTCCTCAGCGGAATACCGGGTAGCAGTTTCGAGGTCAACGGCGTCAAAGGTACTGCCCTTGGGCACGATGTCCTTATAACTGAGAGCGGTGTATCCGAAATAATAGGAAGTCAGCGCATCCAGGGCATACTTGTTCCGTTCAGGATCCGTAAGCCATGCGGCAATCATCGTATCCCAAATCCTGGATTGCCACGGGGCTATGCCCCAACCCAGGGAAACTTCGTAGTCGTATTTGGCGTTGTGGGCGACGATGGTCATCTTGGGGTCCGCAAGCAGGGGGGCAAGCATATCCCGTACTGTGCCGGGGTCCAGGAAAGGGGATTCCCCGTCGGTACCGTGGTGGGGGGCAACTGGAACATAGACCGCCGCCTTGGGCCGTATTGCCAGGGAAATGCCGATAGGCCGGGCATGCCAGGCATCCAGAGAATCGGTCTCAAAATCCAGGGCCAGGACCCCTTGTTCCTGAGCCTCCCCCAGCAAAGCGGAAAGCTCGACAGCATCAAGTACAGTCCGGTATGTTCCCTGACCCAGGAGCGCCGGATCAGCATACACCAGCCTATCCTGCTCTACATCAGGGTCTAACACTTGAGCCAGCTTCAGTACCCCTTCCCGGAAGAGTATCTGTGCCCCGGCAAGACGGTCCGGCGCTTCAACTGAAAAGAGATCGATATTAGTGATCCCCAGGGGAACCTGTTCTTCCAGCCTGATGAGGGTTTTTGCCAAATAGGCGCTTTCCCGGCCTTCGGCAAGCTTTTTACCGATTGCCCCGGTAATACTGGCGATATTTTTGTAGATGTCATCCAGAGAACCATAGCGCTCAATGAGTTTTACCGCGTTCTTCTCCCCCACACCTTTCACACCAGGTATATTATCCGCCGTGTCCCCCACCAGAGACAGGATGTCCAGCAGCTTCTCAGGGAGGACCCCCCATTCTGCCTTGACCTCTTCCGGGCCTGCCAGTTCGTAGGGAAGGGTAGCGCTCCCCTTTTTTCTGTCGTTTTTCGCAGCGCCATCGGCCTCGCTTTTGAGGGGCGTTTTTCCAGACTTCATCGGCCGCAGTTCGTAGGTACCATTCCCCACCAGTTGGAGCAGGTCTTTATCAGCGGAAAGGATATAACATTGCCGGTTTTCAGTTTGACATTGCCGGGCTAAGGTAGCGATAATATCGTCAGCCTCATATCCTGCAAGTCCCAGGCTCTGGATGCCCAGGGCCTGCAAGACCTCTTTTATCAGGGGAACCTGCTCGTGGAGTTCCTCCGGGGCTTTCTGCCGGGTTGCCTTGTATGCGTCGTAGAGCTTATGCCGGAACGTAGGCCCTGGGGAATCGAAAATTACTGCCAGGCGGCGGGGAGGTATATCGAGGATTTGCCCATCCGGTCTGACTACCAGAGCGCCCTTATCCAGCAGGCTTATCAGGGTGCGCATAAACTCAAACAGCGCTGAAATATTCCGGCCCTCAGAGTTGCGCAAAGGGTTCTTGAGAAAGGCGAAATGGGCACGATAAATAAGGCCATAAGCGTCTATGAGATAGAGCGGCGGCTTATCACCTGATGGGATAATTTTTTCTGACATTGAATACCTCTATGGACAGGATGATTACAGAACACCGCAAAGCAGCCGCTTCCGGTACTACCCCTGCATATCCAAAAACGAAGACACCCCGGGGTCTGCGTATACTGACAAGCGGCCGGTATAGGGATTTTTTCTGAGTGCCTGTATTTCGGAGCGAAGACCAGCCATCCGTTTCCCCAGCAATTCCCGGTTCTGTTTCGAGCGGATCACTACCTCACCTTTAAGCACCTCCAGCACCGATGCCTGAATACGGTCTTCCTCTGGACTTTCCACATAGGACGCTTCCAAAGGGCCTATCACCTTGCGGATAGAAACAATTTCCGCCATGATTTTTTCTTCTATTTCAATGTAGGCAATGATATTTTCGATACTGCCCCGTTCTATCGCATCCCGCTGCTTGTCCAGTACCACCAGATACAACCGGAACCGTTCCTGCTGTGCATACACGAGTTCCCAGAAACGCTTAAGAACGGCGACCCGCTGCGGTGTCTGCACCTCATCATCAGGTTGTACAAGTCTTTCCCGAGCCGCCACCATATACCCCCTAACCGGCGATGTTAATGCCGCCTATGGGCCTATCCATGCTTTCATTGGCACTCTTGGCCAGGATTTCGATCCATGTGGTCCTGAGTTCATCAACCAGATTGCGGACAATAGTAATACGCCGCACATCCTGCTTAATATTCGCCTCAAAAAGCTCCCCATTAAACCAGGTATAGAGGGCAAACAGATTCTTCGCGATTTCCCCGCCTCGATCAAAATCCAAAGAGGTTATCAATTCAGTAATGATTTCCTGCGTTTTAAGAATAGCCTTACTTATCTGTTCGATTTTTGCCGGATCCTTCTTCCCGGTAAGATTCATCCCCAAGAGGTCCAGTCCCCGATCCAGTTGTTTCAACGCCCCATCATAGAGCATGATGATAAGTTGTCCCTTACTTGCGGTTGTAACCTTCGTTTCCTTATATACAGAAATTGCGTTTGTATATGCCAAAATGGCCCCCTCCATTCTACCAAAAAATTGGCGCGCCCACAGGCGTACTCTTTTTTATCGGTATCTACAATACAATATTAACCAATTCTTAAATTCTTTTAAAGGGCCTTGCCGGAACTTGATATCGTGGTATAATAGACGGTATGGAGGAATAATAATGAAGAAAAATCTTCAATGGATAAGCGTGGTGGCGCTTATGTTGATTTTGTTAGTGCCCCTGTATGCGACCGGCAATAAGGAAGGTGCCGCTGCATCGGGGAAGGTGGTGTTGACTATGGGTTCCTGGCGGGCCGATGATGTGACCCAGGTAACCAAACTGTTGGCAGCATATCAGAAGGTAAAACCGGATGTGGAAATCCAGTTCAGGCCGACGAATCCCCCGGATTACAATGCCACCCTCAGACTGCAGCTTGAAGGCGGTACCGGACCGGATCTGATGTACGCCCGTTCCTATGCAACCGGACAGGAACTGTTCAATACCGGGTACTTCGGGGACTGTACCGCGATTCCGGGGCTTACCTCGAATTTTACCCCCTCGAATCTTGCCCCCTGGCAGATGCCTGACGGTAAGATGTTCGCCGTTCCCTTTGCAGCGGTTTCCCATGGGGTGTATTACAACAAGACCATCTTCCAAAAAGAGGGGCTTACCATTCCCCAAACCTGGGAAGATTTCCTGGCCCTCTGCGAGACCCTCAGTTCCAAGGGCTATACCCCCCTGGCAAACGGTGTTGCCGAGGAATGGGATATCCTGGAGGTGTTTTTCCTGGGGATGCTTCCCAATTTCATAGGTGGCGCTGCTGAACGGGTACAGTATGAATCAGGGACCAAAAAACTCAATGATCCCAACTTTGTTGCAGCGTTCCAGGCTATGGCAGATGCTGCCCCCTACCTTCCCAAGGGTTTTGAGTCCATAACCTACAATGATTCCCAGGCGTTGTTCAATACCCAGCGGGCGGTGATGTTCATGGACGGTTCCTGGACCGCAGTGGTCTATGGGGATGCGCCCTTTGAATGGGGCGTTTTTGCCATGCCCGCTCCTCAAGGCCGGAAAACCGCCATCACTTTCCACCCTGATATGGCCATTACCTACAACAAGGCGACCAAACATCCTAAGGAAGCCCAGGAGTTCCTGGCCTGGATTGCCTCCAGGGAAGGGGCTGCCACTGCGGCGGCGAATCTGCCTACCGGCTTCTTTCCCATGATCAACTTCCCCATCCAGCTTACGGATACCCATGCCAATGAATTCCTCGCCCTGAATAACGGTAAGGACACGGATGCCCGTTTTGTATGGCCCAAGTTCATGGACCTCTACGCCCCTATGAATCAGGCGGTGATTCAGGTCATCAAAGGTGAACTGACACCCCAGGCGGCGGCGGATGCTATGGAAGCAGAGGCGGCGAAACACCGGTAATGGCACAAGGGAATACTATGACCATCCTACAGCAAAAACGTCTTAAAACCGGGGTCTTAGGGGGGCTGATAACCTGGCTCCCCTATCTGGCGCCGGCGTTGTTCTTCTATATACTCTTCATGGCATGGCCCCTGGTTGATTCACTACGCTTGAGTTTGTATACCGGGTCTGGCCGCCATTTTGTGGGATTTGAGAATTTTAAGAAGCTCTTTACGGTGGAACCGTATTCCCAGCGGTATTGGGGCGCCTTTGGTCATACCCTTTATTTTTTTCTGATTCATATACTGGTCCAGAACTGCCTGGGTATCCTCTTTGCGACCTTGTTGACCAACAAGTCCATGAAAGGGGCGGGCTTCTATCAAACGGTGCTCTTTATCCCCGTAACCCTGGCGGTTCTGGTAACCGGCTATCTGTGGAAGCTCATGTTAAATCCGGTGTGGAGCGGTCCCTTCCTGGAAAAACTGAGGCTTGGCTTCCTGGCCAGGCCCTGGCTGGGGGATCGGACCACGGCGCTGACCAGTGTGGCCCTGGTATCCTGCTGGCAGTGGATAGGGATCCCCACCATGATGTTTGTGGCGGCCTTGCGGAATATCAGTGAGGATTTTTTTGAGG
>JAITNU010000144.1 GCA_031290325.1 Treponema sp.
CGCCCAAATTCCGTGAACCGGAATGAAGCATGATCCAGAGGGTTTCGTCAGAACTGGTGGCGGCATTTTCGGTTTTCTGGATTTCGATAAAATGATTCCCGCCTCCGAGGGTTCCCAGATTGCAGGCATCCAGTTTGTGCGCCTTAGGTGTGTACCATCCGGGCAGTTCGTCCAGCGCTTCCTGCCATGCAGTAAAACCATCCCACTCAAGAGGTGCACTGCGCGCATTACCTTCACCAATAGGAATGCTGTTTTTTATGTCCAGGGTAATTTGTCTACGTAGCGGCATATCCGCAAGTTCTGCTGCGTTGAGCGTTGTTTCTATCGCCCCCATGCCGCAGCCGATGTCTACGCCCACCGCGTTTGGAATAACCGCGTTTTTGCAGGCAATCACGCCACCAATCGGCATACCATACCCTCTATGCGCGTCGGGCATGAGCGCGACATAGCGTTTTACCACCGGAAGATTCGCGAGATTCCTCGCCTGCATAAGCGCCCCGTCGTCAACATTCCGGCACCAGGATTTCACCGGAATCCGCACATCCTCTGTAAGTTCCCATTGTATCACGCCTTAGTCCTTCCTTTTTATGTTCTCTATTATCTCTTTGCAATCCGCTATATCAGCGGCGTTTTTGGTTTCATTGTAATATGAAGCTATCCCAGATTTCAGGATCAACAGGAGCAGATGGCGGCACCACAATACGGTTTTCATACCACGGCGAATGATCTGCATCTGATTCGGCGGGGGTCCTGCGAGGGGGAGCTCCAGCCGTGCCGTTTTGCACAAGGGCGTGTTGCGGTAGAGGGAGAGCAGGTTTTTCGCCATACCGAAGGCGAGCATCTCCGCCGCTGTTGCGTAACCAGCACTCAGGCAGTAGGTTTTTTCGGGGTAATAGTAGCCCTTGTGGTCAAAGACGATGGGCGCGTTCAGCGTAGTCCGCATGAACTCAATGGCTGAGGCTCACTCGTCTCGTAGGCTTCCGCGGGTATTCGGGTAGCTCCCTGAGGTGATCTGCCGGTCAATGAAATAAATCCGGGGCAACGCGGTCTTCGGTAGTTCTTTTCGAGTGCTCATAGTAAAGAATATAACACCAGCACTCTATCACTGAATGATAGAGTGGAATATTTTTCAGGAATTCTTCAAAAAACTACGTGGTTCTGTTGCTGTTATCAAAGTAAAGCAAGTACCCAAATTTATCCCCACGATTCTCAGGCGAAGCTGAAAACCCCATCATCTGCACGGTAGAAGCTCCCCAGGCCGACGAAACAGGCTCCAGAAAACCAGGATTATGCCTTTTCACCATACTACCAATCCTCTGAATTTTAGTCAAGCCGACCCCCATTCCGTGTTTTTAGCCTTATTTTTATTGTTTCAATCCACGCGCTCGCATGGAGCGCGACTAAACCCCTTTCTTCCAGGAAAATAACTTTAGCTTATAGCTGTACTACCATTTCCTGCCATGAGGACCAAACCACCTTGATTGAGCGCCAGGGCCTGGTGCCGGCGCTAAATCGTAGGCTTTTCCATTGATCGTCAGTTTACTCACCAGAAGAAACTTTATTTTCTCATTCTGGGGATTGGTGAACGCAGACCCGTCAAGCGTTACCCGTGCGCCTTCCTTAAGGCCATCGATGAAGCCGATGAACCGGTGCAGTCCGGCTGCAAGGTAGGTAATATCGTTGTTCTGAACAGCTATCGACCCCTGGGCTATGGTCAGATTTCCTGTAACCGTTACCGTTTCAGCAGGCTGAACAGACGGAAAACCACCACGCCCCCTCCCATGAGCAGATGCGAGAACAGCAACACCGAGCGCCAGAAGAACAAACAACACCTTTCGTTTCATAATGAAACCTCTATCTATATAGAATTAACGATAAGGTCAACGACCTTACTAATAATAAGCAAAATCCATGCCAACTGTATTTTTTCCAGATTACCTGGTTTCACGTATACATAATTTTATAAGTATCCTTTCTTCAAATTACAATAGGAATTTTTTACCCATAGCAACAGTAAATATTGAGTAAATTTTATACACAACCAGATACCCATTCCAAAATGCTGCAACAATTGTCCTTAGCGCACATAATGCACCCATTCATTGCCATGCGCCTCCTCGACTTTTTGTTCCAACGGGCATACCCGAAGGTCCAAATCCTCAAGGGGAATAAAGCCCAGCAAGGTTTCTTTTTCGTTTGGCAATACCAAGGGGAGGCCGCTTGTATAGCGGTCATTCCAATAGATAAGCACACCGGACGCAATCGCGCAATCGTTCCGCGCTCCGCCTGCAACGGTAACATTTCTATTCCCTATAATCCTCAAGCCCAGCTTTGCCCGTAATGCCTCGTTAATCACCAAATGACCTGCTCCTGTATCTACCACCGCATCGACAATAGCCTGCCTAACCTCGGTCTCTTTGATAAGTCCGGCATGAGCCATTTCGAAGTCAGTGACATTCACCAGGGTAATCTTCGTTCTTGTTTCACCCATATTCAAGCCTCTGTATGTTTGTTACCACGATACTAGTACGTTACCGTTTGATGGTTCGCGGTCGGGGAACCCATGTCGTATATGGTCCCGTCGATGATTTCCACACGCTCTTCTATGGAGTAATACTCCTCATAGGTGGAAACCGTCCACATGCCCCTCATAGGTTTCAATCGTAGCGCGTTTATCTGACATTTTTCTATACTATCTCTTTCTGCCCTTTTTGTCATCTCCTAGCATACCTTCTGGATCACCTCTCGAAGCGTTTTGGAAGAGCCTCACGGTATAGATCATCCTCCCCTTATAGGCTATACTTCACCTATGACTACTCGGAATCAACTCGATAGACTTGCCGCAAAGCGGATCCTCATTCTTGACGGGGCCATGGGATCCATGATCCAAACGTTCAAACTAACAGAAGCAGACTTTCGGGGGAGCCGTTTCGCCTCCCATGGAAGTGCCCTCCTGGGCTGCAACGATCTCCTCTGCATCACCAAGCCTGAGATCATTGCTTCTATTCACGAAGCCTACCTTGAAGCTGGGGCGGATATCATCGAGACCTGTAGTTTCAACGCGACCTCGGTGTCCCTGGGGGATTATGGCATCGGGGACCTGGCCTACGAGATAAGCACGGCTGCCGCGAGGCTGGCCCGAAACACGGCAGACGCCTGTACGACTCCTGATAAACCCCGGTTCGTGGCCGGGAGCATAGGCCCAACAGCTAAGAGCGCCGGTATCTCCCCGGATATGGATGATCCTGGTAAGCGGAGTATTACCTGGGACGAGTTGGAAGCTGCCTTTTATGATACTGCACGGGGGCTGCTGGATGGTGGCGTGGACCTGCTCCTCATCGAAACGGTCTTCGATACCCTCAACGCCAAGGCCGCCATCTTTGCCGTTACCCGGCTCATGGAAGAGCGGCATATTGAGGTGCCCCTCATGATCTCTGCCTCAGTTTCCGATGCTGGGGGGCGGCTCCTTTCGGGGCAAACCGTAGAAGCCTTCTGCGTATCTGTACTCCACGCCCAGCCCTGGTCCCTGGGACTTAACTGTTCCTTTGGGGCAGAACGCCTCCTGGCCCCTATCAAGGCCCTTGCCAATATGGTCCCCTGTCTCGTGAGCGCCCACCCCAATGCGGGCCTGCCCAACCAGTTCGGTACCTATGATGAGACCCCCCAAATCATGGCCTCCCATATTGAAGCCTATTTGCAGGAGGGGCTGGTCAACATTGTGGGCGGCTGCTGTGGTTCCACCCCCGCCCATATTGCCGCCATTGCAGAGCGGGCCCTGGCGTATGCGCCGCGGGCCATCCCTGTATCAAAGCCCGTAACCTGCCTCTCCGGGCTTGAAGCCCTCACAGTGGGATCCCCGGGACAGGAACCGGGGTTCGTCGCTATTGGGGAACGGACGAATGTGGCAGGATGCCGGAGTTTCCTCCGGCTTATCAGGGAAGAAAAGTACGTGCAAGCCCTGGAACTGGCCCGGAACACAGTAGAACAAGGGGCTCGTATCCTCGATATCTGTATGGACGATGCGTTCTTAGACGCCAAAGCCGCCATGATCCGGTTCATCACCCTGGCCCTTTCTGACCCCGGCATTGCCAGGGTTCCCTTCATGATCGATAGTTCCCGCTGGGAGCTGATCGAAGAGGCGCTCAAATACATCCAGGGGAAAAGTCTCGTGAACTCCATCAGCCTCAAAGAAGGGGCCGGTGAATTCCTCCGTAAAAGCCGCCTGGCCCGGGGTTATGGTGCAGCAGTGGTGGTGATGCTCTTTGATGAGCAAGGACAGGCCGCCACCTATCAACGGAAAATCGAAGTTGCTGCTCGTTCCTACGCCCTTTTGACCAATGATGGCTTCCCCCCAACGGACATCATCTTCGATCCCAATGTACTTGCCGTGGCTACCGGTATTCCCGAACATGATCAGTATGCCCTGGACTTTATCCGTGCCTGTTCCTGGATCAGGGGGCATTGTCCCCAGGCCCTCATTTCCGGGGGCATCTCGAACCTTTCCTTTAGTTTCCGGGCTAAGGCCCCAATCCGGGAAGCCATGCACGCCGTATTCCTCAAACACGCCACAGACGCGGGCCTGAACCTGGCTATCGTGAACCCCGCAGCCCTTGTTTCATACCATGCCCTCGACCCGTCACTGCGGGATGCGGTAGAAGCGGTGATTCTGAACCGTAAACCGCAAGCAGCGGAACATCTGGCCCAAACCCCCACAGACCACCTCCTCGCCCTGGCCGTAGAAACCGCCACACCGGCGCATAGATCCGAAGAAGCAACGCCCCTCCCCATGACTGTGGAGGAGCGCATTGTCTACGCCATGGTGAAGGGTATGGATGACTCCATTGAGGCGGATGTACTTGCAGCCAGACCCCAATACAGCCGGTCCCTGGACCTTGTGGAAGGCCCCTTGATGAAGGGTATGCGGGAAGTGGGAGAGCGTTTCAGTGCAGGGGAGATGTTTCTGCCCCAGGTGATCCGCAGTGCACGGGTGATGAAAAAGGCGGTTGCCGCCCTGGAACCTTTTATCAATCAGGAAAAAAACGCCCTTTCCGGTTCTGCGGTATACGGCCGCATCCTCCTTGCCACGGTGAAAGGGGATGTCCACGATATTGGGAAAAACATCGTTGCCGTGGTCCTGGGCTGCAATGGCTATGATATCCTTGACCTGGGTATCATGATTCCGGCGGAACGGATCCTTGAGACCGCTGCACAAGAGCAGGTCAGCATCATCGGCCTCTCCGGGCTTATCGCCCCCTCCCTGGAGGAGATGGTCCATGTTGCCCGGGAAATGGAGCGGCGCAGGATGACTATACCCCTCCTCATCGGTGGTGCTGCCACGAGCCTTGCCCATACGAGCTTGAGGATCGCCCCGGAATATTCAGGCCCTGTGGTTTACGTTTCCGACGCCAGCCGTTCTGCTGAGGTGGTCCGGGCCTTACTTTCGGATACCCACCGCCCCCGTTTCCTGGAAGCACTGGAAACCGCGTATCACGAGGCAGCGGAACGGCATATCCATGGCCGGATTGAGATCCTCCCCCTGGACAAAGCCCGGGAAAACAAGGTCCCCAGTCAATGGCCGCAACCGGAACCCCAGGTGAAGGGTATCCTGGAATTGAAGGAGTATCCGGTAACCCAGGTACTACCCTATATCGACTGGACCAGTTTCTTGCATACCTGGGATATGGGAACGCGTCTTGCGGAAACCTCCCTGGAAGAAAATACGCTCCTGAAGGATGCCCAAAGCCTCCTGGAGCGGGTTACTTCCCAGGGGATACTGCAGCTCCGGGGTGTCCTGGGCTTTTTCCCTGCCTGTTCCGAAGGAGAGGATATCCGCTTGTTCGATCAAGATCATGAGACTGCCCGGTTTTCATTCCTCCGAAACCAGGGGAAAAAACGGGCCGGCGCGTTCCATCCCTGTCTAGCGGATTTCATCGGACCCCAGGGGTGGATCGGTCTTTTTGCCCTGAGTACCGGATTCGGCTTAACCGAAGCAGAGGCCGCGTACCAGGCCCGGCACGATGACTATGGGGCCTTGCTCCTGGGGAGTCTTGCCAACTGCCTTGCCGAAGCCTTTACCGAAGCAATACACCGGCAGGTCAGGCGGGAATTCTGGGGCTATGCCCCTGATGAGGATGTTTCCATACCAGAGCTGCTCAAGGGGAACTATCAGGGGATACGCCCGGCCTTTGGCTATCCTGCCTGCCCGGACCACGAAGATAAACGAATCGCCTTTACCCTCTTACAAGCAGAGGAACGATGCGGCATGAAACTAACCGAATCCGCCATGATCATCCCTGGGGCTTCAATCTGCGGTATGTTCTTTTCAAGCCCCGCTTCCTATTATTTCAGCCTCGGCACCATCGGAGCCGACCAAATCCAGGATTGGGCCGCCCGAAAGGGAATCACTGTTGAGGAAGCCCGGAGGCGAATCGGCCAACAAACCACACGAACAAAAAACACATAAAAGTTCGTGTTTTTTCGTGGGAAATTTTTCCTGGACCCCCCTGGAAGCTCACTATTTCCAGGCTTGTGGGGTGGCGTCGGGAGGCTTTGCAGCATTCTCTGCAGCGGCCGCTGCTGCTGCCGCTGTTCGCTCTTTCATGACCTGCTTAAAAAGAGCATCTGCGTCAATCTTCTCGTCCACACCGAACTGGGGTATGACCCCTTTGCCGTCTATACTGCGAAACAGCACATCCGGGACGGATCCGTAGGCCCAACTGTCCTCATTATTGAGCAGATGATCCAGGACCGTAACCACCGAGAGGGTAAAAAACACCAACGAGGCATTGTTCCGTTTCTTGCTTCCTAAGAGCATATCAAGGCGCTTGGATATGGGATTGGACACCTGAAAAACATACGCGTCCCAGGGGTTGTTAATACCGTCACAGGGCGCCTTTCGTTCTGCCCCGCCTTGCTGCCTACTGCCTTGTTCGATACCTGCGGCTACGAGGCTCAGATATCGACGCAATTTCCTGACTTCAGGATACAAGGCGGTAACATCCTTTCGCTGGAAGGGCGGTGCGGTGAGGGTATCGAATTTATAATAGGGGAGAAAATACAGCCGCTTAACCCAATGCAATTCATTGTATATCCGTTTGGCATACGTTGAATTCCGGGATTCAATGGAAGTTTCCAAAAGCTGACAATACTCTATCAAGCGGGAAAGGTACTCTTTCGTAATACCAGTTTCAATATAAGAATGCCAGTTGTTTATGATCTCCACCAAAGTACGATCTATCGGCTCAGGTTCGCCGTCAGGTCCAATGATCGCGCCAAAGGATACATACCGAAGCCCATAGAGCAATTCCTCAAGAATACGCATTAATACCACCACCTGCAGGAGGGGATCCAGGGGATTCAGCAGTTCATATCCCTTCTTTAAATCCAGGAGATTTACAAAGTAGGGATACACATCAGGATAGGAAGGAAGCCGGTCCCAGCCTGCCTTGGGAAACAGAGCTTCAAGGGTATTAAGACCCCGTTCAACCGCCTTCCGCTGTACCTCATTGGCCTTCTGTTTAGCCCGCCGTGCATCTGCACCGGGTCCTTCGACCTCCTGGTCAGAAGCGGTTTCATCTGTCGGCTTATCCGTTTGCCCCTCCGCTTCCTCAGTATTTTCACTCTCCTTTTTCGCTTTTATTTCCAGGACCAGGGCCTCGGGAGAAAGACGATCCTCCTCCTTTACATACAGAAAGGCCATGAACCGGTTTCTCCGCTCCATAAAAAAGCGATCATAGGGCAGCCAGCAGTCAGAGAGGAGTTTCATTAAGAAAGGATACAGCAGGTAATGGATATCCTTACGGATCGTCTCAAAGGCCTCCAGGGCGGAACGGATAAGTTTCTGGTACTTCTCCTTTGCCTCATTGGGGCTTTCTATGTATAAGAGCTTGTAGAGTAACTTAAAAGCAGGGGAAATATGGGTTTCGATATCCAACTGTTCCAGGATAAAGAGGGGTTTATAGACAGCCCGCAGGATATCCGCAAAATCATTGACGATGATATTCCGGGGATGGACCTGCATTCTGGCCATATCATTAGTGATCCGTTCGATGTTCCAATACCTTATGGTATCAAGCACGGAAAACATAAAGGGAGAGGTCTTTTTTAACTGGGTCGTGCGTTTCAGGTTATTCCGGGGAAGCAAGGTCCTGGTAGAAACCACCAGCAGTTCAATATTTTTATAGTACTCGTTGAGCCGCTTGGTGATAAACCGGGGATTTACATAATCAGGGGGGGTACTGAAAAACGAGAACATGGATGATAAGACCTGAAGCGAATTCTTTATCTCAAATTCCGAGTAAGCGGCATACTTGTCCATCTTGACCCGTTCTGAATACTTAAGCTTTACCGGCATCGCAGGATCATCCTCCCGGTTCAGTCCTTGCTGATTCTGTTTCGTGTTGGATTCCGCTGTGGAAGCCGTTTCGACCCGCCGCCGAGTCTGGCTTCGGGCAGCGCCCTCGCCGCTGCCGGTCTTTTTCGAATGCGCCTTGATGGGTGCCTCAGGAGTCTTGGATTGTTCTACCCCTACTTGTCCACCGAGGATTTTAGCCATCCGTTTCGCTTCATTGTCGTCAACTCCTAAACGATTCCTTACCTGCCCCAGTTCACCAGGGGCATATACCGGTTTGTCTTTTGCCATAGTTATACCCTCAGATAAAGTTTTTCTCCTAAACCCCACAGGTTCCGCACCTGTATCTGTTTCCCCTCAGCATCACGGACCATGCCATTGAAATATCCCAGGGGAGTATCATATTCCGCTGTAGTTACTAGTACATTCAACCCGCTATGAATCTGCTCATGGGGAATAAAAATCAGATCCACCATGCCCTCCATATCCTGAATGATCCAATCCGATGCAACTCCCTGGGGCATGGTAATATGTACCGGCGGCAGGGGTGTCAACCTGCCATCTACCCACAGGGCGTTCTCGTTGTTTTTAAAGGTCTCCTTCGCCTGGTTTTCCCCCAGACTGAAGCCATAGCGCCGGTTCTCCCCATCAATGGTAAAGGCGGTACACCACACCGAACGCATCCGATACGGATAATACCCTTTAAAATCTCTGAAAACCCCCGAAGTTCTCACCGGATCCAAGGAAATATGCCGTCCTCCGAACACCATATCCCCTCTTACTGCAGTAAAAACTTTATACACATACATACAACGCTGCTCGGAAAACAACAGGTTTACCGCCATAGGGGTATTCACCTGCTCATCCACATCATACTCAACATGAGCCGTAAAAGAAGGCCGCTTCCGGGTTGCCTCAATATCAAGATCCACTTTGATGGTATTCGCATCAAGCCAGTCGTGAATGCGGAAAAAAAAGCCGTAAGACCGGCTATTGATGGATGCGTTGGAAAGCTCCCGGGGCATCCGCCATCCGCCAAAGGGCATAATCTTTCTAAACCTCAACCGCTCCTTGGTATTCTTATCATACAAGAAAACCTGGGCCCAACAGTAATACTTCATATTACTGAGAATCGCTTCAAGATAAAAGTGGTCATCTTGAATCACAAAGGATTCCCATTCTTTTACCCGCCAATCCCGTATCAATCTGGGAAAGGGAAAGAAAAAAGGCCGCTGTATCCTCAGGAGATCCACCTCGTCAAAAGCATGGGTCCACGTTCCCTGGAGGGGAGTTCCATTTTCAATCGGACTGCCCCGGGGGGCTTGTATTTCCCTGGTATACATTACTTCTATTATATTATAGGAAAAAATCTTGCTATACTTAAATATAATACTTTTTAGCCCCCTCCTCACTGAAATATCCCCGATTTCCTGCCATATTCGGCGTAGTAGCCAGGGTGTTTAAAAAATGCGCCACCGGTTCCCAGGCCCGTTCTCCATAGCCGCCAGCCATGATCCAGACCGAAGGAAGGTTCCGTTCCCGCAGATACTCATAGATCAACTGGTCCCGCTGGACACACTGCTCCAGACTGAGCTTGAGCAGGCCGCTTGAAGGGAGGCCGTCGTGCTCGTAGGGGTCGGCCCCGTCAACCACCATGACGAGGTCCGGTTTTGCCCCGCCGGAAAGCCCCTCCAATTGCTGAAGCCCCTGGGCAAGTTTCGGGATATAGCCGGCTTCAGCTCCCGCTTCTATGGGGATTTCCACGTCCGCCGGGATGCAAGGCGCCCTTCCCGGTTGGGCGGCGTCCTCATCCAAGGGCCAGCCCCGGGCCATGTGTACCGAAAGGTTGAGGATATCCGGTATGGTACTGCCCTGCCCCAGTTCTCCCCGTTCCCTGGCGAACTGGACCAGTTCCGCGGTACCGCATCCCTTATGGGCATCCACATCCACCACCCAGATAAGGGTTGCCCGGTGTTCAGCCTGAAGTTTCCGTGCTGCTATCATAATATCGTTGACCAGACAGAACCCCGCTCCGTGGTCGTACCGGCCATGGTGCATACCGCCCCCCAGGTAATAACAGAAAGGCGGCTTTCCGGCTGTTCCTGACAGGGCAAGCCGGGCTGCCAGGTAGGTACCGCCGACCTGGAGCAGCACAGTACGGAACAGTGCTTGCAGGGGCTTTACCGCCTTGTCCGGCTCATACCGGTTGGGCCGTCCCTGGGGATCGATGAGTTCCCAGGCATTGAGTAAGGCCCGTACCAAGCCACCGGCATCAGGTTCATCTTCGTAGAGCGCCGCGATAAACTCCTGAGCGTGCACCCGCTCCAGGTCCTCCCGGCCAATAACGCTGTTTTCAGGTGCTGTGTTCCCTGCAAAGCCCGTTTCCCCAAGAACACCCCGGGCCTCGGCGGCCGTATAAACTGGTCCCAGGCTCGGCTGCTCCACCAGGGCCTGCTTCAGGAATGCCATAATCCGATCTGCCCGGGAAGGAGAAATCGGAAGCATGATACCATACTCTTTATAGACCATATTCAGACCTGGATCATATAAAATCATATTATAAGTATAGTGTATTAAAGGTACGATGCAATGCCTGGGATCATCCTTCACCAGAGCACCTCGTGACAAACCAGTTATGTTTCTGACCACCTTAGCCGATAAGTAAGCTATGGATATACTATCTTTATCTACAGCATTATCCCAGCAGCGGATACAAGAAGAAGCAGCGATACGGATTCAATCTATGTCGCTTCAGAACGCAACGGCTCAAGGCACCGGCCTCTTAAACCTGATGGATTCTGTTGCAGTCATCACCGATCCCAATCTGGGAAATAATCTTGACTTCTTCGCCTAAAAAAGCACAACTTTTTAATGCCTCACTTTCCACCAGGGATTAACTCAAGGATTTCTTTGAGCGGCATACAGAGGTGCTCTGTTTCAAGAGAGCGTTCGTGTTCAAGAATGGCAGAGGCGACATTCTTCATGGCCGGATAGGAAGCACGAAGCAGATGATTAGCGTAGATGATGATAGAGGCGCCCCAGGCGGCAAGTTCTTTTTCGGTAAACTGATTGTAAGTGGTCGGCACCAACACGAGGGGAATGTGGGTGTATTCGGCGTGGAAGGTTTCGCAGAAGGCTTTAATATCCTTCCCCGATTTTTCTCTGCTGTGTATCATGATACCGTCGGCTCCTGCTGCAACATAAGCATGAGCGCGTTCCAGTGCATCAGAGACCGGAAAACCGGCGATAAGACTCTCAAGTCGTGCGATGATCATAAAATCCCGGGTCACCTGTGCCCGTTTTCCTGCGCTGATCTTCTCACAAAAATCAGGAATAGGACAGAGCTCCTGGGTAACCTCAGTACCGAAAAGGGAATTCTTTTTGAGGCCGATCTTGTCTTCGATGATCACCGCAGAAATACCGTTCCGCTCCAGAGTCCGCACGGTAAACACAAAATGTTCAGACTTGCCCCCGGTATCTCCATCAAAAATAATGGGCTTGGTAGTACATTCAAGGATATTGGTGAGGTCCTGCAAACGGGTGGTGAGATCCACTGCCTCAATGTCGGGCTTTCCCTTACTTGTTGAATCGGTGAGACTTGAGGACCACATGCCGTCAAAACTGTGCAATCCATCGTCCTTTTGTATTTCAAGGTGTTCGACGATCAGTCCTGAAAGTCCTGAATGAACTTCCATGATCCGCAGGATTGGTTTTATCTCAATGAGACGGCGAAGGGTCTTGAGTCTCAGGTCCGGGGTCGTACCAATTGCCCGCATCGCTTCGTACAGGGCAGAAGCGTTAACCCCTTGGGTGTAGGGGATTTCAATGACTTCCCCGCCAAGTTCTTTCATCACCGCAAAAACAGCATCCCTTTCACTGCGCAGAAGGCCGGATTTCCAGTCATCACCGTGGATGATCGCCTCGGGCTTGTACTTCAGGAGGTTCGGCACATAACTCCACTCCTCCTGGGGTACCACCTGGAAAACACCTTTTATGTTTTCAATGACAGTTCGCCGCTGTTCGTAGGTAAGGTAGGGAAGCCGCTTGTGGGTGGCAATAGCAGAATCAGTGAGCAGCCCGACCAGCACGTTTCCATGTTTTTCCCCTTCCCGGATAATATTGATGATCCCCGGGTGGATGATGTCCCCGCGCATTCCAAGATAAATCGTTTTCATAAGGTCCTCATGTATATTTCAAGCACCTGGGTAAAGGTGGTCATTTCATCCGGTTGTATATCCCCGATGTTGGCGATACGAAAGGTATTGGCCTCTGCAAGTTTACCTGGATAAATAGTAAACCCGTGACCCCGGGCAAGCTCGTGTAAATCCTCGAAGGAGTATTTTGGGGAAGCAGGATCGATGATCGCGGTGATCAGTTTTGATTGTGCCTCTTCGGGAACCAGCATGGTAAGCCCCAGTTTCCGTACCGCCTTCACTAAGCGTTCCCAACAGGCAGAATAGCGTTTGTACCGCTTTTCAATGGTTTCACATTTTGTTTCGATGATCGCCTGCCGCAGCGCGTAGAGACTCTGTACCGGCGGCGTAAAACGGGTCTGCCTGGTCTTCTTGAAGTACTGATACTGATCCCAGAGGTTAAGATAGTAATTCCGCATGGGATACGATGCGAGTGGTTCAAGGGCTTCCTTGCGGCAAAATACAAAGGCAACCCCTGCCATACCCTGAATGTTCTTGTTTGAGGTGGAGGCCATGAAATCAAAACCCTCCCGGTCCATGTCAATGGGAATTGCCGCAAACGCGCTTACCGCGTCTACGATAGTGGTAATACCATGATCATGACAAAAACGGCAGAGTTCCGGCGCGGGGTTGAGGAGTCCGGTGGTGGTCTCATGGTAGACGATGGCAAAATGGGTGTATGCAGATTCCAGGAGTTTTGCCTTAACCGCCTCAGTATCAAGGGGCGTAAAGCCTGAGCTTTTAAATACATCAAAGTTGAGTTTGTACACCGACGCGATTTTCGCAAAGCGCGTTCCATAGGCACCATTATCCACAATGAGGAGTTTCCCTGTATCGGGAATACAGGAAGAAAGCATCACTTCGTCGGCAGCAGTACCGGAACCGCCAAAAAGTACGGTTTCAATACTCCCGCTTTTCCCCGCCATGCATGAAAGTTCCGCACGTATCCATTCCATCACCTCGCCGAATTCGGTTTCCCGGGGACAGATGTCCGCGCATACCTGAGCGTACTTTACGCTATCGCTGGTCGTGGCAGGACCAGGATTGAGTAACACTTCCCGTCGGATCTGCCGCAGGCTTTCAGCCTCCTCTATCTTGGGATACAGGGCCTCAGCCATGGTAAGATGAGATGCGTCATCAATCTCGCGCCAGAGGAAATACTCGATCTTACGGATAAAAATCCGCACCGATTGCGTAGAAACAGCGGACATGGCCGTCTCATATTCCATTTTCGGCTCATCGGAACGATGGGCGTTCATGTAGGATACCATCTGGTCGAGGGCATACTTTTGCACCCGGGAAATGCCGACCAGTTCTCCTGCAAGACGCACTATTGCAGTGCGATTCTTGGAATTTCGTACCAGAAATCCTGCTGCGTCAGACTCAAGATAGACTTCATCCCCTGAACCGGTGGCCCCTGATGCGAGGAGCACATTATCATGGGTTTCGTTGATAAGAACGGTAAGTCCAATAGCATCATACAGCAAATCAGATTCAAGGAGCAAAAAATCACCGTACACCAAAGGTGCGCAGCAGGCGAGGGTTCCCATACTGCCCGTTTCCGCGTACCCTTCATTCTTTGCAAGCCTGATACCAGGGTACTGCACTGCGAGGCGTTCATACCACTCGGCACAGTGCCCTGTTCCGATGATAATCTCTTCGATTCCGGCGGCGAACAGCTTTCGTACCGACTGCTCCACAATCGGCATGCCCCCAATCTCAATGAACCCCTTGGGCATAAGGGCAGTTTTATCTTTGAGCCGGGATCCCAAACCTCCTGCCATGATAACCGCTTGTCGTATCATATTTTCTCTCGCATCCTTTATAAATTTGATAAAAATAGCATAAACGCTTTTTTGTTTTCCTCTGGAGTTGAACAGGGCCGTCCCAGATCGTTACGGGCACCCTTGTGGATACACACTTCAATAAAGGTCGTGCCATCCTGTGCTTGTGAAAGGACAGAATGTAGTTGAGCTTTTGTGTGCACCGCATACACGTTCCGGTAACCGCAGGCCCGGGCTAGTGCGCACAGGTCTATCTGGAACGCGATAGTTGGCTGACCACCCACTGAATCATGGGCCCCGTTATTCAGTACAATATGCCGGTACTTACCAGGTTTCCGTACACCGATAGTCCCGAGTGCTCCGGTATGCATGAGGAGTGCGCCGTCACCATCAAGGCAGGTAACGGAACGCCGGGGATTTTGTAACGCAACTGCCAGGGCAATCTGGGAAGCATGTCCCATAGAACCAACGGTGAGAAAATCCTGTTCATGTCCCATACCGTGGGTTTCCCGGAGTTCGTACAATTCACGGGAAGCCATGCCGGTGGTAGAGAAAAAGACAGCATCCCTGTCAGATGAACAGATAATCTCCTCAATCGCTTCTTCTCTGCTCATTTCCAGTTCCATCCTATCATGATTGCCGGCGAGTTCCGTATTTTTTCTGAGTGTATAGGCAGCAAAGGTGTCTTTCCGTACCACAAATGCGAAAGGCGCGTTTTTTTCCGTACTATATGCGTAACCTTCGGTAATCTGCTTCTCCAGTTCAGCGGTACTATCAGACATGATCACGAAGGGAATACCCATAGCCTCAAGGAGGGCGCAGGTTACTTTTCCCTGCTTCAGATGCTGCGGTTCATCGTGTACCCCCGGCTCTCCGCGCCAGCCGATAACCAGGAGCACCGGAATGCGGTAGACATCGGGGTCAGCCAGGGAAAGCAGGGGGTTTATCGCGTTGCCAATGCCGGAATTCTGCATATACACCAGGGGAATTTTTCCTGTTGCAAGATGATACCCCGATGCGAGGGCAATCGCGGCGCCCTCATTTACCGCGATGATATGATTATGTTCCGGCGTATGATCGGTAATATACGCACAGAAACTTTTCAGCAGTGAATCTGGAACACCAGTAAAAAAATCAGTACCCTGCTGAAGCAGTTTGGTATAAAAAAACTGAGGTTCAATCATCAGATTACTCCTCTCGCAATATTTTTATGGAACACCACCATGACGCACGTCAAAGGCACATTCAATCAAGGTCCGCCCGTTGATCGTGGCCGCCGCAGGCAAGTCCAGTATACCTCAATATCAAATAATGATACAAAAAACCAGTGCAAAATGTCAAGTGATTTTCCCTTCAAAAGCCCATTTTTTCCCTTTTTTTGAAGGCTATGTGGTGTTCTCTGCGTCCAAAACCTGTTGACACACAATAGGCATCTGTATAATATTATAAGGAATTACCAAAGCAAAACGACTATTGATGTCTGAACAAGGTAAAATGAGGCTGGTTACTATCAATGGCGATTAATAAAGAAAAATACATCAGCAAATTTATTGATGAGGGGCTGGAAAATATC
Organism: Treponema sp.; assembly: GCA_031290325.1. Classification (GTDB taxonomy): domain Bacteria; phylum Spirochaetota; class Spirochaetia; order Treponematales; family Breznakiellaceae; genus JAITNP01. The sequence goes on from JAITNU010000144.1 coordinate 15,901, forward strand.
GCTGAAGTTGAAAGCTTACTGTTTGAGGTAAAGGACGGAGGCTCTCTGGAAGATGACCTGGTAACCCTGCTGCGGGCCTTGCATACCCTCAAAGGTTCCGCCAGGATGCTCGAATTTACCCGGATAGAAGCCCTGGCCCATGCCCTGGAAAGTGTCTTTATCGCGGTTAAGGAACAGCGGATTACCTTTTCGGACAATGCCTTGCGTCTGAGCCTTGCTGCGCTGGATGTGCTCAAGGCCGGTCTGGGGGTAGTACAAAAATCAAAGCATGATACTATCGCCACTACGGCCTTTGAGCAGGAACTTGCCGCCCTTGCATCCAATGAGGATTTCATCATACCCACTATTGAACCTGGGGATGATACTGAAGCGCCGGCGCAGGAAGAGGCTCGTATCACAGAGACTGTTCGTGGCTCAGAATCTTCTGAGGTCCGGCATGAAGCGAAACGGGAAAAAATAGAAGATGCCAAATCAGAAAGCATCAGGATACCCCTCGAAAAGATCAACGACATTATCAGGAACATGGCCGCTCTGCAATCCCTGGAGATAAGCGCCAAGACGATTGCCCTGGACATGGAGAACCTGCGGGAAGCCTGTATGCAGTGCGCGAAGGGTTTCATAACCGAAGAGCAGATGAACGAGCCTCTGGTGCAGGAGTTCCGTACTCTGGAACACTTCATCGGAAAACTGGCCTCCAAAGTTAAAAACTATGCTGTTGATGTGGGGAACCATACGAAAGGCGCTTATAACAGTGTCATCTCCCTCAGAATGCTTCCCCTCTCCACCATCCTCGATGCGTACCCCCGGTATGTATTCGAAATGGCCGCGGAACTGGGGAAAAAAGCGCGGCTCTACATCGAAGGAGATGAGCAGGAGATCGACAAAAATATCATTGAAACCCTTTCGGATATCTTTATTCACATCATACGCAACGGGATTGATCATGGCATTGAATCTCCTGAAGCGCGGCGGGAAGCAGGAAAAAACGAAACCGGACAGATCAGCATCCGCTGTATCCGCGAAAGTGGTAACATGAAGATCATGATCAGCGATGATGGCCGGGGCATTGACATTGAAGGGATCAGGAAAAAAATAGTTGCCCTGGAATTCATCGAGTATGAGGCTGCGGCACAGCTCGCCAGGGAAGAAGTGATGAACTATATCTTCCGTAGCGGCTTCACCACAGCCTCCACGTTGACGAGTGTTTCCGGCCGGGGAGTTGGTATGGATGTGGTGCACGAGAGCATCGAACGCATCAAGGGAAGTATCCTGGTTGATAGTGTTGATGGCGGTGGAACCACCTTCACCATTGTGGCGCCCCTCTCGATAGCCTCCCTCATCGGCTTTCCGATCATCTGCGGGAACCTGCAATTTATTATTCCTGCAAACTTTGTAGATACCATACTGCTGATTAATCGGGAAGACATCATCACCATCGTCGATCATCCGGGGCTCAAATTTAATAACCACATCGTCAAGCTCTACTACCTTAACCAGATACTGCGGATTCAATCTGCGGAACAGCCGGAGAAAGGCGCCCCCATCTTTGTGGTCATGGTTCAAGCCTATGATGAAACCATAGCCCTGGCCATTGACAGCATCAGTACCATGCGTCAGGTTATTCTCAAATCTATGCCTGAGTGTATGGAACGGATGTCGATTTTTTCTGGAGTGGTACTCAGCGAAGAATACGATATGGTACCGGCCCTCCACGTACCGACTCTCATTAAGATGGCGAAACGTACTAAATCCATTGACATGAAAAGACGTCACATTGAATATGAAAAAACCCAGAAGACCATTCTGATTGTTGATGATTCTCTTCCCACCAGGGAAATTGAACGGGACATCCTCCAGGCAGAAGGCTATACCGTGGATACTGCTGGTGACGGTGCTGAAGCGCTTGTGGCGGCGAAGAATATGCATTATGATTTAATTTGTACAGATATCAATATGCCCCAAATGGACGGCTTTATGCTTACAGAAAACATACGGAAAAACCAGGAACTCGCCGAGTTGCCAATTATCATCATTTCATCAAAATCCAGTGAGGAAGATCAGAAACGGGCGGTGATGCTCGGAGCCAACCGGTATATTCTTAAAAATTCCTTCAATAACCACAACCTGATTACTGCTGTGCGGGATCTTATCGGAGCAGCTCATGAGTAAAAAACGAATTCTGCTCTTTGAAGATTCCGATATGTTCGCGGATATCCTCCTGGAATTCCTGCATGAAGCAGGATATACCACCAGGCGGGCGATCAACGGTTTTGAGGGAATCAAGGAGGTGTATCAATTCCTTCCCCATCTTATCATCACCGATGTGGAGATGCCCCTTTTTAAAGGGTATCAGGCGACCAGGCTTTTGAAATCCCGCAAGCATACCCGGAACATTCCCATCATCATGTTTACCGCTCTGGGGGAAACCAAGGATCGTTTCTGGGGCGGCCAGGCCGGGGCGGATTGCTACATCGAAAAGTCACCAGACAATTTCGATGAACTCAACCATTACCTTGAGGCCCTGCTCGCAGAATCCCGGGACATTGATTACGCGGCAATAGAGAAAGAAGGAAAGCGTATCAATGACAACGCGCTTATCGAGATGGTCAATAATCTGCTGGATAACAAACTCTTTCAAATGACGATCATCGGTATGCTGGCTGAACTGTCAAGCAAACTTGCGTGCCTGGAAGATATTGTGCAGGGAGTTTTTGAATTATTAGCCTATATATGCGAAACCGAAATCCTGTCGATCATGATTAAGAGCAGCGGCAACGTACTCTTTGTCTATACGATGAATCAGGCCGGGTACACCGCCGCTATTGCCAATGACTTTACCGCCATTACTATCGCGGATTTCTTCACCCTCTTCCCGGATTTTACGATTCTTGCAAAGCATACCAAAGATTTTGCCCCTCCAGGAGACAAAGCAAAGAGAATCGAATCCTACCAGGTCATTCCTCTCTCCATAGCAGGAGAACAATTCGCCACAGTACACATCGCCAATTCGATTAAAGAATATTTCTCTCCCTTTATTCTTGAAAACCTCAACATCTTTCTTGCCGCAACGGCGCCTATTGTCGCAAACGCCCTTTCCCTTAAACAGATGGAGGAACTCCAGAGCAAAACCCGTATTGCCTTTGCCCGTTACGTGCCTATCGACGTGATGGATGAGATCATTAACAAATCATCCGCTTCGGTGAATCAGAGTGAAACCCGTAATGTGGCGGTACTCTTTGTGGACATCAGAAATTTTACCAAAATAACGGAGAACAGTAATGCCCATGGGGTAGTGAGTTTTTTAAACGATTACTTTTCCCTCATGGGCAATGAAATCATCGCCGAAGGCGGGTATATTGATAAGTTCATTGGGGACGAGATTATGGCTGTCTTCGGCGCACCTAAGACGCTGCCCAACGCGCCGGTCTGCGCCATCCGTGGTGCCCTCAAAATGATTACCGTCCTGACACAGGTGAATACGTCGAGTATTACCCTCCCCGAATCCGGTTTTGTCGTGGGGATCGGCATCAACTACGGGCCTTGTATCGTGGGGAATATCGGCTTCTATGATAAACAGGACTATACCGCCATTGGGGATACCGTGAACCTCGCCTCCCGGCTGGAAGGGGTTACTAAATACTACTGTCATCCGATTATCGTGTCGGAAAATATGTACGAGGCGGCCAAGGGTATGTTCCTGTTCAGAAAGGTTGACAGTGTCCGGGTCAAAGGGAAAAATCAGCCTGTGGGATTGTACGCGGTGTATGCCGCCTACCGAGAGGATATAAAGGATGATAGGGTTCCAGCGTCACTGCTGCTCAACCGGGAACTCCTGGATCAGTACAACAAAGGGCTTAAGCTCTACTATATGCGGGAATGGGAAACCGCAGGGCAGTATTTCTCCAACGCCCTGAAGCTTAATCCCCAGGATTACCTTTCTGCCCTGTACCTTGAACGGGTAGTCGGATACCTCAAAAAACCGCCTCCTGAGAACTGGGACATCACCACGACCCTTACGGAGAAATAGGTCACGTTCAAAAGCTCATGCCCACGTTGAAGGAGGTCTGTATATATCTCGCGGCAAGGTTATAGGCTATCCCCAGGCCCAAAGCCGGGATTGCCAGCTTGCTCAAGTAAAACGAGAGGGTTCCCCCAACACCGTGATCAAACGCAGCTCCTAAGAGGGGGCCGTGGGAATAGACCAGTTGATAAGAGGCAAGCACCGAAAGGGCGCCAAAGGATAGGGTAAAGAGGTGCTTTTCGATTCCAAGAGCAGCTCCGGCATAATGCTGGGCTGAAAAGGAAGTGGGCAGTATCGTAACCTGCGCCGCTGCCGGACCGGTTTCAAAGAGCGGTGGAACCTTCGGGCTATACACCAGGCCGGTACGCAGATTGAGCCTGAACCCCGGTATGAGGGATTTTTCGTAGATCCCGGTAAACTTCAGGGTATGAAAAGAAGGGGACGCGATGCCCGCTGCGAAACTGTACTCCAGGGATGCGCTTTCCTGAGAAAGCAGATACCCGTCCCAGTGACTCTTCCGCACCTTAATGTTTGTACCGATACCCACTAAACTGGCCCCTGATTCGGGGGCTGCCAGAGGAGCTTCGTTATCCTGGAGCATCATCCCCTGATACGAAACATGCAGGGAAGCGGTGAAGATTTCTCGAAAAGGGTACGTTATGCCTAAAGAGGCGCTTATAGAATCAAGGCCGAATCGCCGTATGTCATGGTTCGATTGATCCGTATCATGCCGCTCCTCCCGGGAAAAAAACGCAGTGGTCTGCCATCCGGGAAACCGCTCCCCCTGGGGTGTATGCATATAACCGCCGCCGGCCATCCAGCCGATGGTACGGTACATACCTCCGACAAAAAACTTGTCGTTTAAGCCCAGGGCATTGGTATCGATAAAGAAGCCCCCTGCGCTCATGCCCTCTGAACCGATCCACACCACGGGAAGCGGTAACAGGGACCATTTTTCCCGGACCGCTATGGTGAGGATCATACCGTCTCCCTCAAGGGCCGCTTCAAGCCCTGCCCTAAGGGGTTCCAGGATACCCATGTTCATAATCACCGCATGGACTTCATTCAGATCAAGCTGATCCGCTTCCTGGCCCAGAAATTTCTGCAATGCCTTTTCCACCACCCCCAGCTTGGTCCTTTTAAGCCCGGAAATGGCAATACCCGTAATCAGCTCCCCCGCCTGGAGCGGGAGGGAGCCGATAAGGGCGACCAAGCAGCACAGGAGGGCCCCCCGGAAGGTCACAGAACTTTCACCATCCAGCCCTTAGTGTCCGGGATGGTTCCATACTGTATTCCCTTGAGGGTATCCCGCAGCCCGGCGCTGAGGTCCCCGGTTTTTCCGTGGTTAAAGATCACCTTGTTACCCTGATAGGTTAAGGAGCTGATAGGTGTCACACCGGCGGCGGTCCCACTGACAAAACATTCTTTTCCTTCGGCAAAAACCTCGTCAATGGATATCGTGCGTTCTGAGACCGTAACGTTCTGGTCCCGGGACAGTTCGATGATACTGGCACGGGTGATGCCTGGCAGTATGGTATCCCCTAAGGCGGGGGTTACCAGTTCCCCGGATTTCAAGAGAAAGAACACGTTGCAAGAGGAACCTTCTTCGACATATTTCCGTTCCACCGCATCCAGGTAGATACATTCCATGAAACCCGCCTCATTAGCCTCGTGCTTGGCCAGGGCGGAAATCACGTAATTGGAGGCTGCCTTGATCCACCCCGTGCCCTTGGGGGTCGCCCGGATCCGCTCGGTAATGACCGCATCGGAGCTGCCTCCGGAAAAATAGGCGCTCACCGGCGTGGTAACCACCAGAACCCAAGGCTCATGGGCTATGGCAACCCCGATTCCCCCTTCAGTATACGTAAAGGGCCGTATATAGACCGAATCGGCGCTGATAAAAGAATCCTTCTCCCAGTCCCGGTTATACTGAGGACAGAACCCGAGGGCGGCGTTCCGTTTCACCGTTTCCACACAGGCGGTAACGAAGAGATCCGCTGGGAAGGGGGGCATCATCAGTCCTTCCATGGACCGCGCAAAGCGCAGTGCATTCCGGTCAGGCCGGAATATCGCCAGCCCCCCATCCCGCTGGGGCAGGGCCTTAAGGCCTTCAAAACAGGAAAGGCCGTACTGGGTCGTATAGGACACCAGGGGCATATCATCGTAAAAATTGCGGGAAGTCTTCAGGGCATCCCGCTCCTCTGCTCCCAGGGCGGCCTCTTCCTCCGGGGTCTTGTGGGGCTTTTCAAGGTACCCCCCCTTCCATCCTTGGGGTCCGCCCTTAGCCCGGTACACCACGGGATAACTATTCAAAGAAAATGCCATAATCTTCTCCTCCAGGGTATTGTAGCGTGTTGGGAACGGAATAACAAGGTTGAGTACTGCGGAGTTCTAAATTAGAACCAGGAACGGATGGATTGGACCCATTGTTTTAAGGCTTTTTTCAATGAAAAATCCCCGTCGCAGAGCAGCGGAGGTATTCCCCGGCGGGAAGGCGTTGGTTCCTGCCGCCAGTGTGATTACGCCGCCATTTGGCGCGCCTTCTCCACGAGGAATTAGAAATGGAAGAACGCCGTCAAACAACGACACTCCTCACTCCTAATTCTTCGTTGTCTTCGCCAGATACAAGCGCCGGTCCCCGTGGACACCCACGAGGCGCTTGTTTACCGGGTCTACCATCAAGTCCATGCCCTCAAGGGGCAGCGCCCCCAAAAGGATCTCAGTCGCGCCGGGGATGACCACAGCGTTGCAATTGGCCCAGCGGTCTTTCCAACAGACTTTCACCGTCTCGGTAAGGCCATATTCATCAATGTTGCCGTCGGCGAGGGTAGTGTCCACCATGTCTACGATAGCAAGCCCCAACTGCTCCCTGACATCTTCGTTAATGATGAGGGTCCATGCACCGGTGTCGGGCATGGCTTCCATCGTCGCAGTGCGGACTTCCTTTAGCAGTCCTGCCTGCACCCGCACTTCGTCACGGTCGTTCGTCACGGTAATTTCTTCCATAAAGCACCCCATACTGTCCTCCTTAACCCCCATGCTACCCCTCTTCCCGGCCCCTGTCAAACGCCCCCAAACAAAGAAGGCGAAGCCCGTGTGAACGATCTCGCCTTCTTTGTGAAATAGACCGTGCCGGGGGACGCTTGCCTCAGACTAAGTCGCCCCACGTGATCCCCTATTTCAGCACTACCATGTCTTTGGCTCAAAGCCCTCTGGCATATCAATTTTTATCGTGTCGCCGGTGAGTTCTATCACGAAAAAGCCTTTGTCTAAGGCATATTTCCGCGCTTGATGACTTTACACCGGCCATCGCCCCGTACAACTTGCGATTGGCAAAAAGTGAGTTGGGCTCATGGCGCAGTATCTCCATCCGGGTTTCATGCTTGTCAACATCGCCTTGGGTCATTGTCGTCTTCGCTTCAACCACCAGCGCTATCGTCCCGTTGACCAACA
>JAITNU010000148.1 GCA_031290325.1 Treponema sp.
GCATATACCAACCTTTGTATGGAAGCAATTTGAACCACTGATGGACACTGATGGACACTGATATTTTCTTTATCCGTGTTAATCTGTGTGTATCCGTGGTTCATTCTTAGGTATACTGCGTGGCTACCTTATGCCGTATAAGGAGATCGGATGGGTGTACAAATAATGGAAAATGACATTCCTATTGTGGAGAGAATGTACTATACTGAAAGCATGGACATTGAGTTCAATCCCGCCGCCACACGGTGTGAGCAAGGCCGATATAAGGAATGTCATCAGAGGAAATTATGGCGCGAATGACCGACGAAGAAGCTGACTACTGGGATGATTACTTCACCAAAAACCCACCCATAAGACCCCTAATCATCGGCGAACTGGTGCGGGAAAAAATCACCGCTGCGATGTAGGGCCATAGCGGAAAGAGGGCGTATTTTTGCGTCCGTTACGAAAATCCCCACCGAAAAACGGTGGGGTATTGAAGATTTTTCCTGGGAATCGTATCATTGAGGGACACCCCGAAGAAAGGCGTCACGCTCCCTGTGGATGCGTGGATTGAAACTAGAGAAAGGAGTCTATGATGAATTATAACAAGCTGATTTGGAGTTTATGTTCCATTATAACCGTCCTGTTTATAAGCGCCTGCCCCGGGACGTTTAATATGCCCGAAAAGGTGAAGATTACCGGTAGTCCCACCTTGGCCGTCCCCCTGGGGGGGCCAGATTTTAACATGGATGACTATCTGTCCATCAAGAGTATCCAGGATATGATTCAGGGCGATGAGGAAGGCGCCGGTTTGGCCGTGTATGATTACGCTGGCGCCGAAGGAGCCAATCCCACCCAGATCTTCCTCATCCATTATAAGATTGATCCAATAGAGTTCAACATAAGCCCGGATGCGCTGAACTTTAACGGCATGCAGGAAGAAATTGATATGAAAGATGCGTCTTTTTCTATAACAATTCCTGAAATAAAACCAGAACCAAGGCCTGAAATTGTCATACCCATTCCAGATCCTATTAAGGGTTCGGTAAGCAATGCTCAAGATACTGAGGAGTTTCCTATTCCGTTGCCTGGAGATTTGGATCCTATTTCTTTGAATTTGGCCGGAGCCGGGTTTTATCGGGCGAAAATCGGCACTGGTAAGCTGGTTTTTGGAAATGAAGGGGAGAACCCGAATTTTTCGGAGGTGTCTTTTACGCTGACAGGCGGCTCTATACCGGACCAGCAGATAAACGGCCAAGATCGGACCTGTCCTCTGGATGGAAAGACTATTTTTGAAGATACGAAAATAAGCCTAACAGGAACCATAAAAGCCCCCGCTGGGATGCTCAAAAACAAGACAGAGTTAAGGATTCCCATAGACGTGGAGATTACTCGCTTCTCAGAAATAGCCATAGCATCAAGTGAAAAGATTAGTGTAGAAATTCCAGTTGAGTTAAACGATATGGGCGAGTGGGTTGAGTCAGTTAAGTTTAAGAAGCTTGAAATTACTTTAAAAATCACGCCCCGTATTGACGGCATGACCGTAAAGTTCAATGCTCCTGTTTTTGACATTGATACTAAGCATGATAATAATATCCAGACCTCAGACGAAACAACCTTCAAGAATGGAATGACTTTTGGCCCTGATGTGGAGAAGTATAGCCTCGAACCGGCTACGGCTGATAGTGATATTACGATTGATGTGGGTCCCCCCCAGGATGAGGAGTCGGCTATACTGACTTTGTATGATGTTGCTCCCGGAGACCCAATAGAGCTTGCCGTTGCGATTGAACAGCCACTGGTTTTCGAGTGGACAGAGGCGGAAGTGTATCCAAACGCACTGCTTGAGGGTGAGGATGCTCCCAAATTTGACGGTACATTCCCTGCCGAGGAGTTTGGGTTTGATCTGAGTCAATTTACCGAGTCTTTGAAGGATATGATGGAGCCAGGCGAAATTGACAAGATTGAGTTTGATAAGGTTACCCTGCACCTCTATGTAACCGGGGCAGATGATCTTGTGGAAAATATCAGTATATGCCTAGACGCCCAATATCCTCCAGATATAAAAAAATACCTTACAGAAAATGAAGATGATCCTGATAATAACTATGTCCCGCTTAAAAAGATGTCAAAACCCCTTGGTAATCCTCTCGCTGGGGCATATTCAGAAGCGCTGCCAGAGGCATCCTTTGATGCCGACTTGGCCGGTGTCTTCAACGATAAACCAAAGGACCTTTTTCTGAACTATAAGTTACAGTTACCGGATAAGATGACCATCCACCGTGACGGAGGAGATTTGAACCTGACGCTCAAGCCCGATCTGATTATCGAATTGCCCCTGAAGTTTAAGATAGCAGCCGATGGGAAGGACTATGCCCAATTAGACCTCTCGAAACTGATACCCCAGACGAGTGGAGATTTGCTCGGCAGAACAGGGCCGAATGATTCGCTTGACGAGAACTTTGAGTATGTTGACTACGTTTCCCTTAATGTGAACTATACCAACACCATAGGGTTGAGCGATACCTTGATAGTGCTAACGGTGAGAGATGCTGCTGCTGCTGAAGAGACCGACTCAAAGGTGCGTTTTAGTAAACCCCTGCTTCGGTTAAGGGATGGGGGACCCTATGATAGTCTCTTGCAGCTTCAGGTGGAAGACCTCAAGTACCCCTTTAAGCCGGAGATCGAAATAAAGATTCCTGCTCAAAACGGATATGGTAGCCTGGAGATTAAGCGGGGCAAAACCCTGAAACTAGCCATAACGGTGTCGGTGAAAGCCAGGATCGATCAGGAAATTGAGCTATAAGGGATGAAGAAGCCGATACCGGTCTATACGTTTCTGTTCTGGATAAGCTGCTGGTGGCCCCTGTGGGCCGAAAAACCCTTCAGATATGTTGAGTTCGGCCTTGATGGAAATGTAGGACTGGCGTCCAATTATATCGGCCTCTGGGATGTTTTTAACGAAGACCGGGTCGTTAAGCTCGATTTGGATGCCCTGCCTACTGGCGATTTTGCGGTGAATGGCGAAGCTGGGGCGCAGGTGTTCTTTAATATCAACTTTGGCGAGAAGTTCGGGCTTGGATTTTTCGCCGGTGTGAATACCCTATTCTACCAGAGCCTGTCCCACACGCTCCTCAAATTTCTAGCCCAGGGGAATGGGGATATGCGGCAGTATACGTCGGATATCGCCCTGGGGGGAAGTGTGTTCGCCGACGCGGGTATACAGATGTCCCTCAAGATCGGAAAACTGCATGCCGGGTTTTCACCGGCCATGTATGTTCCGCTCCTGTACCTGCCGAAGCCCCTTATACGGTATCAATTCGACAGCATCCGGGATAGTATGTATCTTGATATAAATGCGGATGTAAACGCCTACAGCCCCATTTCCATTGAGCAGGTCATGGAGGGTAATCTGGCTATTTCTACGGAAACCATCATGGAGCTGCTTGATGCACGGGGCTTCGATTTTTCCCTCAACGCCGAATACGCCCTGGTCCCCATGCTTGATGTGGGAGGGGTCGTTACCAACATACCGCTGATACCTGCGGTGCTGACCCACCAGACCCATATTGACTTTCATTATCGTTACGATCCGGCTGAGGGTATCTACGACTCGCTGCTTAATAACAGCTTTGAGTTTGATGACGTGGAGTTTAATGATCCGGTCTATTCAGATAACGCATCCTTCCGCGTTTTCCGCCCCCTGCGCTTTGATTGCTACGTGTTATTCAAACCCCTGGTAACCAATAGGGTGATCATCAAGCCGAACATAGGGTTTTCCGTGTTGACCATATACGATGAAGCCTGTTTTAACATGGGCCTTGAGGCACAGTTGCGGTTTGGGCGAATACTTTTTTTCCGTATCGGGACGCTGTATCAGGAGAAAATCTGGCGGAATCAGTTTAACCTGGGCTTGAACCTGCGGCTCATTGAACTGGACCTGGGATTGAATCTCCAGTCCCAGGATTTAAAGGGCCTTTTCGATATTAAAGGCGCCGGGGTGTCTATTGGCATTCGTATAGGTTTTTAGCATACTGGTAAGCATATTGTTAAAGGGAGGTTTTATATGTTTGGAACGATGTTTGTTTTGTCGCGCTCCAGTGGGGCACCCAGATTGAAACTGCTGAAACCAGGTATGATGTGCGGTGTTTTATTCGGGGCCGCCATTACCGTTGCCGCAGACCCTATGGTTTTTACCTACAAGGTGGGCGGATTTGAGGTTTATATGCTGGTGGAGAACCGGGGCCAGGGGCGCAGTTCTATCCTCATCGGTGCGAATGATGCCCAGCTCAAGCAGTATGTACCTGGGGGCACTTATCAATCGGAGACGAATACCTTTCTCATCCGCACCCCGGATCGTATCATCCTGGTGGATACGGGGTTTGGGAGCACGCTATTTGAAAGTATGGGCGTCCTGGGGATAAAGCCTGAGCAGGTTGATACGGTACTCCTCACCCACCTGCACGGCGATCACATCGGGGGGCTTCAGAAGAACGGGCAGGCCCTGTTCCCCAAGGCTGAGGTGTATCTTGCCCACCAGGAACGGGAATACTGGACCAAGACCAATGTGAATCAGTCTGCAGTGGCGGCCCTTGCCCCCTACGGTTCCAGGGTCCATACCTTTCTGCCTGGAGACCTGGGCGCTGCCGGGGAACTCTTGCCGGGAATCACCCCCATTGCGGCCTTTGGTCACACCCCGGGACACACCCTGTACCTGGTAACATCAGCGGGAAAAAAGCTCCTCATCTGGGGCGATCTGATGCACGTTCAGGGCATACAGTTTCCCCTTCCCGCTATCTCGGTAAGCTATGACACGGACCCCGCAGCAGCCGCGGCCATACGCAGGCGGGTCCTGGAATATGCCGCCCAGAACAGCATACCAGTTGGCGGCATGCACCTGAACTACCCTGCCGTGGGCACGGTACGCGCCGAAGGGGATGGTTTCGGGTTCCGTCCGCTTAATTAAAAAAGATACAAAATCATTTTTCAATCCGGCACTGTTCCAGTTCCTTGAGGCGTTTTTCCTCCACTTTTATGTGGAGGTTCTTTTCCTGAGTCGGAATCACCAGCCCCTTAGGCCCGTTCTTTGAGCGGCGCAGGAATTTAACCGAGGTGTAGAAAAGGTCCCCTTCGCCGTTGTTGCGGCCCTTTGAATAGAATATCCCCAGGTTCCCTGCGTCCAGGAGTATGTCCAGGGGAACGGTTTTGCCGGAGCGCTGCTTAATAAACACATAAGACCCGGGGTAGTCCCGGGCGTGGAGCCAGAGGTCGTTTCCTTTGACGTGTTTCCGCAGGAGTTCGTCATTTTCCGCCGCGTCCCTGCCGACGATGATGAGCCAATCCTTACGGCGGAAGGAGAGTCCCGGCCGTTTCCGGTCCAGCTTGCGATCCGGCGGCGTTTTTACACTCCCGGTTTTAAGGAGCTTGTACAGTCTGAGGGGATTGGTCTCTTCGAGGAGACCCGCCAGGCTTGATTCGAGCCTGATCAGCTCCGCTTCCCCAGCCTCGATTTCAGCCCGGAGCTCCGCAAGACCCTTGGTGGCCTTCCGGTAGTGCTCATAGTACTGTTCCGCCTGGGCCACCGGGCTTTTCTTGGGGTCCAGCTTAATCCTTATGGTGTCCCCTGCAGCGTAGAAATTGTCCGCCTCAAGCCATTCGTCTCCGGCAGTGATGGATACTATATTCGCCAGGATGATATCCCCATATTCCCTGAACCGGTCTGCGCTGGCATAATCGGTTTCCTTGGCCTTGAGGTGTTCCAGGGAAACCTTCAGGCGCCCGATGCTCCCCTCAAAGCGCTTCCGTGCCTGTTCCCGCAGGGCCTCCAGGGACAGGGCGCCTCCCTGTTCAGCGTACCAGGCATCGATCTTTTCATTAAAGGAACCAGGACCCGGCAGTTCCCGGACCTCATACTCCCGGACCTTTTCAGGGGGTCTTTCCACTGCCAGGGCCGTTTCCGGCACATAGTGGCCGCCGCTTATTTCCCCCCGTTTGGGAAGGCGCCGCATGGCATCCAGGACCGTGCCTTCCTCATCAGTAACCACCACATTGGCCGCATTGGACCAGAGCCTGATGTAGAGCCTGAACCGGTGCACCCCCAGTATGATGCGGATGATGCGGTTATCCCCTAACTGAACCACTTCTTCTATCCAACTGTTGACGATCCGGGAATTGAGGAATTCCGCGAAGCGCAGGGGGGTATCATTTTTAGGAATCCCCTTAAAAGTCTCGTGGATCCTGCACGCCCCGGGGGTAAGGGCAATGAGCAGGGTTTTGCTGCCCCCTTTCCCGTGAATCTTGAGGGAGAGCACATCATAGGTACTTTGCACCACCTTCTGTATTTGGGAACCAGGCAGCTCCAGCTCGGACAGGATGAGGTTGATTTCTTTCCAGTTAAGGGACATAAGGGCCTCCACTATCAGCATAGTCTATCCGGTACTGATTGACAAACCAGGAGCTGGAACCTACAATCGGGAGGTGTTTAGCGGGGAAATTTGTTCCGTTTTGATCGTTTATGTACGAACTTTCTTCTCTTTGTTGCCGTTGTTTTCCTGTCAGGCTGTACGGGAGCTGTCAAGCCGGGGGTAACAGCTCCGGTGGAAGCCGGTACGGCGCTTGCTGAGGAGCCGGCCTTTGAAGACCCTGTGGAATACCGCGAACAGGCGGCCCGCATCGCCGCTCTTATGGATGACCAGCTCCTGGCAGGGCAGGTGTTGATGACCGGTATTGACGGGAACGCGGTCTTGGGGGAAACCATGGAGGACCTGCTTCAGGCCAGTCCCCCAGGGGGAATCATGCTTTTTAAGTACAACCTTGACGCTGAAAAAGACCGGGTCCGGTTTTTTCTGGAAGCCTGTTCAGCCCTTATCGCGGCAGCGGCTTGTCCTGAGCCGGCCCCTGGAGGTGAAACTGGAATCGCCCCGTTTATCGCCGTGGATCACGAGGGGGGACAGGTTTTCCGTTTTGGGCCTGAGGTGGGTCGGCTTCCTGCAGCCGTTTCGTTCTGGGAGACAGCCCAATCAGCGGGAAGGGACTATGCCCTCCACGCGGTTGAGGAGGGGGCTTACCGGTCGGGACAGGAAATCCGGGACCTGGGCATCACCATGAACCTTGCCCCGGTAGCGGAGATCCTTGATGAGGAGAACGGGCTGTTTTTGGATACCCGTTCCTACGGACCGGATCCGGTTTTCGTTGAGGCCGCGGCAGCGGCGTTTATCCGGGGCATGGAAGCAGCGGGCATTGCCTGCGTGGTGAAGCATTTCCCTGGAAACACCGGTGCAGACCCCCATAGCGGGAGAGCCGTATTATCGGTAGATGGGGAGGTCCTGGATAGGATGGTCCAGCCCTTTGCCGCTCTGATCCATCGAGTGAAGCCCTCGGGGATGATGGTCTCCCACATCGTGGTACCTGCCTGGGATGGGGAACACAACGCAAGCCTTTCCCCCCGGGTAATCCAGGATTGGCTCCGGGGGAGCCTGGGATTTACCGGTATCCTGCTGGCAGATGATTTTTCTATGGGCGCGGTGGCGGTTTTCGGCTTAAGCCCCGAAGACGCAGCAGTGGAGGCCCTCAACGCGGGTATTGATATGGTGATGACCTGGCCCCGGAACCTGAGTACGGTACACGGCGCAATCCTCGCCGCAGTACAGGAGGGCCGCCTCCCCAGGGAACGGCTCCGGCAGGCAGTGGAACGGATCCTGTTTGAGAAAATCCGGTATGGACTGGTGCCGGGGAACAATGGATGGTGAAAGATATGGTAAGAATCGAAGATTCCAGAATACTTTATATGAGTGATGCCTGTCTGGTACTGAACAAAGTGCCTGGAGAAGCAGCCCAGGGGACAGGAACAGGGATGGTGAACCTGCCTGCAGTATTGGCGGCGCAATTCGGGGGAGTACCAAGGAAGGGTGGAGATACCTTCTTCCCAACTGCGGTGCACCGGCTGGATGTTCCTGTTTCAGGATGCCTCCTCTTTGCCCGCACGCCCCAGGCCCTTTCCTTTCTGAACGCTGCCTTTGCCAAAGGGAAGACGGAGAAACACTATTGGGGGATCATAGAGATGCCCCCATCCTCCCTGCCTGAGCAGGGGGAACTGACCCATTGGCTCATAACCGATACCAAACGGAATAAAACCATAGCCTATGCTGAAGAACCCCCCAATCGTCACCTGAAAAAGGCCATACTCCGTTACCACGTGAGGGGCCAGGGCACCCACTATATGTTTTTGGAAATAGAACTCATCACCGGTGGGCATCACCAAATCCGCGCCCAGCTCGCTCGTCTTGGGCTTCATATAAAGGGAGACCTGAAATACGGCGCCCGCCGGGGGGAAAAGAACGGCGGCATAGGACTTCACGCCTATTCCCTCTCGTTTCCAAACCCCGGGGTGAAAGGTGAGACCGTGCAGGTGACTGCCCAGCCGCCTGCCGGACATGCGCTCTGGGAAGCCTTTGAACAGACATTTACAAGCTCAGAATCTTTAACAACAGGAGATAGTAATGGGTACATTTGAGACCTATGTAAAGCCCGGCATGAAGGGCGAAAAAGAAACGGTGGTAACAGAACAGTATACCGCCCGTGCCTGGGGAAGCGGGGGGCTTCCAGTATACGCGACTCCCGCCATGATTGGCCTCATGGAAGGGGCCTCGGTTGCCGCAGTGGACAGCAGTCTGCCTGCAGGCTTTTCCACAGTGGGGACGCTTCTCAATGTGTCCCACATCACCGCCACACCCCTTGGCATGGCGGTCCGCGCTTCCGGTGAGCTGCTGCAGATTGAGGGCCGGCGCCTGGTGTTTAAGGTCGAGGCCTTTGATGAAGCGGGAAAGATCGGTGAAGGTACCCATGAGCGATGCATCATCGAAAATGAAAAATTCTTAAAAAAAGCGGAAGCTAAAAAGCAGCTCAGTGGCAAATCTTCAAGGTAAACCTGGTGGCAAAACGTTCTTGCGGCGCCAGGGAAAGGGGTATGAGGGGCATAATGCAGGTGGATTGGTACATATCCACCACGCGCCCTCCTAAGGGACAGGGGGTGTGGATGGGCAAGATCCAGGCGTCAAAGTTCCGGTCTCCCATAAGGTACAGGATCGCCTCGTTTTTTATATCCTGAAATTTGATCCCTTCAAGGCCCTCCAGGAACGTTTCCTGGGGGGCCGTTACTTCTTTTACCCGGGTATTGAGTTTAAAAATCCTCAGCAAGGCATCCTCTTCCCCAGGAAAGGAAAGGTCTATACTGGGAATAAAGGTAAGCTGCTGTTCCACCGGTCCGTGATTGGTAATGGAATAGTAGAGGGTAAGGGTATCTTCGTTAAGATGATAGGTTTTGTCCAGCTCTATGGCCCCATAAGGCCCCCCGGTTTTTGGGGGCAGTCTGAAATGCACTTTTCCATGTTCCCGGTCCATTTCTACCAATTCAAAGCGTTCGTTTCCACATATACGGATACCAGGGGCTTCCCCGGGGCCGCCCTTCAATAAGCGGTCTTTAAGGGTATCCTGAAAAACAGGGTCCGGCGAAACCAGGTGATCCGCAAAGGCAGTGCGCCGGTTTCCCCTTTTACCGGGAAGTACGCGCCGGGAAAAGGTATCCAGATAATTCCAGGTCTTGGGAAGGTAATCCAGTTCAAAAACACTGGCCCCCTCAAGTTTGATGTAACAATTGATATACTCACCCTGAAAAAGATACTCCCCTTCGCCGTCCAAATCAAAATCAAAATTCATCAGCGACGGGATAAAGTCCCCTTTTTCACGGGTGATCTTTTCCGCCCCCAACAGGGCCTTGTATGCGGCTTTCCTGATGCTATGACGGTAGATACCGCCATGCATCGCAGGGCAGAAGGAATCATAACCCTGGGCCTTCCACAGTTCCTCCCGTGCAGCGCGTTTGCGGGCCTTATCCCCCCGGAGTTGGTGGATGAGTACATGGGTAAACATCATCTTGGAATAGATGCCATTTGCCTCGGGGAAGCTGATCAGGAAGCGCTGGGGCAGAGTCGTAGGGAGGGCGCCTTCTTCCTGCATGGAGCTGGGGAAATAGGCTTTTTTAAGACCCTTGAGGTTCTTGAAGAACTTACCGGGGCTGGTAAAGTCAAGCTGGGACTCGAAGCGGGAAAGGTCTTCAAAAAACTGGTGAAAGGTTAACTCCGTGGATTGGGAATCGCCGTTTTCAGCAAAGAACCGCTCCGGGAAGGTGCAGATAATACGCTCCGTTCCTGGGGGAGTATCCCGAATCAGGTCTTCCAAAACCGAGACCGCCCTTTTCCGGGCAAACGCGGCGCTGCTGGAAACCGGAAAAATCGTGATGAGTTTTCCCTGATCCTCGCTGATACAGGGGGCAAGCGCCTCACCGGATAAGCCTGCCAGGGTAAACTGCCCTTCAGCAAGGAAGGTATACCCCATCCCGCAGGTACTCAAGGGCCCCACCAGATGCTGTTCCCAGGCCAGGGCCGGGAGCCGGCAGCCCTGGGGCCGCTTCCCGAATTGCTTGCGGAGGTAGGTGGTAAGGAGTTCGATTTGTCCTATTTTGTCCGAGAGGGGGAGAAGGGGCATCATCGGTTCATAGAACCCGCCTCCCAGCAGTTCCACCTGTTTCCGGGAAACCAGATCGTCGATGAGCATGAAAAATTCAGGGTGGGCTTTTTCTATCCAATGCAACAATACCCCGGAATAGTGCAGAACCACCTGGATCTTGGGGTATTTATAGAGGGTGGAGATAAAGGGTTTTAACCTGGTAGTATAAGCTCCTTCAAATTCATCATCTCCGGCTCCATAGGGAATATGATGATGAGCACCTAAAATAAAACTAAGCGTATGATTCATTTTTTCCTATGAGGTATTGTAGCCTACTTTCTTGTTCCTGAAAAGCTCAATTCAGGCCGATCAAAAAACCCGGCGTTGAGCCGGGTTTTTACATCATACCGTTACGTTGATAAAACTCAAGGGCAACAAGATGCTACTCGATAACCGCGATAATATCCGACATCTTGAGAATAAGATGCTCCACCCCATCAATCTTGACCTGGGTTCCGGCATACTTATCGTACATAACTTTTTGCCCCACCTTAACCTTGATCACCTCCTGGTCATCACCGATTGCCACCACCAGACCGGTCTGGGTTTTTTCCTGGGCGGTATCGGGAATGATGATACCACCAGCAGTTTTAGCCTCATTTTTTTCGAGTTTAACCATGACTCGGTCTGCTAAAGGTTTTACGTTCATATTTTATGCCTCCATATTGTGTTATAATAATAGAATATACGAAGAAATTATCCTGATGGTCAAGAAAATATGTTGAATTTTCAGTAGGATCATTTTGATACACTTTTTGACCTCTTTTTGAAAAAAGGGTCAGAAGGGCCTAGCCAATGGGGGTACCCTTAGCGGTGCCCCTGCACTCATGTCTTTAACGCCTTCCTCACTATCAAATTACCGCATCCAGGGGCATCCTCTTGACTTGGCATACTTATTGCTTCTATTATGTATGATGAAACAAGGAGCTATTACCATGACAACCATAAAAATGAAAAAAGAGAATGATCTCGCAGGGAGCGCTGGTTCTGATGAAAATGTTCTTTCCATGTACTTAAAAGAAATTAACCGGATACCTCTTTTGACCAAGGAGGAAGAAGAGCAGATTGCACGGGCAGCGGCCCAGGGTAATAAAGCGGCGCGGGATAAACTAGTGAGCGCCAATCTTCGTTTTGTGGTCAACGTGGCTAAGAAATATCAGGGGCAGGGGCTTCCTCTCTCGGACCTTATCAGTGAGGGTAATATCGGCCTCTTAAACGCTATCGAACGCTACGATGTGGATAAGGGGTATCACTTTATTTCTTACGCGGTCTGGTGGATAAGACAGGCCATTCTCAAGGCGATTTGTGAGAAGTCCCGGATGATCCGGCTTCCCCTGAACCGGGCCAACGAACTGGTGCAGATTGAAAAGGCCAGGAAGCTGGTCCAGGACGATCATGGCACCCGGGCGGAGATCGTCGAGATTGCCCGCTTGCTGGAGATGGACGCGGATCATGTGGAAGACCTGGTGAACATCAGCCGGGACCTTATATCCCTGGAAAATCCCGTATACGCTGAGAAGGATTCTTCCAGCTTGGGGGATTTTATCGAAGATGAAAACTACTGCGCCCCGGACGAGCATGCCGTCACCAGCGCCCTACAGGACGATATCGAAATGGTCCTGAGCACCCTCAATAAAAAAGAAGCGGAGATTATCCGTTTCCGTTTCGGGTTGGGGGATAATGTACCGATGTCCTTAAAGGAAATTGGAGATCGCTTTAACCTGACCAAAGAGCGGATCCGGCAGATTGAAAAGAAGGCCCTAAAACGGCTGCAACATCCTTCCCGGCAACGGATCCTGGAAAGCTATGTAGCTTGACAGGCTGGCAGTATCACTATTCGTGTCTATGAATAGTGATACTCTGCTTAATCCCCTTATACCATCAATTTGGCTTTACCAATGTACAAAATTCTTTTTTTCCTCTGAAAATATATGCTATGGGCTTGACTTTATTTACGTTTCTTGTATTATTGAGAAAGGGGATAGTAACATTATCAGATAGATTAGTGTAACTCTCTCAAATTAAATACCTTGCAAGGGGTTGTGAGTATGAAAAAGCAAGCAGTACTACTGCCTGGAACCGTATTAAAAGAGACTTTTCTTGATACCTACCAAATTACGGTTGCTAAATTGGCGGAGGATATCGGGTTGAGTCCTTCCGCAATACGGCAAATCGTCAATAATAAGGCAAAGATCAGTCCGCATATTGCGTTACGGTTATCAAAATATTTTGGTACCGACGTGTCCTATTGGGTCAATTTACAAAACGCCTATGATATCGCCGAACTGGATAAGGATGAAAAATTGGTGGAGGCAGTGAAAAACATTGTCAAGGCCAAAAAGCCGGCGCCTTCAAAACAAGCGGTTGTTAAACCGGCTCGGTCTAAGAAAGGTGCAGCCGCAGCCGCCGACGCGATTACGCCCTCCAAGAGACGGCAGACGAAAAAAACTGCTGGAAACTAATACGTAAAAGTGATGGCACCCTCCTTGGCAAGGAGACATCATATCGCTTCGATGTATATACTATCCCGAAAATCCGCCGCTATGCGGCGGATTTTTTGGATCGTCTTAATTTCAATCTGGCGAACCGATTCAGGGGAAATTCCCAGTTTAGCGCTGATTTTTTTCAGGGTATACCGTTTGCAGCCGTTAAGCTCATAGCGGTACATGAGGATACGTTTTTCCCGGTCCGGGAGCTGGGCGAGTATACGGCGGGCATCATCCAGGGAACAGTGCTTGAAAAATGCCCGCTCAGGACTATAGGTATAGTCCTCGTGCATATCTATCACCCCGAGGGATTCATCTTCACTATTTTCTGTTTCCAGTGGTAAGAGGCCGTTGGTCAGGTTGAGAATCAATGCAATGTCCTCCACAGGAAACCCTATTTCGGTGGCTATTTCCTCCAGTTTGGGCCGGCGCATGAGGGTTTGGCCTAAGCGGTGATAGGCCTTCTGTACCTTGCGTAACATTTCTTCTTTCCGGTGGGGCAGGTAAATGGTACGTCCGTTATTCGACAGGGAACGGACAATGGCCTGGCGGATCCACCAATTGGCATAGCTTGCGAAGCGGACCTTCTTTTTACCATCATATTTATCTGCGGCATACATAAGCCCCACATTCCCTTCCTGAATAATATCCATTAAAGGAACATCCGACCTGAGATAGGTCTGGGCTATCTTAACCACCAGCCTCAAGTTTGCCTCGATCAATCTGGTGCGAGCCGTTTCATCCCCCAGTTTTCTGCGTTCAGACAATTCCTGTTCCTCTTCAAAGCTCAACAGTGGAATTGCCTTGATCTGCTTAAAATACATCATCAAAGCGTCATCTTTTTTATGGGATGCTGCGGGGAATACTTCTTTTTTCAGGTTCACGAGGTCCTCCAGAATGAAATCTTGGTATTCCTAATAAGCAACTTTTATGCCAATTGCCGCTGTTATACCTGAAATTACCTTAATTCTTTTACGGTAAGGAACTATACCAATTTTTAATGATGGCGCGGAGACGCCTGGCAAGTTTGTATGATATTTTATACAGCTATCTGTATAATAATTATAATCTAAAACAATTACTTGACAACGGATTCAAGGAGGTATAGACTCTACTGTTATACACTCATGGTTGCAACAAAGTCTTCCATAAAACTGAACATATATGGTCGTAACAAAACCTTCCATAAATAATATGATTAAAAAATCTCACCATTAAACCGTATCAAAGAACTATGATGCTGGAGACTAACGAGTGTTAGGTCCTATGGTTTCGGTTTTTATTAAAAGGAGAAGCTTGGAATGTCTGTAAGTACATTTAAGAGAGGCTTGCGTTTTCCTTCAACCCGAAAGGATGCTACCGAGGGAAAACCGGTAGATTTGACGCCGCCGCCGAAGCAGGTG
>JAITNU010000109.1 GCA_031290325.1 Treponema sp.
CCCAACTACTCAATCAGAACGCTCTACTGGGAGTACCTCGAACAGCTCACCAGGGACTTGAACACCGATGTTGTTATTGACACCCGCGAAGAGCGCGCGGCAATCAACGCCCTGGCAAAAGGCGATCCCGCACCCTACATCAAGCATATATGTGGGAACATTTTTAAACGCCTGTCCAACCGCGACTTAATCGGCTTTGATGAGAAGTACATCAAACTCATCCTGCTCAACGGCCTGTTCCGCAGTAATCTCTACGAACCAACGAGCGAAAAAGAAGTAGAAACAGGCTACATCGACATTTTTTTGCAGCGAAGAATGCCTGATGTGCCCTGTGAGTGGGTATGGGAACTCAAGTATCTTAAGAAGGGGAACGTGACAAAGGAAACAGAAGCGACCACGTTCACCGCGGCAAAGGAACAGCTTGAGCGCTACCGGCAGTCGGCTCTGCTCCGGGACCGCACCGACGTGAAGTACGCCGCGCTCCTCTTCACCGGCAAAGACCAGTACCGCATCGAAGTAGTCCCGTAGCTGTCCTTGAGAATCTACGCTCGTTTCTCGGTAGCCTTCTCCTTTTCCTTGCTGATTTTCGCGTCCAACTTATCGATGAGCTTATCAATCGCCGGATTCAGGTCAAAATCGGTTTCCTTCACATGAACCGACACGCCCCAGCGGAAGTTGACCGTTGCTTCCGCAGCATAGTCCCTATCCTTGGTAAAGGTAACGAGAAGATCCACGATCATGTTTTCCGCATTATGAATCCGGTTGAGTTTACGATTGAGATACTCCCTGGTATCATCCTTGAGGGTGAAATGCACCGCCTTAACATCAATATTCATAGCTACCTCCAGTAAAAGATGCCCGGTTCACCGGGCGTATGATGAACCCAGATCCAGTTCATTCCGGTATTTGGCGACTGTACGCCGTGCCAGGGGGATCCCCCGCTTGGCAAGTAATCCGGCTATCTCCTGATCTGAAAAATGCCGATCCTCATCACCGATCAATTCCCTGATAATCTCCTTGACCCCTTCTTTTGAATACCGGGACCCGCCAGAGCCGGCCCCGCTTATGGAATTGGAGAAAAAATGCCGCAGTTCGTACACCCCCCACTCGGTTTGCAGGTATTTACCGTTGGCAGTCCGGGAAACCGTGGTTTCATGAACCCCCAATGCTCCGGCAATGTCCCCCAAGGTCAGAGGCGCCAGATACTGGGGACCGCGCTCGAAGAAAGGACGCTGACATTCCACCACTGCCCGGGACACCCTGAGCAGAGTATGGTTCCGCTGATTAATAGAATAGATAAACCACCGGGCTTCTTTGATGTTTTCCCGCACAAAATCCCGGACTGGCTTATCCTGTTTATGTTTTGAATCATTACCCAGTTTCATAAAAAAAGGACTGATCCCTAAAACCGGAATCTCCTCATCATTGAGAATAATGACCAGTTCCCCTGCTTTTTTGACGACCTGCACATCGGGAACCACGTACCGCGTCTCCCCGGAAGCAAAGCGCCGCCCTGGAAAGGGGGACAATTCCCTGATGCACTCAAAAATTTCCTCCACATCCGCAACCGTACAGTCAAGTTTTTTCGCCACCTCCGCGAATTTTCCCCGTTCCAGCAACTCCAGGTAGGAGAGGGCCTTCACAATACCCACAGGAGGGTCCGGGAGCAGCTCACACTGCACCTGCAACGCTTCCCGGTAATCTGCTGTAGCCGTTCCCACCGGGTCCAGGACCTGCACCTGGCGCAGGACTTTCCTGACCAGGTCCGGGGGCGTATCTTTTAAGAGTAGCGCCACTGGCTCCTTATGGAAACCATCTTCATTCAGATTCTGAATCACCAATTCAGAGAGCCGGCGGGTTGTGAGGTCTATGGGTTCCATCTGGAGCTGCCATAAGAGATGATCCTGGAGGGTTTCCTTCCGGGAAAGGACCCCTTCAATAAATTTATGCTGTTCATCCGCGGCTTCATCACCACCTCTGCGGATAAACCCCGCATCAGAGCTTGTCTCAAAATAGGTATCCGTTTCCTTGAAAGGAAGGGCGTCCAGGGAAACCGTGGTATGATCCGTTACCACCTCCAGGGCAGGGTTCCGTTCAAGTTCCGCTTCAATGGTTTCCCGCAGGTCCGCTACAGGAAGCTCCATCAGTTTGATAGACTGATAGATCTGGGGGGTCATCTTTAGTCGCTGCTCCTGAATAAGGGAGGGACGCTGCAATTGCACGGCTCAAACTTCTCCTGATTGACACTACTATTATCTATCTTAATACCGAAAATCGCTTTGTCAAGGGAAGCTTTTAAATCCCAGGATAAACGTATATGATTATAATTACATTATTGCCTTCAGGCAAGGAATTTTATTGACTTTCTTAGATTGAGTCATTATAATGATTTATTGCTAGGAGTATTTCATAGTATGAAACTAAAATTCAGATTAACCCTCATCAACACAGCGGTTACGATAGCGCTTATTGGTATTATAGTCACTGTATTAATACATCGGGCAAATATTATGGAACGGGAAGCGGCGATGGAAAATATGGTGAACCTCACCGGCGTTACCGCCAAGGATATCCAATCCCGATATCAAACCTATATGGATATTGCCAAAACCATCTCGTACATCTTCAATAGTTACGATTTGGTTGATGAACATATCCGGCGTACCCGGTATAATGAAACTCTGGCCGGGGTCATCAGCTCAAATCCCAGTTTTGTGAGTATCTATACCCTCTGGAAGCCCAATGCCATTGATGGCAGAGATACTGACTATGCCAATACCGAGGGTACGGACTCAAATGGTCAATATATATCCTGTTATACCCGTGAATCAGGCAGGCTGGAACTCACGGCTTATCGGGACTATCAGTCCATCCTGGCCACCCTTTCTACCAACGATACCATTTCTAATCCGGTTTCCCGGATCATTAATGGACAGGAGACCTTTATTATTGATATCCGGGTTCCCATTGTGTCAAAACTCTCGGTGGTTGGTCTCGTAGGTATTACCGTTGATATTGCCTTCTTGCAGTCCATTGTTCAGGGTCTGACCCCCTATGGAAGCGGACACGCGGCAGTGTATGCCAATGACGGCACCATAGCCGCTCACTATGACCGGGAGATACGGGGTACCCATTTCCAGCAATCCTCCATGAAAGCCCTCAGTCAGGAGGGGGTTAATACGATACTGGATTCCATAAAAACGGGAATCCCTGCTACCATCATATCAAATGGTTCAATACTGGTGAGTTACCCATATAATGTCGGTTCCGCCACTACGGCGTGGACGGTCATTACCCTGGCGCCCTTGAATACGGTCCTGGCGTCGGTCTCGATCCTCACCCGTTTTGCCATAGGGTTTGTCCTGGCAGGGGGTATTGTCGCGGCTATCATCATCTTCCTGACCTCCAGTTCTCTGTCCAAACGTATCCTCCTGGTGGGGGACCGGATGAAAGATATTTCCGAGGGGGAAGGGGACCTTACCGAGCGGCTGGTCATCCGCGCCAATGATGAAATCGGCCGTATGGGCGGGTATTTCAATCAAACGCTGGATAAAATAAGAAACCTGGTGGTACTCATCAAAAAACAATCGGGAAATCTTGCCACTATTGGGGACGAATTAACCTCCAATATGACGGAGACCACCGCATCGGTTAATGAAATCGCCGCCACTATTCAGAGCATCAAGAGCCAGGTGGGTAATCAGTCCGAGAGTGTGTCTGAGAATAACACGACCATGCGGGATATGACCGCCGCTATCGAACAGCTTACCAAACAGATTGAAACCCAATCGGCACATGTCAGTCAGGCATCATCGGCTATTGAGGAGATGCTTGCCAATATTGCCTCGGTAACGGAGACCCTGGTCAAGAATGATGTGAATGTTAAGCGCCTGTCCCAGGCATCGGAGGTTGGCCGTACCGGGTTGCAAGAGGTGGCGACGGATATCCAGGAGATTGCCAAAGAATCGGAAGGGCTTATTGAAATCACCGAGGTGATGGAGAACATCGCCGGTCAAACGAACCTCCTCTCCATGAACGCCGCCATTGAAGCGGCCCATGCAGGAGAATCGGGAAAGGGGTTTGCGGTGGTGGCTGATGAAATCAGGAAGCTGGCGGAATCTTCCGGGGAGCAGTCAAAGACGATTGCGGCAGTACTCAAGAAGATAAAGGAATCTATTGACAGAATATCGAAGTCAACGGATATGGTCATCGACCGGTTTGAAGCGATTGACCGGAACATAAAAACCGTTTCTGAACAGGAAGAGAATGTACGCAGCTCTATGGAGGAACAGGGAACCGGAAGCCAGCATATTCTTGAGTCCATCAGTACCCTCAACGATATTACCCAAATCATAAAGAACGGGTCCATTCAGATGCGTACCGGGAGCCGGAAGATTATTGAGGAGAGTAAGCATCTTGAGGCGGTGACCCTGGAGATCTCCAACGGGACGAATGAAATTGCCCAGGGAGCTGAGGAGATCAATACGGCGATAAACCATGTCAGCGGCATCACCAATGAAAATAAACGTTCGATAGATGTCCTCATCAGTGAAATTTCCATGTTCAAGGTAGATTAGTCCTGGTTTTCCCCTCATCGGATGATGAAGATCGCCTCCCCTTCGTTTATTTTTACCGACGAAAGGGTAAGGATGAGCGGCTCGTTTGGTTCATGGGTTTCTTTCATTCCAACCTGGGTTTCCAGCCCCAAGGCGGGGATCATCACCACCGCCCGGCCTCCCCGCTTTTCCATGACAATCCCCTCCCATTCGGAGCCTTTTTTGTCCGCCAGGTACACTGCGGTCCAGTGGGCGCGGGAGGCCCGTTCCGCCTGTACCACCGTGGAGGCGGCAGCTTCTCCGGCGGCCAGTCTGAGGAGGACCTCATCTTCCCCCAAGGGGGTCTCACCCCGCAAAAAAGCACGGATCTGTTGATGGGCAAGGAGATCGGTATAACGGCGCAGGGGGCTGGTAACTTGGGTATACTGGTCAAGCCCAAGGCCCCAGTGCAGTCCCGGCTTGGCCGAGAGACTCCGGGGACGCATACAGCGGCGGAGCTGGTAGGATCCGGCCATACCGGGGAGGGGTAGCGCAGGACGGTCCCCCACTTCCTGTCCCACGTAGGGGAAGGGAAGGCGGCGCTGTAAGGCCCACCGGGCAGCGCCTTCCCCGGCGAGGAGCATACATTCCCTCACCATATCCGCAGACTTATAGACGTTTATCGGTTCTATTGCTACCTGGTCCCCTGAAACCAGGATATGCACCTCCGGCAGCTCGATAAATACCGCCCCGGCAGCTCGGCGGCGGGCTTCGTTGCGTTCGGCCAAGGCAAAGAGGGCGCGGAGCGCTGCGGCGATACCATTCCCTGGCTGGGCGGTGTCGGCCTGAGCGTAGGTGAGGCGGGTAACTGTGACCCAGGAACGGACAATTTCGGTGTCTGCAATAGAGCCGTCCTCATTAAGAACCATCTTGAAGGAAAGGGCCGGGGACCGCTCTGAAAGGCCCAGGGCATAGGAGGGGAGGGCCTCTTCTGCGAGCATCCGGGAAGGCCCTTCGGGGAGGTAGAGGGTGGCGCCCCTGCCACGGGCCTCGAGGTCTGCGGGACTCCCAGGGAGTACTGACACCGCAGGATCCGCCACATGCACATAGAGGCAGGAACCTTCCACTGAAACCGCATCATCAGGGTCATCACTCCAGGCATTGTCAATGGCAAAGGACTTAAGCCCGGTGAGGTCAATGCGCTCCTCATCCGGGGGCGGGAACCCGGGGGCACATTTCGCGGAAATGGGGGAAAGGCCGAATCGTGCGGGATGGGGATTAATCTGGGGGGTCCAGAATCCGGTACTCAGGAGGAGTTTGTGGGCTTCTTCCGGGCTTTCCGTCCGGTCTAAGTCCTTGAGGGTACGGCTTTTACTGGTCTTACCATAGGCCAGGGCTTCCACATCCTGGAGAAAGCGTCCATCATCAGGCAATTGCAGGGTTCCGGTTCTGAGGCGTTCCAGAAAGGCGTCCCGTGCCAGAGCATCCCGGTACTTTTCAGCCCGCTTCTGGGTTTCCGCCTCTACTTCATCAGGGGGCCGGCATGTGACGGTATGCACATCCCCGGTAAAATATAAGCCATCCCTGAGGAGCAGGTACGCGGCCCAGGCGGTTTTTGTCGTATATTCGCCGTACACCAAGTCTGCAAGTTCTCTCAAGGGCACGGAGCTTCCTGCCAAAAGTTCCCACGTAACCCGGACATCGGCGTCCGGGATATCCTGTTCCAGGCCCGCAAGGGTACACGGCCCGGCATGGAGCAATACAATATCCTTTTCCCGGACCCGGAGCTGTTCACCCCCGAGAACGGATATATCCAGTTTTTCCCCCACTGCGCTCACCAGGGCGGGACGGTTTTTATACACCACGAGACTCTTTTCCGGTATCATGGGATAAGTCTAGCATAGAACAGGGCTTTAGCCTATGGTTTTATGGTCTGAAAATACTCCCCTGCTTTTCCTATTCCAAATTTTTCTTGACCTTTAATGGTTTGGTTAAGTATGTTCTTAGTAAGAATCCAAAAATATTACCGGAATTTATGAAAAAAGGTGTAGGAAGTTTTCATGTCAAAGAATAATGTTCAGAATGGCGAAGGGGTGAACGAGACGCTTTGCCCTGAGGAATCGGTTGGCGGAGGGGAGGAGGCTGGTTCCGGGGATCCTGGAACCCAGAGCGAAGATCCCTGCGGGCAGGAGCTGGAAGAGAAGGTGGCGGACCTGGAAGCCCGGCTTGCGGAGCTTAATGATCAGTACCTCAGAAAGGCGGCGGAATTTGAGAATTTTCGCAAGCGTATGAACCGGGAGAAACAGGAGGCCATCGACTTTGCGAATCAGAGTCTGCTCCTTGATCTGATTCAAACCATGGATGATTTTGAACGGGCAATAAAATCCGCTGATACCTCCAAAGATTTTAGCGGTTTTTATGAGGGCGTTACCATGATAGAAAAGCGGCTGAGTTCTCAATTGGAAAACAAGTGGGGGCTGAAACACTTTGATTCCGCAGGGGAGCCTTTTGATCCCAACCGGCATAAGGCGCTTATGATGGAGAAGTCCGCGGATATTACCGAACCAGTGGTGCGGGAGGATCTGCTTAAGGGCTATACCTTAAAGGATCGGGTCATCAGAACCGCCACGGTGACGGTATTGATGCCCGAATCAGAATAAATAGGCGTGGGAATGAGGTGCGGGGAGTGGAAAAAGCCATCAAATAACGAAACTCCTCAGTCCTGCTTCCTCACTGCTCATTTTATTCAGTATATTTATTAGTAAGATATTAAATTTACGGAAAGGAGTATATAAATGGGTAAAATAATTGGCATTGACCTGGGTACTACTAATTCCTGTGTGTCCGTTCTTGAAGGCGGTGAACCTATCGTTATTCAGAATTCCGAAGGCGGACGGACTACTCCCTCTATTGTGGGTTTCACTAGCAAGGGGGAGCGGGTTGTGGGGCAGCCAGCGAAAAACCAGATGATCACCAATCCGGAAAACACGGTGTATTCCATAAAAAGGTTTATGGGCCGCCGGTATTCCGAAGTGGGGAATGAAATGAAACTGGTCCCCTACAATGTAGCAGAACAGGGGGACGATGTCCGGGTGGATATTGATGGGAAGAAGTATTCTCCCCAGGAAATATCCGCCTTTGTGCTTCAAAAGATGAAGAAGACTGCCGAGGATTACCTGGGCGAGACGGTTACCGAAGCGGTCATCACCGTACCGGCTTACTTCAACGATGCCCAGCGGCAGGCAACCAAAGACGCAGGAAAGATCGCGGGTCTGGATGTTAAGCGTATCATCAACGAACCCACTGCCGCGTCGTTGGCCTTCGGCTTCAACAAGGATCAGAAAAAGGAAAAGACTATCGCCGTGTATGACCTGGGAGGCGGTACCTTTGATGTTTCCATTCTGGAACTGGGGGAAGGGGTCTTTGAGGTCAAGTCCACCAATGGGGATACCCATCTTGGGGGGGATGATTTTGACCGCCGGATCATGGAATGGCTTATCGCGGAGTTCAAGAAGGATTCGGGGATCGATTTGGGCCAGGACCGTATGGCCCTGCAGCGGCTCCGGGAGGCTGCTGAAAAGGCCAAGATCGAGCTTTCCGCCATGCAGACCACGGAGATAAACCTTCCCTTTATCACCGCGGATCAATCCGGTCCCAAGCACCTCCAGAAAACCCTGACCAGGGCGAAATTTGAACAGATGGTATCGGACCTGCTTGAACGGTCCAAAGATCCTTGTAAGAAGGCCCTGGCAGATGCACAGCTTACAGCCGAGCAGATCGATGAGGTCATCCTCGTGGGCGGTTCCACCCGGATCCCTGCGGTTCAGCAGATCGTCAAGGAACTGTTCAAAAAGGAACCCAACAAGGGGGTCAACCCCGATGAGGCGGTTGCCATTGGCGCGGCTATTCAGGGCGGTATCCTTGGTGGGGATGTCAAGGATGTGCTCCTCCTGGACGTAACGCCCCTTTCCCTGGGGATCGAAACCCTGGGCGGGGTCATGACCAAACTCATTCCCCGGAATACCACGATTCCCACCCGGAAGAGCCAGATATTCTCCACCGCTGCGGATAGTCAGACCGCGGTTTCCATTCAGGTGCTCCAGGTAGAACGGGAAATGGCGAACCAGAACCGGACCCTGGGCCGTTTTGACCTGGTAGGCATTCCTCCGGCACCCCGGGGTGTTCCCCAGATTGAGGTTACCTTTGATATCGATGCCAACGGCATTGTCCACGTATCTGCCAAGGACCTGGGAACCGGTAAGGAGCAGAAGATCCGCATCGAGAGTTCTTCCGGGCTTTCGGAGACCGACATTGACCGCATGGTGAAGGAAGCGGAACTCCATGCCGAAGAAGACCGGAAGGAGCGGGAAAAGGCAGAGGTCCGGAACGAAGCGGACACCATGATCTACAGCACCGAGAAGAACATCCAGGAGCTGGGGGACAAGGTAAACCCGCAGGATAAAGCCAAGGTGGAAGAGGCCATTGCGGAGCTGCGCCGCAGTTTGGAGGCGGGAGATATCCAGTCCATCAAGGACAAGACCGAGGCCCTGAAGCAGGTTTCCTACAAGATCGCCGAAGAGGTATACAAACAGACCGGCGCCCAGCAGCAGGGACCTGAAGCTCCCGGGGGGAATGCCTCCCAGGGTGACCATACCAAGAGCGCGGAAGACGCGGATTACGAAGTAGTAGACGATAAATAAAAGGGATAGTGCCGTGGC
The DNA here is from genome assembly GCA_031290325.1 of Treponema sp. Taxonomy (GTDB): domain Bacteria; phylum Spirochaetota; class Spirochaetia; order Treponematales; family Breznakiellaceae; genus JAITNP01. The sequence continues at coordinate 9,254 of JAITNU010000109.1, forward strand.
CAAGCGTGATTACTACGAAGTGCTGGGAGTGCAGAAAGGCGCCTCTAAGGATGATATAAAGAAAGCATACCGAAAGCTTGCCATCCAATATCACCCGGATAAGAATCCGGGGAATAAAGAAGCGGAGGAAAAATTTAAGGAGGCCACCGAAGCGTACGAGATCCTCTCGGATGACCAGAAAAAAGCCGCTTATGATCAATTCGGATTTGCCGGCGTTGAAGGTATGGGAGGTGGTCAGCAGGACTATTCTCAAGTCTTCCGGGGCTTTGAGGACATCTTCGGGGACTTCTCCGGGATCTTCGATACCTTCTTCGGTAGTGGTAGCGGTGGCCGCCGTTCTTCCGGCAGCGGGGGAGGATCCCGCCGGGGGGCTAATCTCCGGTACGATATCGACATACCTTTCAAGGATGCGATCTTTGGCACCAAAGTGGAGATCCAATACTCCCGGAATGAATCCTGTCCTGTCTGTAAAGGAACCGGGGCAGCTAATGGATCGGGCAAGAAAGTCTGTCCCACCTGTGCCGGTTCCGGGCAGGTACGGCACAGTCAGGGCTTTTTCTCGATGGCTTCCACCTGCCCCGGGTGCGGTGGTGAAGGGTATATCATCGAGCAGCCCTGTAAAGAATGTGGCGGCTCAGGGACCCAGAAGAAACGGCAGAAAATTATGGTTACTATCCCGGCGGGGGTAGAAAACGGCAAACAGGTGAACATCCCCCGCCAGGGAGACGCCGGGCCTAATGGTGGACCCGCAGGGGACCTTTATGTGGTTATCCGCGTTCAGCCCCATGAGTATTTTGAACGCCAGGATATGGACATATACTGCGCCGTACCTATTTCCATAACCCAGGCCGCGCTGGGGGCGGACATTCATGTAACAAGCCTGGAGGGTAAAACCATTAAGGTCAAGATCCCCGCTGGGAGTCAAAGCGGAAAAATGCTCCGCATCCGGGACGAAGGGGTCCCCTCAGGTGGACACCGGGGAAACCTGTACATAAAGCTCATAGTCCAGATTCCTGCGAAACTTTCCAAAGAGGGTAGGAAATTAATGGAAGAACTTGCCAGAATTGAGGGTGAAGAAGATGCGCCCAAGCCCATCCCGCTTGCGGAATTGGCAGCGCGATGAAATCACAACAGCCCTTCAGGGTCCTCTATCAGGATGATTGCATCGTAGCCGTGAATAAGGCCGCTGGTATTGCGGTAAGCGCCGACCGGTGGGATGATACAAAGGAGCGCCTGGATAAACTCCTGGCCACCGCGTTTGACCGGGTTTTTATGGTTCACCGGATCGACCGGGATACATCGGGGCTAGTGGTGTTCGCGCTGGATAGGGAAACCCATAAGCAGCTTTCCAGGGCCTTTGAAGAACATCAGGTACAAAAACGCTATATTGCCGTGGTCCATGGACGGCCTTGCTGGAAAGAGACCAGTTGCGAGCTTCCCCTGGTGCTGGATGGGGATAAACAGCACCGGACCATCATTGATAAATACCGGGGGAAACAATCTGGTACCCGGTTTCGGGTGCTGGGAAACGCGGGAAACTACAGTGTCATAGAAGCGCTGCCTGAAACAGGGCGGACCCATCAGATTCGGGTACACCTCAGCAGTTTGGGACATCCGGTGGTCTGCGATCCCCTCTACGGCACGGTAAAGCCGGTGCTGCTTTCCTCATTTAAACGGGGGTGGCGTGGCGACCCCCTGGAAGAACGGCCCCTCCTCGGGCGGCTCGGCCTTCATGCTGCAGAACTCGTCATCCCCGGGTATCACGGGAAAACAGGGGAAAACCTCGTCTTGAACGCGCCGCTTCCCCGGGATCTGAGTGCCCTCATCAACCAAATGGAAAAAAACTTTACGGTTCTCGGATAAAGGTTTTGTCTTCCCAATCCCCCACAAAGAGCAGCTCCGGTTCTAAGACAAGACCCAAGGCGGCTTTTGTTTTTTTCATGATAAGTTCTACGAGGACGCGGATATCCGTGGCAGTGGCAATGCCCGTATTGATGATGATATTGCCGTGCCAGGGGGCCACCGCAGCCCCACCAACAATGAGACCCCGCAGGCCCAGCTCGTCGATGAGCTTTCCCGTGGGCTTGCCAAAGGCCCGGTTATTCTTAAAGGCCGAGCCGGCCGAGGGGAAACGATAGTGCCCTTTGGATTCCCGATCCCTGCAGTATGCCTCCATATCGCGCCGTATAGCAAGCCTGGGCCGTTTGTGCAGGGTGAAGCAGGCGGAGAGGATCAATACCGTTCGTCCCTGAAAAGGGCTTTTTTTATACCCGTAATCCGCCGCGTTAAAGGGTAAGCGCACCTGATTCCAGGACTCATCGATAATGGTGGTTTCAAGTAATACATCGGAGACTGACTTTTCATAACACCGGGCATTCATCCAGAGGGCGCCTCCTATGGAACCGGGCATACCAGCAAGAAATTCCAGCCCCCCCCAATCTTGCCCGGCTGCGGCGCTCACCGCATCATCGACCACGGTACCTGAACGGATGAGGACAGCGCCGTTATCTGGGAAAAAATCGCAGCCTGCCCACGCGGACGTATCCAGGACAATGCCCCGGATACCCTGGTCGGAGACCACGAGATTTGCCCCAGCCCCCAGGATAAAGACCGGGATACCCTCGGACCGGGCAATACCCAGCAGGCTCGCGGCGTATTCAGGAAAGCAATCCCCCTGGGGTCGCACCCACACATCCGCAGGACCGCCTACCTTAAAGGTGGTATGCCCCGCCATAGGCTCATCATACCGGAGCTGCCCGGTAAATCCCGTTTCAGTGTTGATTTTTTCCATTAATTTCCGTAAAGTATGCATAGTTACTGATTATATAGTGAGTCGTAAGCCGTGAGTAGTGAGGGTTATGGGGTTCGTGGTTCAGCGCGATTTTTCGAATAAAGGCCATATTTTCCGGGGCATTTAATCCTATCAAAAATAAGTGTTTTGGTGTCATAATTGGCAGGTAAGGGGTATTGCTTTTGTTGTTAAAAAAAATATATAGTTAAATACCTGTTTTGGTAAGGAGTGCAAGCCATAATTGCGATAGGTGTCGATGAAAAAATGGGTGGTGATCCACAAAGATTTTTTTATGCCCCCTTACCAGACTGGTTTAAAATTTTGGAGGAAAAAGAATGAGGATTATGTTAAGTGGCATTACGATTTTGGCTGTAATGCTCACCGTCTTTTCGGGCTGTTATCAGGAAGTGGAACTGGACCCCCGTCAGCCGGG
>JAITNU010000115.1 GCA_031290325.1 Treponema sp.
CATTTTCGTAAACCGGGTTAATACGCCTCATTCCTTCCAAATCCGGGCGCCCAGGGAAGACAAACGGGTCACCAGGTTTTCGTAGCCCCGTTCTATCTGGTAGACATTGCGGATGACGCTCTTCCCCTCGGCGCAGAGGGCGGCAATGACCATAGCCATCCCTGCCCGCACGTCGGGACTGTGCAATTCAGAAGCGGATAGTTTGGTGGGGCCTGAGACCACTGCCCGGTGAGGATCACAGAGGACGATCCGTCCCCCCATGGCAATGAGCTTATCCACAAAGAACATCCGGGATTCAAACATCTTTTCATGGATCAATACGGTACCCCTGACTTGAGTAGCCACTACCGTAATGATGCTGGTCAGGTCCGGCGGGAACCCCGGCCAGGGGGCGTCATCGATCTTGGGGATCATGCCCCCCAGGTCGCAGTTTACCTCCAGGGCCTGATTTTTCGGTACCCTGAGCATGGTACCTTCGTGTTCCCAGGTGATGCCCAGTTTGCCAAAGGCGATTTTCGCGGGACGGAGGTCCTTGATGTGGGGTCCTTCAATGCAGAGTTCCCCTCCGGTAACTGCGGCAAGGCCGATGAAGGAACCAACCTCCATGAAGTCGGTGCCAATCTCAAAATCACAGCCCCTCAGTTTCGATACCCCCTGGATGCAGAGGATGTTGGAACCAATGCCGCTGATCCGTGCTCCCATAGCAGCCAGCATACGGCAGAGGTCCTGCACATGCGGCTCACTGGCGGCGTTGGTGAGGATGGTTTCCCCCTGGGCCAGGACCGCTGCCATAAGGGCGTTTTCCGTGGCTGTAACCGAGGCCTCATCCAGGAATATATCCGCCCCCTGCAACGCCGGGGCAGTGAAGGTGAAGCTGCCGTTGATAGCAACCGCGGCGCCCAGTTCGGTGAGGGCCAGAAAGTGGGTATCCAGCCTGCGCCGGCCTATGACATCCCCACCCGGCGGGGGTAGCACCGCCATACCGGTTCGGGCCAGGAGGGGACCGGCAAAAAGAATAGAAGCCCGGATCTTCCGGGCGTATTCCAGGGGTATTTCCGAGGTTTTGATGTCCTGCAACACCAAATGGTAGCCATTCGGACCGATACGCCGGGCCTCGCCCCCCAGGGAGCGGTACACCGCCAGCATCACCTGAACATCTTCTATATCGGGGATGTTCCGGAGTATCACCGGCTCATCGGTCAAAAGGGCGGCGGCAATGCAGGGCAGGGCCGCGTTTTTATTGCCACTGGCCCGAAGGGTTCCGCTAATCGGGAAGCCGCCCTCAATAAGGTACTGATCCATTTCATGCACACCAATTGGAATATAAGATTATTTAAGTATAGAACACCTGGAAAAAAACACAATGCTATTTCATCGGCACGCCAGTACCGGTATGGCCTCCAGGATCGCATCCTCGATTTTCCGATCCCCTGCGGTGATCCCCAGCTTCCGGTCAGGCCGGGAGGCCCCGTGGAAGTCGCTCCCGGCGGTGATATACAGGCCCAGGGAGGTACCCAGTTCCTCAAGACGTTTACAGGAACGGACCTTGGCGGTTGGGTGCCAGGCTTCTATGCCGTCGAGTCCCCGATCCCGCAGGTTTTTGATGAGTCCCGGCAGATGGCCCCAGGCAATATAGAGGGACATGGGATGGGCCAGGACGGCGATTCCCCCGGCCTGCTTAATAAGGTCCAGGGCCTTTTCAAATTCCAGCCCCTCCTTGGGGACATACAGGGGCTTTCCCTTGCCCAGATACCGGAAAAATGCCTGTTCCCGGTTTTTGACAAACCCACGGTTTACCAGAAAGGTGGCAAAATGGGGACGCCCCACCAGGCGCCCACCGGAGAGCGCACGGATATCCTCATAATCGGCCTGGATACTCAAAGCATGCATACGGTCCAGGATCTCCCGGTTCCGTTTTTCCCGTAACCGGGATAATTCGGCAATGCCCGCTAAAAAAGAAGCCTGAAGATGCCCCAGGCCCAGGCCCAGGAGGTGAAATTCCCCAGGTTCCCAGCGGATCTCGATTTCGATCCCGGGAATAAGCTGAATTCCCCATTTCTGAGCTGCTGTACTTGCCGCTGCCAGGCCGTCAATGGTATCATGATCCGTAAGGGCAATGGCCGAAAGGCCCCGGTGTGCGGCCTCATCCATGAGTTGGGAAGGGGTTAAACTGCCGTCGGAAGCGCTTGAATGGGTGTGTAAATCTATCATATAGTCACAGTATAGATTCTTATGTCCATTAGGGGGAGATGACCAGGTGTCTGAATATACGTTAAAGCATGGGGTATTGGTAACAGCCGGCCAGGAACCCCAGCGTGGTGATATGGGTGTTGCAGGGGACAAGCTCACGGTTGCAGGCGGCGTGGCTATTGATTTAAGGGGGAATTCCTTTGTATACCCTGCCCTCATTAATACCCATGATCACATGCGGGGAAATTATCTCCCCCGGGTTGGACCAAAACCCGGGAGCTTCTATTTGACCTGGCTCCCCTGGGATAACGATCTCAAGGCGTCGGATACCTTTACAGAACGTTCCCATTTATCACCTGAGGAAATCTACGTCCTGAGCGCCTATAAGAATTTATGCTCCGGAGTATGCACGGTCAACGACCATTTTCCCCATGCCTTTAACCGGGACATTCTGCCTACCCTGCCTATCCGGGCCATCCTCGACTATGGCCTCGCCCACGAAGCTTCATCCTACGACCTGAAATGGGGGGATGGTATTGAAATTGAGTACCAGCGGGCGGTCAAGAACAACTGGCCCTTCATCACTCATCTGGCCGAAGGGTTTGATCAGGAGTCCATGGCAGGGGTACAGAATCTGGAACGTCTGGGAGTGCTGGATAAGCACTGCCTCTTGATCCACTGTATCGGGTTCAGTGATGAGGACATACAAAGGGTCGCTAAAGCCGGGGCCAGCGTCTCCTGGTGCGCCGCCTCGAACATGTTCATGTTCAATGTTACCTGCAAGATCCGGAAATTCCTGCAAGCAGGTATCAACGTTACCATTGGTACCGATTCGACTCACACCGGTTCCTATAATCTCTTTGCGGAAATGCACTACGCCCGAGACCTGTACCGGCAGCTCTACGGCGAAGAGCTGCCAGCCAGAACCTTGTTTGAGATGGTAACGATCAACGCGGCCCGTGCCTTCTGGATGCAGGACCGCATCGGCACCCTGGAGCAGGGGAAACTGGCGGATATGCTGGTGCTCAAGGGCCGCAAGGACGACCCCTATGAAAATCTGGCTGCCGCATCTATGGAGGATATTGAACTCCTCACCCTGGAGGGTAAACCTCTGTACGGTGAGCTGCGCTTCCTCGATATCCTGGGAGGAACCCTGCCGGCAGGGTATAACCGCATAAGCGTTGCGGGGCGGCCTATGTTTGTCATCGGTGATCCCGCAGCCCTGTACAGTATGGTCCGTAAAAAATTAGGTTTTAAGAAGGTGCTGGATTTTTTACCCTTTGAGCCGGAAGCGCTTTAAGGACCCACGTATCAACGGCACTTTGAGGAGATGAACTGATGCGAAGTATGCGAAGAAAGGACCGGGAAATATCCCGGGAAGCTGCAGAGGCGGTGATCGACCGTAGTGTATTTGCGGTGCTGGGAACGGTGAACGAAGACGGATCCCCCTACTGCGTTCCGCTTTCCATTGTCCGGGAGGGTGAGTGGATATACTTCCACTGCGCCACAGAAGGGCAGAAAACCGACAACCTGCGTCACCATAACCGCGTATGTATCACCTGTGTGGGGGATACCTGCATACCGGAACATACCTTCACCGTGGAGTACGAGTCGGCAATGGTATTCGGCACTGCCGAGGAAGTCGTGGAAACCGCTGAAAAGGTCCGGTGTCTGCGGCGGATCTGTGAACGGCATACCCCAGGTAATATGGCGGCCTTTGATGCTGCAGTGGATCGGCAGCTTGGGAAAACCGCGATCTGGAAGGTGCATATTGACGGGATGAGCGGAAAACGGAACGGACCGGCTCGATAGGAGGGAGTGGCGATGAAGAAAGGCAGTATCCCTGCAGGTATCATTATAGGGTGGGTATTATGCAGTACCAGTTGTATCAGTCTGGTTGAAAAGGGCGGGCAGCTCCTGAACGGGTCGGCCTTTGCAGAGAAAACCCTGGCAGTATACCGTACCCAGGCAGCGGGGAAGGGCAAGCGGTATATTGAAGTACGGCAGGTACGGCAGAGGAAGGGCGAAGAACAGCTCCTCCTCTCCTCATGGGCCTTTCCGACCCTGCGGTTGCGGGGTTCGGTCCCCGGCAATGACGGCAGTTTTTACCTGCTATCCCTTGATTTTCTCGCGTCCCATTATACCGGCTGGAACGAATTTACCCTGGACCTTTCCGGCCTTGGCGGTTTTATGGTGCAGGGCACTACCGGCACCCTGCGGCTCACAGGACCAATAGAGCCAATAGCCATTTCTAACGGGAAAATCAGGCATCGTAACAGCAGACTAACCGGAACCCAGGCCCTTACCGAGCTGCGCAACCGGTATGACCGGATCCAGGCCATTGTCGAATGGATGCACACACAGCCTGGGGTTCCTGCGTTTACGGATCAGAAGGCTTTTGAAGCCTATTGGAAACCGCTGCTCATGCCTGAGCTGGTATTTGCCAAGAAACGCCCTCCCACCTTTTCCCTGAAAAACGCGGTGTGGGTGCGGGCCGAAGATATCAAATGGAATAGCACCTACACCGAAACGCTTTTCCCCGAAGATATCCGAATCCTACGGAATTCCGGCGCCCTGCTCAGAGATTGGGAAGAAGCGGTTTCGTGGATGTACTTTGTATACGAATGGGATCACCTGGTGGAAAGTATGCAAGATGTACCCTTGACGAAGATCAAATGAACCCCTTTCAAAACCCCAATTCCGGCTCTGGCGTATCAGTTAAATGCATAATCCAGGTTATCCACCCCCGAATCGTGGAGGAACGCCGCTCAATCGTGGAGTGATGAATTGCCAGGTTTCCCTGGGCCATAATATGGTAGATCGCCTGTTTATCCGGCACGCTTCCTGAACGGAAGGTTAATCCAAACACGGTGTTGAAGAGGGGCCGTTCCAGGATTTTCTGTACCAGCCCCAGGTTCTTCGCCTTGTACGCCTTGGCCATGATAGATCGCCCCTCCTGAGATAAACGGTATTCCAGTTCCCCTGCATCATTGGTGCTTCGTATGACCAACCCTAAATACGTACAGGCCGTGATATAGTAGTCAGTCTGCCGGGGATCAAAATCATATTTCAGGGTAACCTCTTCCCTGCTCAGTCCCCCTTCACCAAGAACCGACAGCAGATCAACAACCCGGGGAAATGAATCAGCCTGGGGCAAGGTAACATCCGGTTCAATGGGGTGTTTGATCTTTTTCCATACCGTTATCAGGTCTGTTAAACCTATTGCTTCATCAGTAACCGCATAGGAGCGGTGTGTAACAAGCCGGATAGAGTTGCAGCAGTTTATATCTTCAAAGTCATACTGAAAGGCGTGAAACACATCATTTGAAAATATGAACAGCACTGGCATGACCGGTTTGCTGATTTTCTGTTTCCATAAACGATAGGGATAGTACAACTGGCGTATGAGCATATCCTCTACCCCGATGTTCTTTGCTTCACAAATACAAAAAGCTTCCGGGCTTTCATACCCCCCGTCTATTTCGATTTGCGCGTTTTGTACATTTATGGTGTGGTGCAGCCTCGGATCGACCGTATCTTTCACCGCATAACTGAAATTCCCGGATGCCATTCTTCCTGATACGGTAAAGTGTATGTGTTCCACGCCCATGATATCCCCTATGATGCCACTGTTGTACGCAAACAGCAGGGCCGCCGCTTCACTGTACAAATTCGTGTAATCCAGAGTGTGCAGTTCAGGAACCTTCACCGGTATGGGCCGCACCGGAGTATACTCAACGCGGAGATGGGTGACAAAATGTCCAATGAGATACGCTCCCCTGGTGACCGGAAGGATAGAGAGCTTGTTTTTCTGAAATATCTTCGGCAGTTGAGCGGATTGATCAAACTTTGCCATGAGCCGCGCTTCTTTGACCTGATTAATATCCGCTGCAGAAATGCGGAACGATCCTTCATCAGCAACGTGTGCCAGAATATTACCGTGATCGAACAACTGTTCCCAAGCCGCTTCAATGGTCATCCCTTACCTCCAGTTTTTTATCAGCACTTCCTGTACGGTGCCGCGGCCAGCGCCGGCAGCATTGATTGACCGTTTCGCCATCACCGATACGATTTCAAAGCGCCTGTCCTGGTATATATCCCTTATGAAGGGCGTATCTGCGTTACTCAAGAGACAGAGAACCCGCTGTCTGGTCAAACGGGTAAACGTATCCCGCAGCCTGATCTGTTCAGCTTCATCAAAACCGCCGGCCTGGTATCCGGTGAAATTACTGTTGTCCGGGCTGTGATAAGGGGGATCAAAGTACACAAACGAGCCGCTTGAACAGGTCTTCACCGCCTCCTCAAAATCGCCCTGTACAATGCGGATCTTATAATCAGATAAATACCGGTGCACCGCCCGCAGCACCGGTTCCTCACAGATAGCGGGGTTCTTGTACCTGCCGTAAGGCACATTGAACAGCCCCTGGGAATTGACCCGGTAGAGTCCGTTATAGCAGGTTTTATTCAGAAAGATGAGGCGTGCCGCTTTTTCCACCGCCCCTAAACGGCCATATTCCGCCAGGTCCCGATCCTGGGCGCGGACCTCGTAATAATAGGCTTCGGTATTGCGGTTCTTGTGGGCCTGCAAGGCGGTAATGAGGGCCTCTATATGATCCCGTATGACCCGGTAGGTCATGATGAGGTCGGCGTTAGCATCATTGATCAGGGCCTTAGGGGGCTGCACATCAAAGAGGACCGCGCCAGCACCGACAAACGGTTCGTAATAGGTGCACTTATCGAGGCTTGCCGGGAGGTAGCGCCGTATTTCCGGTAAGAGCTGCCTTTTTCCGCCAGCCCACTTGAGGTACGGCTTCAGGGGCATCTTTTTTCTAGCCATCTTCAGGCGCTCTTGCAGCTCAGGTAACATGGTCATGGGATAATAATAATAAACCCCTTCCCGCCGGGCAAGGACGCTAGTATCTGGCCTTTGTATTGACTTTTTCGCTTGCAATTAAAAGTAGCACAGTTTATACTACACTGGTCTTTCAATTTTTTTTATTTAAGGAGTCTGTGATATGAAACGAATTGCTTTTTTCCTGGTGGTCTGCCTGGCTGCGATACCGGTTTCTGCGCAAAACACCTTTGAAAGCGCCTTGAACGAGGCGGTGGCGGATATACGACAGAAGTTGCCCCAGAACGTCACGGTTGCGGTGCCTGATTTTGTTATCCCACAGGATGTGATGGCGGAACAGTCTGCGGTCCAGTTGTCGGATTACCTCATCGCCGAACTCAGCTCCAGACTGGTTAATACCAGGCGTTTTAAAGTGCTGGAACGGCAGAAAATTAATATGAACGTGGTAAAAAGTTCCCTGGGCTTTGACGCTTCAGGGGATGTGTCGGATGAGTCGGCCCAGAGGATAGGACACTTTCTGGGCGCTCAGTACCTGGTTATCGGGTCTTTAAAGATGTACGGCCAGCAGATCCAGTTCTATGTGGAAACCGTGAAGGCTGAGGATACCGAGAAGATCGCCTCTACTTCGAAACCCATAAGCCGGAGCGAACTGAGCGCCTTTTATAGCACTCAGGCATGGCCCCAGCCGGCCTCGTTCAGCGGCAAAACCATTACCACCAGTGATACGGGGGTGTATGTGGGTATCGTGTCTTTCGGCGATGAGGCAGATGACCTGACGCGGGGCACTCCGGTATTCCTGGACGCCAAGGGCTTAGAGCGTATCAACACCATTCTGGATAGGGATTACAAACGTACCACCAGACCTGGAACCGTGCTCTTTTACGGCGTCCACCGGGCCTTGGCTTCCCTGTCCGCCAACGCTGGGAAGTATCCCCTGAACCTTGACGGCGTGTACCTGCTGACCTTTACAGACGGGCTGGACGCAGGTTCCACCGGGTTTTTATCACCAGTGGAGAATCAGGATTTCAGCGACAAGTATGAAAGTGATTACCAGGCCTATTTGCAGGGGCAGATTATGAACCGTCCGGTGGCGGGCCGGGCGATTACGGCGTACAGCGCAGGAGTGCGGGGAAGCGATGTGCAGGACACGGCCCTGTTCAGGAGTTCCCTCTCAGGGCTTGCCAGTAGTCCGGGTAATTTCTTTGAACTGAGCAATTTTTCCCAATTGAACCTGCGCTTTGATGCGATAGCGAAGAATTTGACCGTAACCACGGAGAATACGACCTTTGAGCTGCGAACCCCCAGTTTCAGCAGGGGCACGAAAATCAGGATGACCTTTGACAGCGTGACCAGTGCGGACGTTTCGAAGCGGTATGTGGAGGGAACCGTGGCGTCAACCCCCAACCGGACCTTCAAGCTGACGAACGTCGTTTTCAGCGGTACCAGTTCTGACGCAGGGCTGGAGATTGAGGGCGTTATGAACGGGAATGAAGTGATCTACACTTTTCCCAATTTTAAAGGGTTTAATTCTACGGCAGACAGGCAGGTGAAGCAGTGGACCCAGCGGAACGGGAGCACGGTGTGGCAGGTAAACAGCGAATATGAGACGGAAGATTCAACCAAAACCAGGACGGAGACGAAATCAGCGGTGGTGTACATAGCGCTGGACAGCAGCCGGTCCTTAAGCGACAACGACGTAGAAGCGGTGCGGACGGCGATGAAGCAGTTTGTGCGGACTTTGTACGAGCGTTCACAGAACAAGCCTGCGCCGGCAGTACAGCAGATAACGTCGTCTCAGACCACGTCTTCCATGCCGGCTAATTTTGTCCGCATAGCCGGCGGAACCTTTACGATGGGCAGCCCTGCGTCAGAGGTCTCACGATATGATAATGAAGTACAGCATCAAGTAACGATAAGCAGGCCATTTTACCTCAGTAAGTACGAAGTAACCCAGAAAGAATGGGTGGAGGTAATGGGGAGCAATCCGAGTTTTTTCAAGGGGGATGATCTGCCGGTAGAACAGGTGAGTTGGTATGACGTTATTGAGTACTGCAATAAGCGGAGTGAAAAAGAAAGACTGACGCCTGCGTATACGATAGACAAGACGCGGAGTGATGTGAACAACACCAACGGCAGTGATAACGTGAAATGGGTGGTAACGTGGAACCGGAACGCGAATGGCTACCGGTTGCCCACCGAGGCGGAGTGGGAGCTGGCGTGTCGCGCCGGAACAACGACGCCGTTTTACACGGGGAACAACATCACCACTAACCACGCGAATTATAACGGGAACAATCCGTACAACAACAACGCGAAGGGTGAATATCGTGGCAAGACCTGGACGGTAGGAAGTGGAACGCCGAACCCCTGGGGACTGTATAATATGAGCGGGAATGTCTGGGAGTGGTGCTGGGATTGGTATGGGGGCTATTCGAGTAGCGCTCAGACTGACCCCCTGGGCGCGTCCTCGGGCACGTACCGCGTGGAGCGCGGCGGGAGCTGGTACTACGGTGGCCAGAACCTGCGCTCGGCGTATCGGGGCTACAACACTCCGTCTGGCCGGAGCGACCACTTCGGTTTTCGCCTAGCCCGCCCCAGTTTATAAGCCCGGCCCAGCAAGCCCAGCATAGTAGCTGCGGCGACATGCCCCCACCAGCCGGGACGGCAGGGGGCATGGAGCAGCAGCACGGGAGGGCGCGGGGGAATTAACCGGGGGGGGTTCAGGGGGGCCTATGGCCCCCCGATCGCGACAAAAATGAGAAAA
>JAITNU010000151.1 GCA_031290325.1 Treponema sp.
GCCCCTTCATTCCGCCGATTTTCGCTATCCCCCGCAGGCGACTGAATAGTTACGTTTTATCTCAGATTTAAGAAAATTTCAACAGGGTCCCCTGCTCAAACGCAGCTTTACAGGTATAGGCGATTTCGGATACCCGCGTACCGTCGTATACCGTTACCTCCGGTTTTCGGCCTTCAACAATACAGTTCACAAATTCCTGAACCTCGTTGACATAGGCGGTATCAAAGCGTTCCAGGAAATTTTCGCTACACTCCTTTCTGACCCCGTATTGGTCAAGCACTTCTACAAGGTTTTTTTGGGGCACCGAAGCGATACGGAGTATTCCCTTAGTACCGATAATCTCGGTTTCCACATTGTAACCGTGGGGCGCGGTTCTGCCGGCAAAAAGAAACACCATGGCGTCATTTTTGAATTTCATAAGGCAGGAGACATTATCCCCGTCCTGGCAAGCGGCAAATTCCTGATGCGCGTAACAGCCCCCGATGGCGTATACGGTTTCCGGCTCCGATCCGGTAAACCACCGGGCAAGATCGATGTCGTGAACCGCCATATCCAGGAATTCGCCTCCCGAATGCGGGGCAAAGGCAATAGCGCCCGCTATAAATTTTTCCGGGTCCTGGCTGTAGGAACGGAACAGCACGGGCTTGCCGATAACGCCTGAAGCAACCTTGTCGTGGGCGTATCGGTATGATTCGTCAAAGCGCCGCATAAAGCCCAGCATAAACACCAGGTCCCCATGGGCCTCCACCGCCTTTTCCGCCTCTTTACACTCCGCCACATTAACGCCCAGGGGTTTTTCCGAAAATACGTGCTTCCCGGCATCCAGGGCCGCCGCGATCTGGCGGGTGTGCAATGCCGAAGGCGACACTAAAACTACCGCGTCAATATCTTTGCAGGCGATCAACTCTTCAAAAGTTGTAAACCGGTGCTTAACGCCGAGACGGTCAGCGGTTTGATCCAGCTTCGATTTATCCACATCGCACAGGGCGAGGAGCTCCGCGTTCCGCATTCTTGAGGCAATATTTTCCGCATGCCTGAGTCCCAGGCGGCCTAAGCCAACGGAACCAATTCGTACTTTGTTCATGTTCCCTGTTTCTCCCTTGGCTGGTGCCATAAAAACAATCCAACATCATGATATATTTTTTGTTAGCGATAGGGTTTAATACCCGCCCTAAGGCGAAATTTATAGCCACCCCGGCAAAGCCGGGGGACAAAGAGAAATCTGATTTATTTCAGAAAAGTTCCCACATTCGCTTTGGTAACTACCGGTGTGGGGGCATCAATTTTCTTTTCAACTGTCTTGCCATTGACGGCGTCGATGGCGTACTGAACACCAAGGTAACCCATCTGATCCGCGGACTGGGCTACCGTTGCGTAGAGGCCACCATCCCGAACGGATTCAAGGGCGAACTGATTTCCGTCAACACCAACTACCACAGCATTTTTACCGGTCTGAGTTATAGCTCTGAGGGCTGCCGCAGCCTGGTCATCATTTGAACCCCAAACGGCGTCGATATTCGTTGTCTGGAGTACGTTTTGGGTAATACCATAGGCCCTGTCGCGATCTGAATAAGCAGGTTGGCGGGAAACGATCTCCATGCCCGCGTCGCGCAGAACTTTTTCAGCGCCATCCGCCCTGTCGGTCATTGACGGGTTACCGGGAGCGCCTTCAAGTACCAGAACCTTGGCGCCTTTGGTAAGAACTTTGAGCATTTCCTGGGCGCCGATAACACCGATCTGATAATTGTTGCTGCCGATGTAGGTGATATAGTTCTGGAAATCCGCAGGCATGGGGGTATCGACAATCACCACCGGAATCCCCGCCTGTTTCGCCTGATTCAAGACCGAAACAGCGGTAGGCGGCTGACAGGGAGAAAACACGATGGCGTCGAACTTGTTTTGGATCGCGTTCTGCACCATATTAATTTGCTCTTCAACGCCGTCTTCCGTGGGGGGACCAAAAGCTTCAATCTTAACACCGAACTCTTTTCCGGCATTCTCGGCCCCGCCAAGCACCATCTGCCAATAAGGAGAACTTAGTGTTTTCAGAATGACGGCTACCCTGAGTTGTTTGCCGCCGCCTTGAGCCTGTTCACCGCCGCCTTTGGCAAATGTCCCGGTAACACATGCCAGCATCATCAGCCCAAAAACCATAACCGAAATAAAACGCTTCATTTTATACCTCCAAGTATAAAGTTGATTATATTCAGGTGAACAGCGGTTTAGTTTCGCAGTTTCACCGTCTTCCCAATAATTGTGAAAAAGGGCAGCGGAAAAATATCACGCCCGGGTTTAGTGCCTCTTTCCCATATCCTGACGCAATACGTCGATGAATACCGCGATGATGATTACCGCACCGATAGTAAAGGTCTGCCATGCGGAAGTAACACCCAGCAGATTGAGGCCGTTCCGGAGTACCGCGATCAGAAGGACGCCGACTATCGTGTTTCCGATCTTTCCTATGCCGCCGAAGAAGCTCGCGCCGCCTATGATAACTGCGGCGATGGCATCGGTTTCGTAATCAACCCCGGCGAGGGGATACGCCGTATCAACCCTGCCGACCAGAATGATACCCGCAAGAGCCGCCATGAACCCGCTCATGGAATACACAAGATTGAGAATACCGTTGACATTGATCCCTGAAAGCCTGGCGGCTTCCTTGTTTCCACCCACCGCGTAAATATAGCGTCCCACATTGGTGCGATTTAGAAAAAGATACATTACCCCATAAAGTACACCTACAAGAATAAATGAAACCGGAACTGGCCCCAAACTGGCATTGCCCAAAAACACAATGGGCGCTTTAAAACCGTACACCGGCTGAGTCGCCGTTACCACCAGACAAAGCCCTCGTGCCATCTGCTTGGTACCCATTGTAGCGATAAAAGGGTGAGGCAGACGCAGCTTGGTAAGCAGGAGTCCGTTGATTAGCCCCAGGAGAGTGCCAACGAGTAGACAACTGAGCAGGGCCAGGTAAGGATTCATGTTGAAGGTCTTCGCGAAGAGTCCCATGACCATAGTTGAAAGAGCGAGTACCGAGCCAACCGAAAGATCGATGCCGGATGTCAGGATCGCCAGGAACAATCCAATAGAGATTACTGAATTTACCGCAGCTTGGCCCGCCACGTTCATCAGATTTCCTACCGTCAAAAACTGGGGAGAAACAACTGTCAGGATCACGCATAGTAATAAAAGGCTTAAAACTACACCAAAGGTGTTTAGATAATCTTTTAAACTTCGCCTTTTTATTCCGCTTGCCATTTTTGGTTCCGCCATATTTACCTCACTAAAATCTAAGGTTGCTGTTCCAAAATCTGACATTTTGGAACAGCTTCAAATAAGTTCTTATTCTGCCGCAATACCCGATGCGGCGTACATGATCTTTTCCTGAGTCGCTTCTTCGGCTGTGTATTCCGCAGAGATCTTTCCCTCATGCATAACCACGATCCGATCAGACATCCCCATACATTCATCCATCTCGCTGGAGATCATAATCACCGCAGCGCCTCCTTTAATTAGTTCATTCATAAGGTTATAGACTTCAACTTTTGCCCCTACATCAATACCGCGAGTCGGTTCGTCAATGATGAATATCCTTGCTTTTGAAAGAAGCCACTTGGCGATTACAACTTTCTGCTGGTTTCCGCCGGAAAGATTTCCCGCGATCATCCCGATATTGGGACAACGTATACGAAGCTCCTGAACTTTCTGTTCGGCGTCAATCTTGCACTGCTTCAGGTTAAGAAAAATTCCTTTCAAATAACTTTTTAGATTGACCAGGGTCAAATTGAATTCAATGTCCTGGATCAGGATGAGTCCCTGTCCCTTTCTGTCTTCAGTAAGGAAGGCAATGCCCGCGTTAATCGAATCCCCCGGCTTCTTTATGTTAACCTGTCTGCCTTCAACAAAAACCCGGCCGCTATCAATCGGGTCGGCCCCGGTAACTGCCCGGGCCGTCTCGGTCCTTCCGGCGCCAACAAGTCCGGCAAATCCGAGAACTTCTCCGGCCCTGACATTAAAGGAAATGTTGTCCAGAATACCTTTCCTTTTGATGTTTTCTACCCGGAGCATTTCCTTTCCGATAGGTACGCTGATTTTCGGATATTTCTGGGTAATATCCCGGCCTACCATCATCTTAACAAGATCGTTAATGGTAACATCCCTGGCATTGACAGTCCCAACACTCTTTCCATCCCTGAGTACCGTGATCCTGTCGCTCACCGCAATCACTTCTTCAAGATGATGGGAGATATAAATGACGGAAATGCCCTCGCCCT
>JAITNU010000207.1 GCA_031290325.1 Treponema sp.
AACCTACGCCAATGCGGGAGCGGGAACCGTAGAAACGCTGATCCTTACCAGTTCACTGAACGAAGACTCACTCAAAAGATCGAATGGCCTCCTGTCAATATTGGAACAATACCGCAAAAACGATAACGGTGAATACATCGACAGTAATAACAATGTCGTTGATGAGGCCCATAGGGTTCCCAACCCGGTTTATTGTCCCCAGATAAAAGCAGTGGAAACTACCGACGCGGAAATGTTTCAGGCGGCCCAGGTTGCCACTGAGAATGCCCTGACAAAGAACCCAAACATAAAGTTGGTTCTCGCCTATTCATCCGATGGCGCCGCCGGGGCGAGCCAGGTATACATGGACCGCGGATTATCCGTCGTGGAATTGGATAAAATAGCCGTTTTCGGCTGCGGCCTTATCGGACCGGAGGAAGCAAACCTGAGAGAAGCTTCTACAGGGAGCGGCGTGTTCCGGGGGGCCATAGCTTTTGGCGGGGCGGATTTGCCCGGGGAGATGGCCAATTTAGCAAAAAGAGTGTACCTTAATGGGGAATACGAAGCCGATGCATGGGATCCTATTGCCAAGGTCTATGCCTTGAACGGCGAGATTAGCCGCATTCTGGTAAACAATGTCGGCGCCGTCAAAGTAGACTGATGGTGAGCGATAAGATCGTACTGGCCCTGGAGCATATAAGCAAGATATATCCCGGCGTAACGGCCCTGGATGACGTATCAGTCTCTTTCCGCCGGGGTGAAGTACATGCCCTGCTGGGGGAAAACGGCGCGGGGAAGTCCACGCTGATCAAAATTATTTCCGGGGCGATCCTTCCTGACGGCGGATGCATTCGTATAAACGACGTGGAGTACAAGCACATGACCCCCGGGCTGTCCAAAAAACTCAGCATTGAAGTCATCTATCAGGAATTCAACCTGGTAGAGTCCCTGTCGGTGGCGGAAAATATCTTCCTTGGTGAACGCCACGGATTCCGGTTCGACAGCAAATACTTTGAGAATAAGGCGGCGGAGTTGTTTCAGGAACTCGGTATTGATCTGGATCCCCACAGGGCGGTGGAGACCTTTTCTCCGGCGAAGAAGCAGTTGGTGGAAATATGCAAGAGCGTGTCCAAGGACCTGAAATTGCTGATTATGGATGAGCCCAGCGCCCCCCTTTCAAGCGCCGAAGTGGAGATCATGTTCGGCATTATCGGCAAGCTGAAAGAAAAAGGCGTGACGATTATCTACATCTCCCACCGTATGGAAGAACTGTTCCGGGTATCCGACAGGGTTACGATTCTACGGGACGGCTGTTTTGTGAAAACCCTGAATACGAAGGAGACCAGCAGACAGGAACTGGTGAGCCTCATGGTGGGCAGGGAACTCAAGGAAAGCTATCCCTCACGGCATAATGAACCGGGGGCGGCAATTCTGGAACTGAAGGGGCTTACCGGCAACGGGGACAGGGACATCTCCTTTTCCGTCAGGAAGGGCGAAGTCCTGGGTATTGCCGGGCTGGTGGGCGCGGGACGCACGGAGCTGGCCAATGTCATCTTTGGAGCGGTTCGTATAGAGGGCGGTGAAATCCACATTAGGGGCAGGCCGGTAAATTTGAAATCTCCCAGGGACGCTATAAGGTACGGCATGGGCCTCATCCCCGAGGACCGGAAGCTCCTTGGCTGCATTCTTGAATCAAGCGTCAAATTCAATATCTCCCTGGCCTGCGTGAAAAATCTGTCCCGGGGATTTCATATCATCAAGTCCAGGGAAAAAAAACTGGTGGAGCATTACGAAGAGGCCCTCAGAATCAAAGCGCCTTCTATGGAACAGGCGGTGAAGAACCTTTCCGGCGGCAATCAGCAAAAAGTGGTGCTCGCGAAAGCCCTGGCAGCGGAACCGGAAATCCTGATCTTCGACGAACCTACCCGTGGTATTGATGTGGGGGCTAAACAGGAAATCTATAAGCTTATGAACGATCTCGCGGAAGCCGGGAAAGCCATTATTATGATATCGTCCGATCTGGAAGAACTCCTCGGTATGTCAGACCGGATGTTGGTGCTTCACGAGGGGAAAAGCGCGGGGGAAGTCGAAAAAGGGGAAGCCGGTCCGGAACTGGTTATCGGCCTGGCTTCGGGGATGAAAAAGGAGGAACTTGTATGTACAAACTGAAACAATCCGCGGTCAAGTATTCGGTGATGATAGTCATGATACTTTTGATCATTATGTTTTCGTTCATAAGTCCGGTTTTCCTCACCTGGCAGAATATCATCAATCTGATAAATCAGAACACCTACTTCATCATCGCCTCGGTGGGACTTGCCTTTGTTATGGTAGGCGGCGGCATCGACCTTTCTGTTGGTTACCAGATGTCGCTGGTGGGAGTTATCACCGCCATCTGTATGACCGAACTCAGGCTGCCGGTCCCATTGGCAATACTCATAGGTATAGCGACAGGAACGCTGCTGGGCCTTTTTATCGGCCTTATCGTTACGAGGCTGCATGTGTTTCCCCTGATTGTTACTTTAGCGATGAGTACGGTTTATCAGGGCATTTCCTACCAGATTTCCCAGGCAAGAACCTTCCGCCAGTT
>JAITNU010000011.1 GCA_031290325.1 Treponema sp.
AGAGGACACGGAGGAACGCAGAGAAAACCAAAGATTTGAAACAAAAACTCCGCGCTCTCTGCGGTTAAAAATTCGCTCCATGCAATGGTCCACAGTTTAGTGCTTGACTGGATACTAGCAAAATTCATGCCAAGTTTCCTTTTTCCCGGAAATAATTTTAATGCACTCGTCCTATAAAAAAGCTTGACTCTTTTCACAATAGTATAGTAATATGACTACAGTTAGAAAAATGAGATATTTATTGGCGTTTATCCATAGCATAACCTCAAAGGCAGACCTTGGCGCAAGCAAGCAAGCAAGCAAGCAAGCAAGCAAGCAAGCAAGCAAGCAAGCAAGCAAGCAAGCAATTATATGGTTATTGATCATCTTTGTCAACCCAATGACAGCATAAATTCCACTTTTTCATTATTTTTTCATTTTTTCTCGCAAAAAAAACGCCGGGTTCCCGTGTATGGGGATACCGGTTTTTTTATACCCCCGCAGTGCGGGGAACCGGGACTTGCGTTGCGAGTCTACCCAAAAAACACTCGTGGGAAGCCGTTCACCAGGACTGGCACTATTTAGGGATTATAAGGAGTTGTTATGAAGATTGGTGTAAAATTGACTACGGTTATTATTGCTATCAGTTTGGTTGGGATTGGTATTTTAACGGTAATTACCCTGCGCATCGCCCAGACAGAAATAACCAAGCTGGTAAGTGAAAATGCCATCAATATTGCGGAAAAGGGCGGAGAAGAAGTTAAGGTTTGGCTTGAAGTATATATGAATGAATCAAGGGCCCTGGCTCATGTTATGGGGCAGTATGACCAGATACCGGTTGACGAACGGCGGTTTTTTTTCGATTTAATGCTGAAAGGTGTCCTCGCGGAAAATCCCGCGCTGGTTGGCGTCTGGAGCGCCTGGGCGCCCAATGCTCTAGATGGTCTTGACGCGGAATACGCCAATACACCGGGAACAGACAGCAGCGGAAGGTACGTCCCTGTGTGGGGCAGAACCGGCGCGGGGGACTTTTTTGTAGAACCTCTGGCCGGTTACGACACCACTGATTACTACCTTGGGCCTATGCAGACCGGTCAAGAATTTGTGCTTCCTCCCTATCTGTACCCCCTTACAGGAAAGGAAATCCTCATCACCAGCCTTTGTATACCCATTAAGAATAACGGAAAAGTGGTGGGGGTCGTCGGGGTTGGTATTGAACTAGAACATATTCAGGCTATCGTATCGGATATCGAACCCTTTGGCGATGGCGTGGCTACACTTTACAGTAATAAGGGCATCGTAGCCGCCCATTACGACCCGTCCAGGATAGGAAAATCTATGAAGGATACTGAACAGGACATGGGCGGTTCCCATCTGGATAAGCTGATACAGGACGTCAGAAACGGCGCCCCCTCTGCCTATACTTTGTATTCCTCTTTGTTGAAATCAGATATGCATGTTTTTACTGCTCCCTTTACGATTGGATTAAGTACCACACCCTGGTCTATCGCGGTAGGGGTTTCGGAACAGACTATTATGGCGCCGATAGTACGGCTGCTTCGTATAAGTATTATCATCGGTGTTATTATGCTGCTGGCAATATCGGCGGCGGCGTTTTTTCTGTCCCGGTCAATTACCCGCCCGATAACTTATACTATGCTCATGCTCAAGGATGTTTCCGAAGGCGATCTGACCAGGACAGTGGATGTATATTCCAAAGACGAGATGGGTGATTTGGCCCGCTATTTCAACGCTACCCTGGAAAAAATCAAGGCCCTTATCATCACCATTAAAAATCAGTCCGTGTCCCTGTTCGATATTGGCAGCGAGCTTGCCAGCAACATGACCGAGACCGCTGCGGCGATCAATGAGATTACCGCTAATATTCAGAGCATCAAGGGCCGGATAATGAACCAAAGCGCCAGCGTTACCGAGACCAACGCAACAATGAAGCAGATTACGGTCAACATCGACAAGCTCAATGAAAATGTTGATAAGCAGACCGCCAGCGTGTCCAAGTCCTCAAGCGCCACCGAGAAGATGATCGCCAATATCAATTCTGTTACCCAAACCCTCGCCAAAAATATTGGGGGCGTAAAAGAACTGCGGGCTGCCAGCGAGGTGGGTCGCACGGGTTTACAGGATGTGGCAACCGACATACAGGAAATCGCCCGGGAGTCCGAGGGCCTTTTGGAGATCAACGCAGTCATGGAAAACATCGCCAGCCAAACCAATCTGCTCTCGATGAACGCCGCCATTGAAGCCGCCCACGCCGGAGAAGCGGGAAAAGGTTTTGCCGTTGTTGCTGATGAAATCCGCAAACTTGCCGAATCTTCCAGTGAGCAGAGTAAAACAATCAGCACAGTACTCAGGAAAATAAAAGACTCCATTGATAAGATCATCAAGTCTACAGACAACGTGCTCAACAGGTTCGAAGCCATTGACAGCAGTGTAAAAACGGTTTCCGAGCAGACCGAAAATATCCGTAGCGCCATGGAAGAGCAGAGCGTGGGGAGTCAGCAGATACTGGAGGTGATCGGGCAGCTCAACGACATTACCCAGAGGGTGAAAGGCGGCTCGGACGAAATGCTTGAGGGTAGCAGGGAAGTCATTACCGAAGGGAAAAACCTTGAAATGGCGACAGCGGAAATCACCAACGGGATGAACGAAATGGCAGCCGGCGCGGATCAGATCAACATCGCGGTTCACCGCGTCAACGAGATCAGCGGCCAAAACAAGGAAAACATCGACGTTCTGGTTAAAGAAGTTTCCCGTTTCAAGGTTGAATGAGGGATCACTACTAGCATACTTTCTGGATCACCTCCTACCGTACTTTATCAATCGTGTCTAGTGCCGTCCCCACCCTGTGAAGGGTTACGATGTTTTGTGGGGCGTGAATAGGTGCAGGATCCTTGAAGCAGGAACCCAGACGCGGTACACTCTTCTCATGGAACACTGTTTATTCGATTTCTTTACTGCCGAAACCGCCCAGCGGGCGGGATACGTGGATACTCAGGTGCACGAACCGGGGGAAGGTGTCGTGTCTAATCCCCTGGTCACCGGGCTGGAATACGACTCCCGCCGTGTTAAACCAGGGAACCTCTATTTTGCCTTGCCGGGACTGCACGCCGATGGCCACGCCTTCATACCAGAGGCGATCCACAAAGGCGCTTCGGTGATCGTCTACCAGGATCAGGCTGGTCTGTATCAAAAAGGGGTTGTGTATATCAGGGTAAAGGACGCACGGTTTGCCATGTCCACGGTGGCTGATGCGTTTTACGGTTCCCCCTCACGGCACCTGGGCCTCGTCGGGGTAACCGGTACTGAAGGGAAAAGTACCACTGTGTACCTGGTGTACCAGTTGCTGCGCCTCCTCGGGAAGAAGGCAGGTTTTTTGTCCACCGTGAGGTACAGTGACGGGGAGACTGAACAGGATAACCCTGAACATCAGACGACCCCGGAAGCAACGGCGGTTCATAAGCTCCTCGCCGCTATGAAGGACAATGGCGCAACGTATGCGGTCCTGGAAGCCAGTTCCCACGGCTTATCTCCCCGGACCAACCGCCTGGGGGATGTAGCTTTTGATGTGGGGATTATGACGAATGTAACCCATGAGCACCTGGAATTCCACAAAACCTGGGAACAGTACCGCCATGATAAGGCCAACCTGTTCCGGGCGCTGGATCGCTTTAATCACCGTAAATTTAACAAGGTTCCTGCCTTCGGCGTCATCAACGCGGATGATCCCAGCGCCGTGTATTTTTCCGCGGTTACTGAACAGAACACCTATACCTACAGTACCTGCGGTGCTGATGCTGATCTGGCCCTTCAAAGTATCGAAGCCGCTTCCCAGGGAAACCGGTACCAGGTTCTGGTGCGTAAGACCGGGGAAATTCTGGAAATCGAGGACCTGCTCCCTGGGGCCTTCAATGCGGGAAACGTCCTTGCTGCCCTG
This sequence comes from Treponema sp., assembly GCA_031290325.1. GTDB lineage: Bacteria > Spirochaetota > Spirochaetia > Treponematales > Breznakiellaceae > JAITNP01. Next base: position 3,935 of record JAITNU010000011.1, read on the forward strand.
CTTACCATCTGGAAATTCCTGGAGATACCGGTACGCGACCTTGTCCCCTTGGTACGCAGCCTGAAACCGGTGCGGGGACGCATGACGGCAATACAGCAGGGACAGCCCTTTGAGGTGCTGGTGGATTATGCCCATACCCCGTCGTCCTTTGAAACTATTTTCCCGCCTCTCCGGGCACGAATGAACGCCCAGGGCGGACGGATCATCAGCCTCTTCGGTTCTGCAGGTGAACGGGATACCAAAAAGCGCAGCGAACAGGGTCGCATTGCGGCGAAATACTCGGATATCATCGTTTTGAGTGACGAGGATCCTCGCGGGGAAGTGCCTATGGATATCCTTGAAGCAATAGCCCAGGGTATTCCCCAGGGCAGGCGAGGGGAAGACCTCTTCCTGATCCCTGACCGGCCTGCGGCAATACGGCGGGCCTTTTCCCTGGCCCGGCCTGGGGATCTGGTGCTGCTCCTGGGAAAAGGCCATGAGAATTCCATCATCTATGCCCATGAAACCAGACCATATAATGAGATAGGTGAAGCAGAAGCAGCGCTGGCAGACCTGGGGTTTCCCTGCAACAGCAGAGACAGCGGTGGGGGGGAGGAGTAATATCCGATAAAATACTTTTCGAAGCTGTATGCAGCCGCGTTTTTAAAACCGCGTTTTCCGCCGTTCTGCAAAACCGGTAAGGTTCTGAAATACAAACGTGGAACCATCATCAAGTCTGACTTTGCCTGAAAAGAAACCGCATACCTGTCTGCTCTTGAGGGTATAAAAAAGCATCCGGCTGTATTCTTCCCATTCCTGATGGGGGATGAACCGCATCTCCAGGCGGTTATCGTTGCTGGTGAAATGCCAGGGTTCAAGCCAGTTGGCAGGGGAGATATGAAAGGTAACCTGATCCAGCTTATGCAGTTTGCCATCCAGGAAGAAGGCGTTTTCCGTTCCCTGTCTTGAATCCGCAGAATCGTACCCCACACTCAGGCCCACCAGCCGGTCGCCGCAGATGCCACAGGCCGCCGCCCAATACCGTATATCCCCGCGGGGTCTGACTCCCCGGTTCCAGTCGAGGATACCCCAGGCTTTTCCCTGGGTAAATACCACCTCGCTGGACCCGACCTGCATGACCCCTTCGACGGTAAACCAGGGGGAACGCCGGGCATAACGGAAGGCGTTTTTATCTCCCCGCCAGGACATGTGGGTAATCAGAGATTCTGCTCCCTTGGGCACTGATAAGACCACTTCCCCGCGGAGCCGCAGGTGATGACCGAAGGTGGGGAGGTCTGTCTTGATGATCCTGAAGCCCCCTTTCATCACAATGAAATCAATATGCGCTTTTTTCACTTGAATCCGCACTGAACCGGTTTCACTGCTCTGGGGCATCTCGAAACTGCCCAGGGGAAAGGGGGTATTGAAGATCTGGGTGGACCGTTTCTTATCCTTGAGGGATATGACGGATATGCCGCTGTAGCCGATATACCCGCTGTCCAGCACCTCAAGCATCACTAAATGGGTGGGGGAAAAGATGATGTACCGGTCGGATTCGTTGACCCGCCGGCGGGACACGCGGATCAGGGTGGAGTTGTACTGGAAATAGGGTGCCTTGGCCCAGCCAAAATGCGTGGGCCTGCCTAATTCATCCATGACCGGGAAGGGCGCTGTAATCTCAACCGGCGTCATAGGGCCTGACCTTATTTCCATGGGCTTCATCTTCATGGTACTATACTACAGGAGTTGTGTTATGGAAAATACCCCTGCGTTACCATCCGCCTATGCCGGTATGCGGGTCCTGGTGATGGGGCTGGGCCTTCACGGCGGCGGCCTTGAGTCGGTCCGGTATCTTGCCCGTCAAGGAGCGGAGCTGACGGTTACTGACCTCCGGGATGAACGGGTCTTGGCCCCGTCCCTGGAACAGCTCGAAGCCCTCACCGCTGAAGCTCCTCCTATCCGCTATGTTCTGGGGCGTCACGATATTGAAGATTTTAAGTGCGCCGATATGGTGATCAAAAATCCGGGGGTGCGCCCTGATTCACCGCTGCTCAAAGCGGCCCGGCGTATAGAAACGGACATTTCCCTGTTTTTAGCCTGCGCTCCCAGTCGGCTTATCGCGGTTACCGGTTCCAAGGGCAAGTCAAGCACCGCGTCGGCCATACATTGGGTGCTAGAAAAGGCGCGGAACCAGGGGCTGCTCCCGGGAAGGGCCTATCTCGGCGGGAATATCACTGTTTCACCCCTCAGCTTCCTGGATGCCTTGACCGCTGAGGATGATGTGGTTCTGGAACTTTCAAGCTGGCAGCTTAGGGACCTTAAAGGCCGGAGCAATACCGGACACACTGAAGCGCTTCTTAAACCCCGTGTTGCGGTGTTCACGGCCATCATGGCGGATCACCTTGACTATTACGGCACCATGGATGCCTATATCGCAGACAAGCGGATCCTGTACCAGGGGCAGGATGCACGGGATCTGACCGTCGCTGGTGATGATGACTGGGGACGGAGCTTTCTGAGGGAGAGCCGGGGCCGGCCACTGATGTATGCCGAAAGACCCCTCCCAAAAGGCACTGCCGGTGGCTGGCTCAATGGTCCCCGTGGCCTTGCCCGGCTTCCTCACCATTTCCCGGAGCCACCGGTTCCCCTGGATGAACCGGTGGAGCTAGTTCCCCCAGTGGTCCTCGTGCCAGGGGCCCATCAAAAAAAGAACCTCCTGGCTGCGGCACTCTCCCTCCTGGATCTGGGCCTGAGACCGGACTGCATCAGGGATAGTTTGGGCGCCTTTCCCGGCATTCCACACCGCCTTGAGTTTTTCCATGAGGCAGCGGGTATACGTTTCTACAACGATACCTGCGCCACTATCCCCGAAGCTGCTGCGGCGGCAATCACGGCCTTTGACGCGCCGGTGGTCCTGGTTACCGGTGGAACCGATAAGAACCTGGACTTTACTCCCCTGGTTCGGGGAGCGGCCAGGGCTAAGGCCCGTATCCTCTTAGCCGGAACCGGCAGCGAAAGGCTGAAACGGCTACTGCATGAGGCGGGGCTTTCCTATCAAGGCCCCTTTGACCGCCTGGACCGGGCAATCAGGGCAAGCCTCGAAGCTGCTGCTGCGGGAGATGTGGTGGTGCTGTCCCCAGGCTGCGCGTCTTTCGATATGTTTGTAAACGAATTCGACCGGGGGCGTCAGTGGAAGGAAGGGGTCCGCACCCTGTTGAGCAGCGGTTCTGTGCATCCGGTTCAATGATGATGGATTTATTTCCCATTGTGCTTTTTTCCCTTTTTCTGTATACTTTTCCCATCTAAGAAAAAAAGGAAAAAAAGAGAAAAAATGGGTAAATTGTTCCCATCAGGTGTAACGCTGTGTAAATTATTCCGGGATTTCATCACCAAAAGCCCAGCAATAAGGTTCTGATGTTTGGCACGGTTCTTGCTTTAATAAAGAATATCCGCCGTAGAGCGGAGTATTAAACCCCACTGTGAAGAAAGACGCTTGCGCTCCATGGGAGTGCGCGGTATAGAGGAAGGTGCATGGGACGTGTTTTTGTTTTGGAGCTTTGTTTGTTGATCTTCGTATTCCCTGGCTTGTTTCCCCAGGAGGTACCGGTAATGCTGACCCTGGATAAGGCCGTGGAACGGGCGGTGGGGCAGAGTTTGAGTCTGCAAAAAAGCGCTATAGATAGTACCAGTGCTGCTTTTGCCGCAACGCATCTCTGGTCAGAACTCTTTCCCGGTA
>JAITNU010000037.1 GCA_031290325.1 Treponema sp.
TTGCTAATCACGGCCCCTTCACCTGGGGAAAAGACCCTTTCGACGCGGTGCATAACGCGGTGGTGCTGGAAGAAGTGGCAAAGATGAGCCTCTATACTGGGCTGCTGAACCCTGGTGCGCCGAGGATGCAGCAGATCCTCCTGGACAAGCATTTCTTACGGAAGCATGGCGCCCATGCCTATTATGGTCAAGCCGGTTCCAAAGGATAATCGTTGCACTTGCTTGTTGAATCCGGCCTGAAAAAATCAAATAGTAGGAACGTCACGGTTGTAAGTGCGGCTTTTGAAACACTTTATCAAAATCAATAACGCAGCCAGGAATCGTAGTTACCGGAATAGTTCCTTTGGCATCATGAACAGATTCATGATACACCGGCAGAACCTCTTTGGTATCCAAAACGAATTGGCAAAGTACCGGCTTATCAGAAAGTATATCGATGATCCAGTATTCAGGGACCTGGGCTTTAAGGTACAGCTCCCGTTTGGTAACTAAATCGTGTTGCGTATTAGACGGAGACAGTATCTCGATAATGAAACCAGGTACACCATCTAAACGTTTATGCGGGTCTTGAATATATTGTTTAAGTATATCCTGATTACAGATAACCATAACATCAGGACAAACATAATCATTTGGTTGATTCAGAAAAAGACGAATATCCAGTGCCTGAAAAGCCATGCAATTATATTGCACTAACTGATAATCAAGTTGGGCATGAAGACGTCCAAATACGCTTTGATGAAACGGACTTGGGGAGGGCATGATATAAAAACGCTTATCCACAACCTCATACCGCAGGCCGGGAACTGCGTCTAAAAGGGATTTTATACGGTTGAATGAAGCGTTGTTCAGATATTCAGCAAAGGCTTCTAAGATAAGCGTTTGATTGAAACTGTTATTCTGTATCAGTGTCGATAATTCTCCCATAACATAAATATATAGGATCTATCTGAAAAAATCAATGGGGTTTCATCTTTGAATCAAACCTTGTATAAAACAGGGAACGCCTTTTCAGCAATCGGTTTGGGCGCTGCTCCTCAAAATCCCCATCCACCTATGGTGCCCAGTTGACCGGTGTCCCCACGGGCAGTAGGTCGAAACCCCATCTCCCACATCGGCGCCGACGGCAGCCCGGCTGGAGGCATAGACCGAGTTGTTTGATGTCGGGGATGGCTGCATGAGTCTTGGTGTAGTACGCGCCATTGCATTGAGCACAACTGCTTGTTTGTGCCTCTCGATTATCTGCCTCCGGCTGGGAAAAAGGGGTTAGAAACAACATCACAAACTTAAGAAGGACTGTCCGCAGATTAACGCGGATTTTCACAGATACGGAGATTTTTATGAGGAAAACTCGCTTGGAGAAAACTGTTCTTCTCCTCTGTGTCCTCCGTGATCTCCGTGGTTAAATTCCGGAGTTTTCTTATAAAAAATCCGCTCTCTTTCCCATAAGGAAAAACAAAGGGGCTTCTTTATTAAGAAAATCATAAAGTTTCGTGTTTTCCGCGTATGAAAAGGAGTGGCATCTCAAATTTCCTCCAAAAAGGTCCAATACGCTTGACATTGTTCCTTCATTATAGTATATTTTTTTTAACCATTAATAAGCAGGTATAGATTCCTTAGCCGGGCAATAGCGCAGTTGGTTAGCGTACAAGTCTGGGGGACTTGGGGTCCCCGGTTCAAATCCGGGTTGCCCGACTAAGGAATTTTCCCCTTGTATGATGCTGAATAATGCCCTCGGATGTGATATAATTAACTAATAGACTATGAAAATTCTTGTTACCGGTATAGCCGGGTTTATCGGATTCCATCTTGCCCGCTGTCTTGCCGAACGGGGCGATGAGGTCATCGGCCTGGATAATCTTAATACTTACTATGATGTGGGGCTTAAACTGAGCAGGCTGGCGGAACTGGGGGTCCCCGAAGGCGGGTCTGAAAGGGTGGCTCTGTACCGTTCCACGCGCTATGATACCCTGAGGTTTGTCCTTATGAACCTTGAGGATTCAGGGAAGATACAGGAACTCTTTGCCGCAGAACATTTTGAGGTGGTGGTAAACCTGGCAGCCCAGGCCGGGGTGCGCTATTCCCTCACCAATCCCGATGTTTACCTGTCCAGCAATATCCAGGGCTTTTTAAGTATCCTCGAAGGGGTACGAAAATACCCGGTGAAGCACCTGGTCTATGCCTCTTCCAGTTCCGTGTATGGCCTTGACCGGGTGGTCCCCTTTTCGGAAACCAGCGCGGCGGATCAGCCGGCGAGTCTGTATGCGGTAACCAAGCGGGCCAATGAACTCATGGCCCATAGTTATTCCCATTTGTACGGCATACCTGCCACGGGGTTGCGCTTTTTTACCGTCTATGGTCCCTGGGGCAGGCCGGATATGGCCCCTTTCCTGTTCACCAAGGCGATTCTGGAAGGCCGTCCTATTGATGTGTTCAATTATGGGGATATGAGCCGGGATTTTACCTATATTGACGATATCATTGACGGCATTATCCGGGTGCTTGAGCATATCCCCTCCTGGGGTAAGCCCTGCGCGGGGGTGTACAACATCGGGAACGGCGCTCCGGTGCGGCTCCTGGATTTTATCCAGGCCCTTGAAACTGAGCTGGGCATGAGGGCGGAAAAAAACCTGCTCCCCATGCAGCCGGGGGATGTGATGGCTACCTGGGCTGATTGCACTGCCCTCAAGGATGCCACCGGCTATTGCCCGCAGACCGGTATTGCCCCAGGGGTCAAACAGTTTGTAACATGGTATCGGTCTTTTTATCGGATTTGAGTTGAAAATATGAGGAAGATATGGCAACAATAGCGATTGCCGGAACCGGTTATGTTGGGCTGGTATCCGGCGCATGCCTGGCCGATTTTGGCAACAGGGTGGTTTGTGTTGATACGGATCTCAAGAAGATACAGCTGCTTGAGGCGGGGAAGGTGCCGATTTACGAGCCGGGACTTGATGCGGTCATAGCGCGTAATGTCGGCGCAGGGCGCCTCCGGTTTTCCCAGGACCTCGCGGAAGCGGTGCGCCGGTGCGAAGTGGTGTTCATTGCGGTGGGTACCCCGCCGGCAGAGGACGGGAGCGCGGATCTCAGCTTCGTGGAAACCGTGGCCCGGGAAATCGGTGTTGCGATAAACGGTTATAAGGTTATTGTGGATAAAAGTACCGTGCCGGTGGGAACCGGTAAGAAGGTACGGACCTGGATTGCTGAAACCCTGGCAGGACGGGCTGCGGCAGGGGATGCTGCGGCGGGACAGCTCTCCTTTGATGTGGTGTCAAACCCTGAATTTCTCAGGGAAGGGTCTGCGGTGCAGGACTTTATGCACCCTGACCGGGTGGTCATCGGCGCGGAAACCGGCGCAGCCCGGAACCTGATGAAGGATGTGTACCGCGCCTTGTATCTCAATGAAACCCCCTATATCGAAACGAACATTGAATCTGCGGAGATGATCAAATACGCCTCCAACGCTTTTTTAGCGGTAAAAATCACCTTTATCAATGAAATTGCCAATCTCTGTGAAGCTATCGGCGCGAATATTCAGGATGTTGCCAAAGCCATGGGACGAGACGGACGGATTGGCGGGAAATTCCTCCACCCCGGACCGGGATACGGTGGAAGCTGCTTCCCCAAGGACACCCAGGCCCTTGCCCGGATCGGGCGGGACGCGGGAAGTCCCCTGGGGATCGTGGAAACGACCATCGCGGTAAATGAAGGGCAGAAGCAGCGGATGATCCATAAGATTGAACAGGGCATGGGCGGGACCCTCAAGGGGAAAATAATCGCGGTCCTGGGGCTGTCATTTAAACCCAACACCGATGATATGCGGGAAGCCCCATCCCTCATCATCATACAAGGGCTGGTATACAAAGGGGCGGTTATCCGCGCCTGTGATCCCGTTGCCCTCCCTGAAGCCCGCTGGCGGCTGGCGGGGCTCAGGGATTCCATCACCTTCTATGATGATGAATATGAAGCGATTCACCGCGCCGATGCCCTGGTGGTTATGACCGAATGGAACCAGTACCGCAACCTTGACCTTGAACGGGTAAAGGGCTTACTAAACCGGCCCGTGTTTTTCGATCTGCGGAATGTGTATAAACGGAACACCATGGAGCAAAAGGGCTTTGACTATTTTGCCGTAGGACAGTAAAGTGAGCATCATAAGGATTACCTATGAACGAACATGAAAACGAAGATGATGAGATCAGTCTCATTGACCTGTTTGCAGTGCTCTGGCACCGGAGAGTGATGATCATCATTATTACCCTCTCTATGATGGTGGGGGTCATCATCTTTTCCATCCTTTCCCTCATATTGCCCTCTGACATATCACCCCTCCCCAATGTATATACACCCACGGCCCTGATGCTCATTAATAACGCATCCTCTTCTTCCGGGGCAATGGCGTCGATGATCGGTGCCAGTGGACTGGGCGGTCTGGCAGGGCTTGCCGGGGTGAGTACCGGGTCAACGTTCAGTGATCTTGCCATATATATGGTAGGGACGAATTCCTTTCTGGATGCGGTGGTTGATGCGTTTGATATGATCAACAGGTATGAAATAGAAGAATTTCCCCGGGCGAACAGCCGGAAAATGCTGAAGAAGCAGTTGAGCGCTGCCTATGATGAAAAAAGCGGGGTTTTCAACATCAGTTTTACTGATGTTGATTCGGTTTTTGGCCAAAGGGTCGTTAATTTCTGCGTCCACTATTTAGGAAAGCGTTTTGATGAACTGGGGATCGATAAAAATAAACTGGAAGAAGAAAATCTGAAAAAGAACCGGGACAATACCCTGGAAGAAATACAAAAGCGTGAACAGGAAATCCAGGAACTGGAGTATTCCATACAAAGGTCCTATAATAGCATCCCAGCCATGTCGTTAAAATTAAGCCAGATTAATCTGCAATTAGCCGCCCAACGGCAGGTGTATACCCAGCTTACGGTACAGTATGAAATGTTAAAAATAACCATGGCTAGTGAAAAACCGGTATTTCAAATTCTGGAGTTGGCAGAGGTTCCTGAACAAAAATCAGGTCCCAGCCGGGGCATGTTATGTATCATCGTTACCTTTGCCGCCGGTTTTTTCTCCGTTTTTCTCGCCTTTGTATTGAACGCGATTGCCAATATCAGAAAAGACCCTGAAGCCATGGCTAAGTTACAAAAACCTAAAAAGCCGGTTTAATCATCGGATTTTCCGGGGTTTTCCGGGAAAAGGCACAGGCCCGGCGGGCAGCATCTTCCGGGAGGGTGGCGAAGGCGCAGTAATCCTTCATTTCAATGGCGTCTACCAGGTGCCCTGGTACGCTCCCCGCCTTCATGAGCAGGTTTGCTACATCCTTGGCTGATGCGCCATGACGGCGTCCGATTCCTACATAGACCCGGGAAACACCGCTGGCTGCCCCCCGGTCAGCTCCATACCGGTTGGCATAACGCCCGGTATCACGGTCTGGGCGGTCAAAACCACGGCGGGACACCGGGTGTTTGCTGCTTACCCGTCCCCGTACCTCCTCCCGAGGGGCGATTTCCTGAAATTCCGTTACCAGACTGTACCGGGAAGGGTCCAAAAGTTCTCCGTAGGCTAGGGTGATCAGGGCCTCCACCGCCCGTTCAGGCCCCAGTTTCTCTATCAGCTCCCGGCTGACCTGGGTGTTGAGGGGGGTGTGGAGGGGGGCAGGTGGAATCTCTGCTTCGAGGGCCAGTTCCGAAGGGGCATCAGGAAGTGCTTGAGGAATGGGGGGAAGGACGGTAATGACGGAGTTGAGTATCCGGTTCTTGATGGCGTTCATAACCGTCTTCACCGGCGGGACCTTCATCCACTGGATTTTGCTCCCCAGGGTATGTTCCATACTCCGGGAAAGATGCCGGATGCTGCCCCGCTCGGCAGGCAGGGCCAGGCTTACCGCTTGCCCCCGCCTTCCCGCTCTGCCGGTCCTGCCGATGCGGTGCACATAGGTTTCCTTGTCATGGGGAAGGTCCCAGTTTATCACATGGGTGAGGCGTTCAATATCAAGCCCCCGGGCAGCTACATCAGTGGCCACCAGGATGGTGGTTAGCTTGGACCGGAAACGCCGGAGGGTTCGCTCCCGTGCTTCCTGGGAAAGATCACCGTGGATGGCCTCTGCAGAATACCCCCCTTCAACGAGACGCCGGGCAAGCTCATCAGTCCCGGCTTTGGTGGCGCAGAAGATGAGGCCGTAAAATTCATCTGCCCCGTCAATGATCCGCCGCAAGGCTTCCAGGCGGTCCTCTTTCTTGATCACCAGGTAATACTGATCCACCGCAGGCTTCTCATCTTCAGAAACCGTATCTTCCAGGATTTCCACGTCCCCGATGTGATCCCTGACGATTCTGAGAATCGCATCAGGCATAGTAGCTGAAAATAGGGCCACCCGGCGTTCACTCTTAACCGCTTTGAGTATCGTTTCCACATCTTCAATAAAGCCCATATCAAGCATTTCATCCGCTTCGTCCAGGATGAACCAGTCGATGGCGGAAAGGTCCAGGACCTTCCGTTCCAGGAGGTCCATGATACGGCCAGGGGTTCCCACCACGATCTCGGTTCCCCGTTTCAGGTCCAGGATTTGGGTTCTAATAGAGGCACCGCCATAGACTGCGGTGATCCGGGGAAAGGGGCCTGTGGTCAGGGAGGCGATTTCCCGGGAAATCTGGAGGGCCAGTTCCCGGGTGGGGGTGAGGATCAGGGCACGGGGCGCATGGCCCCCCTGGGTAAGCCGCTCTACCAGGGGGATACCGAAAGCAGCGGTCTTGCCCGTCCCAGTCCGGGCCTTAACCACCAGATGGCCCTGGTCGGCGAGGAGCCGGGGCAGGGCAATATTTTGAATAGAACTTGGCGCCGTAAATCCCTTACGGGTAAGGGCATCAAGCACCGCGTCGGATAAACCGAAAGCAAAAAAAGGATGCATACTGTCTGTTATCATATTGGCCTATTATACGGAAGAATAGAGTCTCATACAAGCAGGGTATACCGGTACTCCCTCCAAAAGGGGCTGTAAAAAACCATGGTTTTCTCGATTTTTTTACACCCCTCGTGTAAGGACAGGTTAGTTAAAATCTTTCTTAGCAGCGGTATCAAGCTCGGCAAGGATGGAAAGTTCCGTTTCCTTGTCAAAATACCGGGCCTTATCCATACGGGGGATAAAGTTGATAGTATCCCCAACATTGAAGATATGGACCGGTTCGGTACGGGCAACCAGGGGTTGGGTGGCGGTGGTCAGCCAGAGGTGAATATCTGCGCCCAGGGGTTCAACCACGGTGATCTTCACCGGCATGTTGTTTTCTGGAGCGGGCTGTTCGGTAAAGGTCAGGTCTTCGGGACGAATACCGAAATAGACTTCCTTGCCCACGTATTTTTTCAGATATGCCGCATGCCCAGGAATTGGTTTTACCTCATAGGTGCCTTCATCAAGAACCACGGAACCATCCTTCTCAGACACCTTGACGGTCATGAAGTTCATGGGCGGGGAACCGATGAATCCAGCCACAAATTTGTTAATCGGATGGTTGTAGAGATAGAGGGGGGAACCGATCTGCTGAACCTTACCGTCCTTCATAACCACGATCTTGTTTGCCATGGTCATGGCTTCCACCTGGTCATGGGTAACGTAGATCATGGTGGCGTTAAGCCGGTGGTGCAGCCCGGAAATTTCTGCCCGCATCTGGACCCGGAGTTTCGCGTCCAGGTTGGAAAGGGGTTCGTCAAAGAGGAAGACCTTGGGGTTACGGACAATGGCCCGTCCCACGGCGACCCGCTGCCGCTGCCCGCCTGAGAGGGCCTTGGGCTTGCGGTCCAGGAATTTCTCGATGTCCAGGATCCGCGCCGCGTCATGGACCCGGCGGTCAATTTCATCCTTGGGAACCTTTTTGATCCGCAGACCAAAGGCCATGTTTTCGTAGACCGACATGTGGGGATACAGGGCGTAATTCTGGAACACCATAGCGATATTCCGATCCTTGGGGGGAACATCGTTCATAAGCTCGCCGTCGATATAGAGTTCACCTTCGGAGATATCTTCCAAACCCGCCACCATGCGGAGGGTTGTGGACTTACCACACCCTGAAGGACCGACGAAAACAACAAATTCCTTGTCTTCGACCACGATGTTGGCATTATCCACTGCCCGGACATTGCCTTCATATACCTTACAGATACCTTTAAGTTCTACTTTTGCCATTATTATGGCCTCCCTTATATTGGGTTAGTTTATGAAATTTAGTTTACCGGTGAATCTCCACGTTGTCAAGAAAAATTGAGTCTTTTTTTGGAGGTCATTGAAAACGCGCTCTATTTAGAGTATCTTTATAATACTGTTGATGAGGAGTAGATAATGAAGCGATTTTTTCTTGGTGTGTCCCTCTTGGTTTTGGCGGTGTTGTTTTTTTCCTGTCCCATAGAGGTAAAGGAGGACACGGTTATTACGATACAAGCCATAAGCCTCAACATGCCCGCGACCGGACAGATGCCGGTTACCCAGATACAGCCAACAGAGCAATACACCGGTACGGTAAGCTGGCAGGACGGTGCTGGTCATACACCCAATCAATTTAGTGCAGACACGGTATACACGGCGACCATAACACTCGCCCCTCAGTCCGGTTATACCTTGGA
>JAITNU010000065.1 GCA_031290325.1 Treponema sp.
GCGTTTTCCAATGAATGTGCGAAACGAAAACCAAAGATCGAGGAAATCACCGGTTTTTATGAGTATCTCGTTGATAATGGTTATGTCAAGAGATTCTATAAGGGCCTTGCAGGACGGCCAGAATTACCAAAACAGTATCATCTGATGTGGCGCCGGTACAATGATTTTTACAGTGGTATTATGACCGGTTTGACCTCGGTGTGTTTATCTGATTTTGTGCCTAAGCTGAAACTCTATGAACTATGGAGTTCAATACAACAATAACGCTTTCAAAGCAATACCCAACGCAAAGATCCGCCTTCCGGCGGATCTTTTTTTTTGGCGTACCCGGCATTGGGAATAATTCTACTGCACAATTCCCTTCTGCGCCCCTCGGCGGCGGGGATTTTTTATTGAAGCCGCTGGACCAGACGCTCACAGGCTTCTTCCACATCAGCACGGTGGCCGAAGGCCGAGAACCGTATGAAAGACTGTCCTGCAGGGCCGAAACCAGAACCAGGGGTGGTAATCACCTGGCATTTATCGAGGATCTCCGCAAATACCTCCCAGCTATCCCTGCCGGGGAATCTGGCCCAAATATAGGGTGAGTTGTCTCCCCCTACACAGGAAATGTGCAGGGATTGCAGGGCAGAACGGATGAGCTTTGCATTGCCCAGGTAGAAATCCGACAATTCCCGGATCTCTGCAAGCCCTTCTGGTTCCAGGGCGGCCAAGCCTCCGGCCTGGGCTATGTTGGATGCCCCGTTAAAGATGGTGCCGCAGATTCGGTTCCAGTCGGCGTTGACCCGTTCACCCCCGGTGTAGCTGAGAGCCTGGGGAACTACGCTCCAGCCCAGACGCACCCCGGTGAAGCCTGCAGGCTTGGAAAAGGAGTTCACCTCAATGGCGCAGGTTTTGGCCCCTTCAATCTCGAAGATGGTCTTGGGCAGTTTCGAGTCTCTGATGTATTCGCTATAAGCCGCATCAAAGATGATGATGGACCCGGTTTTCCTCGCTGCTTCGACCAGAGCTTTAAGCTGCTCCCGCTTTACCACCGCGCCGGTGGGGTTGTTGGGAGAACAGAAATAGATAAGCCCGTTGGGGGGAAACAGGGAAAGGTCCGGGAAGTAGTCATTCTCTGCGGTACAGGGAAGGTAGGTGATTCCTGTGTAGCCCCTGCCCGACCAGGCCCCGGCAGCGCCGATGAGGACCGACCCGTCCACATACACCGGATACGAGGGGTCCTGGACCGTCACCGGAGTCCCCGCGCCAAAGAGGAGCTGGAGCCGGCCAATATCGCACTTGGCCCCATCGGAGATGAAGATTTCATCGGTTCCGAATTCCCCCTTATAAAACACCGCCGAGATCCGCTCCCTCAGTGAGAGAAGCCCTTCATCACTGTAGCCTGAGTACCCTGCAATGGTCCCAAGCTGCCTGGCCCCTTCCACAAGCCCCCGGTCAATGTGGGGGAGTATCGGTTCAGTAGTGTTCCCCACCCCCAGGCTTATGAGCTTCGCCTCCGGATGAGCCGCCGCGTATTCCCGCCGCCGCTTGGCGATTTCCGGGAACAGATACCCTGCTTTGATGTTGGCTATACAGGGATTACGAGTAATCATAATCAATCTCCTTGCTATGCATTATTACGCTCACTCCTCACCAGAACCAAGCCCTTCAAGGGCCTTGAGGTCTAAGGTGGCAAAATAGTCCTCCACCGTTTCAGGCCGCCGGATCATGGTAAGGGAGCCATCAGGCCGCAGGAGCAGTTCCCCGCAGCGGAGCTTGCCGTTGTAGTTGAAGCCCATAGCCCTGCCGTGGGCGCCGGCATCGTGGATGATCACGAAATCACCGCCGGTTTCACCCACCTGGATTTTGGGCAAGGGCCGCTGAACCGCGAATTTATCGTTGTTTTCGCAGAGGCTTCCCACTACATCGTAGGTCTCGGTGAGGGGAGCGTCTTCTTTCCCCGGAATCGTGATGTGGTGATAGGCCCCGTAGAGGCCGGGCCGCATGAGGTCTGCCATGCAGGCATCAAGGCCGATGTAGTCCCGGTATATGTGTTTGGTGTGAATCGCCCTGGTTACCAGCCAGCCATAAGGACCGGTTATTACCCTGCCCCATTCGGTGTGTATACCCAGGGGATCAAGTCCTGCTGGAAGGATGAGCTCATCGTAGACTTTTTTGATCCCCTGTGCCAAATAATCATAGACTATGGGCTGCTGATCCGGCCTATAGGGAATGCCCACGCCGCCTCCCAGGTTCACGAATTCCAGGCGTATCCCGGTCTTGACCTGTATCTCCACCGCCAACTCAAAGAGAATCCGGGCGGTCTCAATGTGATATTCCGGGTTAAGCTCGTTAGAGGCCACCATGGTGTGGAGGGCAAAACGCCGGGCCCCCTTGTCCCGCAGTAAAGCGAAGGCACCGATAATCTGCTCCCGGGTAAAACCGTATTTAGCCTCCTCTGGTTTGCCGATGATGGCGTTACCGCCCTTGAGGGGACCGGGGTTGTAGCGGCAGGAGATAAGCTCCGGGATCCGGGCGGCCTTTTCAAGAAAGTCGATGTGGGTAAGATCATCCAGGTTGATGATTGCCCCCAATTCCAGGGCCTTCTGATATTCCCGTGCCGGGGTTTCATTGGAGGTGAACATCATAGCCTCACCCCGTATCCCCGCCATAGCCGCCAGGAGCAGCTCAGGATAACTCGCGCAATCCGCGCCAAAACCCTCAGCCGCCAGAATTTTCAGGATAACCGGATTGGGCAGGGCTTTAACGGCAAAATGTTCCCTGAAAGCAGGAAACACCGAGAATGCCTTGAGAATGGCCTGGGCATTCCGTCGTATTGCCGCCTCATCATATAAATAGAAGGGAGTGGGGTAACGGCCTGCCACCTCTTCAAGCTGCGTTTTGGTTAAAGGAAAGTTCTTCTTGTTCATCCATTATGCTCCCATTGGGGATAATGCTATTAACGGACGCTGTTGTCAAGGGTCCATAGTAGCCCTAATAGCCGGGGGTGATTTAGGAGAAAAATACTTGTACAAACAATAAAAATATGCTATATTTGAACATAACAACGAGCGGTGTGAATCACGTAAGACCAGTTGATTCAGGCCCCTTGTTGTCTTTTTTTTTCCAGCGAGTGGCCGAGAGGAGGTAGGTTTGAAATGAAACCTATAGAAAACGCTCTCCCACAAAACAAAATGGCAACGGAACCGGTGGGAAAGCTGATGTTGGCCATGGGTGTTCCGATGATACTGTCAATGGCATTGCAGGCTTTCTACAATATTGTTGACAGCTATTTTGTAAGCGCTATGCCTGATACTGCTGCAATTGCCGGTATGGGAGAATATGGCATGAA
The DNA here is from genome assembly GCA_031290325.1 of Treponema sp. Taxonomy (GTDB): domain Bacteria; phylum Spirochaetota; class Spirochaetia; order Treponematales; family Breznakiellaceae; genus JAITNP01. Next base: position 3,335 of record JAITNU010000065.1, read on the forward strand.
CGCCCTTACCCTTGCGTTTCCCATACAGATGCTTATGATAGCGATTGGCGTTGGAACCGGCGTTGGTATTAATGCGCTTTTGTCAAAAAGTTTAGGTCAGGGAAACCGCGAAAAAGCAAGTAAAATAGCCGGGAATGCACTGTTCTTAGGGTTATGCACATACATGGTATTCTTATGTGTAGGTCTCTGGGGGGTGAACGTATACCTTCGGACCCAGACAGCAGACGCGATTATTCTTGAACTGGGAACCGAATATCTCAGTATTTGCACAACCCTCTCTTTTGGCGCAATCCTGTTTATGATCTATGAAAAGCTGTTGCAGTCTACAGGAAGAACCATGCTTTCAACCATTGCACAGGTTGTGGGAGCGCTTACCAACATCGTACTTGATCCCATTATGATATTCGGCTATTTCGGTATGCCCCAGATGGGGATCCGCGGTGCGGCCTATGCCACGGTAATTGGGCAGGTGGTATCCCTCGTAATAGGTATCATTTTCCACCATGTATTCAACAAGGATATCGATTCGAGGCTGCAATTCATAAAACCGAGCAAGGCGATTATTGCCGAGATTTATCAGGTCGGCATTCCCGCTATTGTGATGCAGGCGCTGATGTCGTTTATGACATACAGTGTCAACATCATCTTTGGCAGAGTATCCGGTGCAGTGGTTACCGCGTATGGCGTATATTATAAGATACAGCAGTTTGTGTTCTTCGCTGCCTTTGGTATGAACAACGCGCTGATTCCGATTGTTGCCTTCAACTACGGGCTGCAAGACAAACGCCGATTGAAGGATGGAATCAGATACGGGATGCTGTATACCCTTATCATTATGCTGCTTGGTGCAGTATGCCTTCAGGTTCTGGCGGTCCAGGTGGCGGGGATTTTTTCCCTGTCAACGCAAACCCAGGGCCTCTGCATCAGGGCAATACGCATTATCACCCTGGGCTACCTGTTTGTAGGTGCCAATATCGCGTTTCAAGGCATATTTCAGGCTTTTGGCAGCGGTATGCGTTCCCTGATAGTATCCCTTATCCGCCTGGTAGTAGTGGCACTGCCCCTTGGGTGGTTCTTTACCACATTCACCAATGCTCAAGCTATGGTGTGGTGGGCTTTCCCCATAGCAGAAGGCTGCGCCTTTATCGTTGCGATAGTCTTTATGAAACAGGTGGCACGAGAAAAAATTACCATAACAGGTGAAAAAAATACTTGCAAAAACAATTTGATATGCTATAGTATATAATAACGAGCGGTGTGAATCACGTAAGACCAGTTGATTCCACCGCTCTTTTTTATATCTGATTACAGAGGAGGTTTGTATGAAAACCATAGACGGTATGAAACAGCGTCTTACGTTTAACGAGATTGATGGAGTATGTGTGTGTATATATCTTGGTAGAAAAGATGAGTAAAAAATACTCAGAAAAGCGTAAAAGGAGTATACTATGAAAGAGCTTTCTTTTACTATCACCAATCCTGTGTGGATGCATCCGGGAACGGCAGTTTCCTTCACCTTAAAGATGGAGCCATTTTCCAGCAATATCATTGTTTCCCGTGGCGGAGAGCGCTGTGATGGGAAAGATTTTTTTGGATTAATGAAGCTTCGGAACATGAAAGGGGAAATAACAACCATTACCGTTGATGGTGCTGATGAAGATAGGGTAATAAAATCGGTGCAGGAATTTATGCGGGACCATTTGGAATTTAGTTGAAACAAAAGAAGGAGAAAGAGCGTACTTTAACTTTTGTGGCTATATTTTTTTACTAAATCATGACGGTCTTTACCAAACGCCATATTTTTTCAAAAAAATTTTATCCACGACACTAGGTGTCATAGGGTTTGGAGTATATTGTAAAAAACAGTCTTCAAAGGGAGTTATATGACTAGCGGAAGTCCCTCTTATGTGGTACCATCCTTCTTCAAAAGGGGTAATTCATGGCAGAGGAACATCTAAAAGTAGAAGAAAAGCTCAAAACCTACCGGATATTATTCATTGACGAGGCAATCCGCTCCGGCAGGTACCCCAATTCAGAATCCCTGTCCCGGGAACTGGAGGTCAGCTCCCGTACGGTTCAGCGGTATATTGAATTCCTCCGGGACACCTACGGTGCCCCTCTGGAATACGATCATCAGAAACGGGGCTATTATTATACGAAACCAAATTTTTTCATCAAAAGCATACTCCTCACGGAAGGGGAACTCTTTTCCCTGGCACTCTTCGGGCCGCTTCTTGAGCAATACCGGCAGACCCCGCTGGAAAAAAATCTGCAGGATATTTTTGAAAAGATCACTGCATCATTGCCGTCCAACATCTCTGTTGATGCTTCGCTATTATCTTCAAATATAAGCTTTATTCCCGATCCGCTGGTAACCATAGAACCTCGTTCTTTTCAGGCGGTTTTCACAGCCCTCAGAATCAGGAAAACCCTTGCCTTTGAATATCGTTCCCTCGCGGACACGGCCTATGAAAAACGCGAGGCTGATCCCTATCACGCAATCTGTCAGCGGGGTAACTGGTATATCATCGGTTACTGTCACACCAGAAAAGAGAACCGCCTTTTTTCCTGCTCCCGGATTCGGAACGCCAGTGTTACGAAGCGTTTATTTACGGTACCCTCTGATTTTAATCCCTGCCGGTATTTTGACAAACAAATCGGCGTTTGGGCATCGTCTCGTACTCCTTTCACGGTGGAACTGCTTTTTGAGAACGAGATCGGTACCTATGCGATTGAGCGTCAATGGCACGAAACCCAGACGGTGCGGCAAAACAAGGATGGTTCGGTCTACGTGAAATTCACCACCACTCAGATGCCAGAGGTACTTCGTCTGGTGCTGGGTCAGGGGCATACCGTAAGGGTTCTCAACCCGCCAGAATTAATCGTCCTGGTGAAAGCCGAGACTAAAAAAGTGCGGCAAATGTATGAAAAGGGAGGCTTGACAGATGATAGTGATTTCAGGGACCATAAGAAACTGGATTGAGAAATGGGGAGGTTAGGCATGTTTGAGACTGATTTTACACTATTAAAGCTGGCCCGCTTTACAAAGAATTTTGTGTTTTTAAAAGAAGAAACCAGGGTGGCTTTTCTGCGGGCATTGGGTTATATCACGCACGCGCTTGAGGACGCCACGCCAGCCTATTCCCAGTTTGCAGCGGTATTGGATACCACTTGTACCAGGGAAACGGACATGAAGGACCTCTGTTGTCTTCTTAAAAAGAAGCACCGGACACAAAAAGGTCTTTTTGCCCCGCGTATTACCTATAAATACCTTTTTATCCTGGAAGTATTATACATATACGCCCAGTATGTTCCGTTGCAGACAATTTTCACGTCGAATCGGGAGACGGCGGATTTGCTTAGATATCTGGGAGATGTACGATATAATGAGGCGAAAAAGCAATTCCGGCTGGGTAATAAGAAAGAAACCGAATGTCTGCTGGGTTATATCGCCGCCTGGTCTTCCGGGAAGCAGGAAGAACTTATCGAATATACCAAGAATGCAAAGCTCAGGGGATTCACCGAGACCCTTATGCCTTTAACCGAGTTTATTGTGGGGGAACAGAGCTATTACAAGCTGCCGCGGATCCATGTCTCTGTGTACGCCACTATGAGCGCCGGAAAATCGACCTTTGTAAACGCCCTTCTGGGGCACGATTATCTCCCGTCGAAGAACGAGGCTTGTACAGCAAAGATTACCTCGATTTATGACAACGATAGCATGAATTATGTTATCGGTTACACGGTTAAAAAGGGCCAGCGCACCTACAGCGCTGCTGTTACCAATGAGACTCTTGAGGCATGGAACAGCGATCCGGAGACAACCGAGGTGGTGCTGGAAGGGGACCTGGACGGATTGTGTAGTGATACCGTGGTGTTTGTGGCCCATGACACGCCGGGGGTGAATTATTCAGGCGAGGAAGAACACCTGAAAATAACCCTGGGGCATCTGCGGGAAGTGAAGCCGGCGGCAGTGCTCTGCGTGCTGGATGCGACTCAGATGGGGACTACGGACTCCAGGAAGGCATTGCAAATGTTGCAGGAAGCCTTGACAGAAAATAAAAAATCTGAAATACTCTTTGTCATGAATAAGGCGGATATGTTTGATCCCCAGAAAGAAAGCCTCGCCGCAGCCCTTGGCCGTATGGCGGAGGACCTTGCGGACCAGGGATTTAAGCATCCGGTCATTGTTCCTGTATCGGCGCGGGCGGCGAGGCTTTTTAAGATGGCCCTAAAAGGGAAGGGGGACGGTTTTTCGGAAAACGAAACCGATGATTTTATCCGTCTTATTCGCTATTTCTCACGGGGAGGGAACGATTTTAATGCCTTAACCACGGGGGTTCCTGAAAGGTACCCTCTGGAATCGGAATATTCAAAGATGGGGAATGGCAAGGAAATAACCATTGAGGGGAAAAATTATCCATCTGAGATGGTTAGAAAAGCGTTGCTTTGTACCGGAATACCCACGGTTGAATATTTTTTTAACCATTATTTTAAAGAGAATAATTATGGAGGGAAATAAATGGTTGAAGTAAAGTTGTCGTATAACCCTTTTGAGGCAAAGACAACGCTGGAGTACAAGGGAAAGCCAGAGGCCCTGTCTTGCTTTGGTGATGGAAAAAACAGCCGTCTCCAGGAATGGCTTTATGACTTCTTCCCGGACTTGAAAAAAAAGCACAACCTGGGGGAAGGGAGCGAGTGTAAGGTCTCGTTTTATGGTACCCCAGGGGATTTTGATGATCTCGGTATTGCCCGGGAGGCATTTCTCAGAGATAATCCGGGAATCCAGCTTGACCTGCAACATCTCAACCCGGAATCGAAACAGTTGGCAAGCCGGCTTAGGGACCTTAAGGCCCTGTTTGAACGGATGCAGCGGGAAAGCTCTTATGAGGAGCTGAGAGATACTAAGCTAAAGCCCCGGTTTGAAAGGGCGGTCAACTCGGAATTCGAAATCAGCGTTATTGCCACGATGAGTAGTGGAAAGTCAACGCTGATCAATGCTATTCTGGGGCAGGAAGTTCTTCCCGCACGCAATGAAGCAACTACTGCTAAAATAGCCCGGATCAGGGATGTGGATGGAAAAGCCGATTTTACGGTTCGGGGGTTCAAGCGAAACGGCGAGGAATTGGTTCCAGTACCACCGAAAGTACCCGCTACGCCGCAGGTGTTGGAAGAGATGAACGACCAAGAGAAAAGTAAGGATATTGCCCTTATTGAGCTTGAGGGTAATATTCCCAATATCAAGTCGCGGGAAATGCGGCTCATTCTTTCCGACACGCCTGGTCCCAATAACTCAGATGATCAAGAACACGCGAAACATATCGACGAGTTGATCAAGGACGATACCTATAAGCCTATGATCATGTACATCCTTAACGCTACCCAATTGGAAATTAACGATGACAAGGAATTGCTTGAAAAAATTGCCACGGCAATGGGAAAGAGCGGGAAGCAGAGTAAAGACCGGTTTTTGTTTGTGCTGAATAAAGCTGATGAGCTTGATCCGGGTAAAAAGGAATGCGTTGAAAAGGCAATTGAGAATTGTAAAGCATATCTTAAAAACAACTTCGAGATCTGTGATGCGCGTATTTTTCCTGCATCAGCATTTCTGGCCAAGGTAATTCGCAAAGCTCGCGGCAAACTCCGTTCTGAAGGCAAAGAACCTGGTTATGACCTCACAGAAAACGAGGAGGATTTTCTTCCGAAGATACAGCGCTTTGTCAACACGGAGAAACGGCACTTATCCAACTTTTCTGATTTGAGTCCGTCGTGTAAAAAACAGCAAGGGGTCATGTTGCAAGACGCTATTGCGAAAAACGACCAAGCCGCCCAGGCGGAAATATATTCCGGCATACCGGCTATTGAGCTTGCCATCAACGAGTATCTTGACAAGTACGCGATCACGACCAAGATCAATCAGGCGATATT
>JAITNU010000119.1 GCA_031290325.1 Treponema sp.
ATTGATTCCACCCCGGAATCCCATCCTGTCCTGGGGGAAGCCTTTCATATCTACCTGCCCCCTATCATCCAGTACGGTTACGAAAACACCCGCCACAAAACCGTGGAAGTCCAGGATGGCATCTATATTAACATCCGCAGTTTTGCCCTGCTCTACGCAGACTATACCGGCCCCTTTCAGGATAACCCCTTCATCATGCATATCACCCCCAAGACCTCGGAACCCCCCGAGGAAACCCCCATTCCCACCTTGGCCCTGCCAGAGCCTCAGTATCCGGCAAAGGTCCTCCCAGAACCGGAGTATCCCCGGTACTTATTGGAGCCGGTGGGTCCAGATCACGCTCCGCCCGAATCAGCAGACCCGGCAGAGCAAACAGAATCCTCGGATACAGCCATTGACCGTCCTCATGAGGAACCGCCGGTCTTCACCCCGGTTACCGTCATAAGCGCCGAGGCAGGTCTGCGGGCCTTTCACCCCGGCCCTGACCAGGAACTGCCCTTGCAGAGCCGCTATGAAGGTATCGGCACTATCGAACTTACCCGGAAGCTGACCAAGATCCTGGGTTTCAATCTGAGCTTTGAGCGGGATCTCCTCCTCTTGAACCGGCTTTTCGCCCGGGCGGAAGTACATCTGGGGGTCTTCGACTTCGCCATCGGCCCCTATTTCGGCATCTTTAACACCAACGCAAACATCATAAGCCCCGGGCTTTCCATGATCCTCAAGCTGCATCTCTTCTCCGGTGTGCTTTCAGGTTCATTTCGGCTTGATACCTACCTGGGGCGGAGGAACTTCACCGATCCCGGAGACTATTCCCAGGACGCCTATGAAATCAAGCTCGGGGTCCAAACCCCTGTGGCCATGATTACCCTCAGCATGAACGACCGAACTATTGTTGAGAAAGATGACTGGGCCATCACCCTTACCGAACATTGGATCCGGTACAACCTTTCCACCGAATTCTCCAAACCCCCGCGCCCTTTTGGGTTCCGCTTTAATCTTGGGTATCAGCAATTAACCTGCACCTATGCTGTGGCGAAGCCCCTGGATTACTTCTACCACGATATATATGTTGGCCTGGGGGCTTCCTATAAAATACGCCCCCATATCAAACTATTTTTGGAAGCGGAAGCGCCAATATGGCCCTGGCAATACGGAGCAATGCAGAGCATCATGGATCCCCAAGTGCCCCTGTTGTATGGGGCCTCCCTCGGCGTGGTGTGGACCCTTAGGTGTAAAACCCCCGCTTTAGACCTAAACCTAATACATTAACATGAATATCGATAAAACCACGATGCTTATTTTTTGGGATAGCGTTTCACACAGATACCGTGTAACACCTCATGGACATTGTTAATCATTGCCATACCAGGTTTCTTATAGGTAATACTGCTATTATATAATCTTTGGCAAAAGTTATACTATCTGTAATCAAGGTCATCACATAAATTTGGCACAGGCACCGCATGTCAAAGCTGTATATGTTTTCCTTGCTCTTCTTTGTTAAATCCCCCTATGATGATAACAACAAACTGAAAGGAGAATGTATGAAACAGCAAGTTCAAAAACTTGGTCGAAGTTTAAGTGGAATGGTTATGCCGAACCTGGGGGCTTTCATTGCCTGGGGTTTAATTACCGCCTTGTTTATTCCGACCGGCTGGATACCTAACGAAACCCTGGGAAAAATGGTAGACCCTATGCTCAAATACCTCTTGCCCCTGCTCATCGGTTATACCGGCGGGCGCGTTATCGGCGGAGTGCGGGGTGGTGTGGTTGGCAGTATCGCCTGTATCGGCGTCATCATGGGGGCGGATATTCCCATGTTCATCGGTTGTATGATTGCCGGTCCACTGGGCGGCATTGCCATCAAGAAAACCGATGAATTCCTTTCCAACAAAATACCCGCTGGTTTTGAAATGCTGGTGAATAATTTTTCCGCCGGTATACTTGGGGCGATCCTTTCGATAATCTGTTATCTGGGCATAGGTCCGCTGGCGGCGGCAGCTACCAACGCGCTGGGCGCAGGCGTTGGCTGGCTCGTCGATCACCGCTTGTTACCTTTCGCTTCAATTCTGGTGGAACCGGCAAAGATACTGTTCCTCAACAACGCCATCAATCACGGAGTCTTTACTCCCCTTGGGGCGCAGCAGGTTTCTACACTGGGCAAGTCAATTTACTTTATGATTGAATCTAACCCGGGACCCGGTGTTGGTTTGCTCCTTGCCTACTGTCTTGTGGGAAAGGGCAGCGCGAAAGACAGCGCACCCGGTGCGGTAATCATCCACTTCTTCGGCGGCATTCACGAAATCTATTTCCCTTATGTGCTGATGAACCCTATCCTCATTCTGGCAATGATAGGCGGCGGCTTTGCCGGTGTTCTTGCGCTCACCATTTTCGGCGGTGGACTGGTTGGCGCGGCGTCTCCGGGCAGTATTTTTGCCGAATTAATGATGACCCCCAAAGGCGGTTATTTGCCGAATATTCTTGGCATACTCGCAGGCGGCGTGGTCTCATTTATCCTGTCAACGGTCTTGCTCAAGGCCTTTGGCAAAGAAAACGCTGATTTAGCGTCCGCGCAGGAAGCCACCCGTTCCATGAAAGCTGAAGCAAAGGCGATTTCCGTATCAGAAACCACGGTTGCAGGCACGAATAATCAAGTGCCCATAGAGAAAAAAGCGCAAAAAGTTAAAAAAATCATCTTTGCCTGCGATGCTGGTATGGGATCGAGCGCAATGGGCGCGGCAAAACTGCGCAAAAAACTGCGGGAAGCGGGTATTGAAATAACCGTAGAACATTCACCGGTAAGCGAAGTTCCCGCCGACGCTGACATTATCGTGTGTCACCGGGACCTCAGCGGGCGTGCGGCAGAAAGCAACAATCGGGCACGCATCGTTGCTATTACGGATTTCCTGAACGCGCCGGAATATAACACGCTCGTGCAGGAATTAAAGAAATAACAACAAAAGGAGCTAACCATGAAGGAATTCACCTTTACCATAAGCGACCCGAACGGGAT
>JAITNU010000004.1 GCA_031290325.1 Treponema sp.
GGGGAATGATGGCGCCTTATTTTGCGCCGGTGAGGGCCTTGGAGATGTCGAAGCAGTAGTCCCCCAGCTTCTCGAGGCGCCGGACTAAGTCGATAAAGAGGAGTTCGGTCTTGACGTTCTCTCCGGCTTCAATGCGTTTGCGACCCAGTTTCCGCAGCTTGTTCCGGGATTTGTCGATCCTGGCTTCCAGCTCTCCTGCATAGCGGATCTGGTCTTCTGTTAATGGATTACCCAGATGTTCCCGGACAAAGCCCAGGGAGGCTTCTACCTGTCCCATATAGGGGGTAAGGGCCTCCATTTCCTTATGCTTGAAGAGCAGGTTCTTTTTCACACTCCGCTCAAGGAGGAAGCTGACGCTGTAGCACTCATCGCTCAGTTCCTCTAAATCAGCGATGATCCTGAGAAGCTGGGAAACCCGCCGCTGGGACCGCTGGTTGAGCTGTTGACGGGTACAGGTGATGAGGAAACGGGTCAGTTCCTCCCGCATTTCGTCTGCGGTTGTTTCCCGTTCATGCAATTCCGCCACCAGGGTATCCACCTGGCGTTCCTTATCAGGGGCATCGTGCAGGGAACCCAGGACAGCGCTGATTTTTCCGTACATGGAGGAGGCAAGGCCGGCCATGTCCCGGATTTCCTTTTCCGCCTGGACTATGGCCAATTCCGGGGCGTTATGCAGGGGGTATTCAAAGGTATAGGATTTTGAAGGTTCCGGTGCGGTCTCTTTCACCAGAACCGAAACCAGGACGGCAAATTGTTTAAGAAAGGGGAGGAACAGTATCGTCATGCTCATATTGAAGGCGGTGTGGAACATAGCCAGGTGGGTGGTGATCCCCGCTCCCTCCCGGGGCCCTGGGGTGAGGTAATCCACCAGGGTCACAAAGGGCCTGAAAAAGATAAGGGCGATGATGACGCCGATCACGTTAAAGAGCACGTGCACCAGGGCGGCCTGTTTTGCCGCGGTCGTGCCCCCGATGGCGGCTAGGGGCGCGTTGATAGTGGTGCCGATGTTGGCCCCCAGGATCATGGCTGCGGACATATCAAAATTGATAAGCCCCCCAAAGGCCAGGGTAATGATGATGGCGGTGGAGGCGGATGAGGAATTCATGAGCGCCGTAACCGCCGTCCCCACGCCGACGCCTATGAGGACGGACAGGAACCCGAGACCTGAAACCGCGCTGATAAAGGACAGGGATCCTGCATCGATCCGGGGGAGGGAACTGGTCAGAAATTCAAGACCCAGAAACAGTAAGCCGAAGCCCAGCACCGCTTCCCCCAGATGCTGATGCTTCCATCTGATGGCCCGCAGGATAAAACCAATGCCCACCGCAGGGAGGGCAAAGGTGGATATGTTGATCTTAAACCCGATAAGGGAGACCAGCCATGCGGTAACGGTGGTCCCAATATTGGCGCCCATAGTAACCCCGATGGACTGGGACAGGGTGAGCAGTCCCGCGTTGACAAAGGACACCATCATAACCGAAACCGCCGATGAGGACTGGACAATGGCGGTAATTACCATACCGGTCAGCACCGCCATAAACCGGTTCCCGGTCATAAAATTGATGACCCGCTGCATCCGGTCCCCTGCGGCCTGCTGAATCCCGTCGCTCATGACCTTCATCCCATAGAGGAACAGTCCAAGCCCGCCGGCCATACGAAAAACGATACCGAAATATTCCATACCTTAGCTTTCCTTAGCTCGTGCCTTCCGGCGCCGCTGCCTTCATACGTCTTTTAGTGGCGTACATCTGTTCATCTGCCAGCATAAAAACCTCATGCAAATTCTTATGGCAGCCCGTATCAAAGACCGCCATACCATAGGCTATCGCAAAATAACCCTTTTGTTCATCCCTGATAAGCCACCGATTCTGGTTTACCATTTCCGCAAAGTCCTGTTCAAGTAGAGGTTTAATTTTTTCCGGCGCCACGCCGGTGATAATCACGCAGAATTCATCCCCGCCAATGCGGTAACAGGTGCCCAGGGGACTGAAAAAGGTATTGATCCATTCCGCGGCGGAGGTTATATACAAATCCCCCTTGGCATGTCCCAGGGTATCATTGACTTCTTTCAGGGTATTCAAATCAAACATGAGCATACTGAGGGGCAGATAGCTTTTCAGGTTTTTCTCAAGCCGCTTCTTGTCCAGTTCAAAGGCGGTCCGGTTATTAAGGCCGGTCAACCCATCGGTATAGGCCAGTTTTTTATGAAAAGGCCGGACTATGCCTTTGAAAACCACTGAAAAAACAGCGCTCAGTAGCACAATGATAACAAAAACCGCCATGACGCTATATAGAAAGCCTGATTTATCCAGGGAATGTATCATGTTCACATCGTATTCGATGCCTACTACCCCGATAATAGCCCCCTGTACATCATAGAAGGGGCTCAAGACGAGGTTCCCCTCGATCCGGTCTGCCAAGACCTGCTTACCGGTAAAGACCATTTCGACCTTACTGCTCAGTTGCTTTTCCACTGCTTGCCCGGGATAAGGGGCATCCCGCCCGTGGATATATACGAATTCCCCGGCTTCATTCCGTTTTATCGTGTACAGATATTTGAGCCGGGCAACCTGGCGGATATGATCAAACTGGCCCTGTATGGTCTGGTACAGGGGATCATCCATATCCTGGGGGGTATTGAAGCGGGAAAAGCTTTCTACCGTGGTAAATGGCTCAATATACGCCAGCACTATTTCCACCCTGGTGGTCAGAAGCTGCATAAGGTTACGTTTATTTTGATGTGACATCAGGGCAAAGACCGAACTGGCGGTTATGACCGCGGTCAGCAGAATGATGATGATGATTTGGGTCTCAAATTGTTCCCGGAGCTTACCTTTTTTTACCTTATCGTGTTTATTCAAACCGGACTTCTCCAGGGACATGCCCTCAAACCTGAAACCATTTTGAAAGCAACTCCTATACCTATAATGTATCGCACTGGTATTGAAAAATCTAGTCGATCTATACTATATAAAAAACTGGACAAACCAAATTTTCTGTTTTATACTATAAAACATTGTTTGATTAGTACAGGAGGTTCAGGACGGATGAGCGATGTTCTCGTAGCGGATGCTCTGATACAGATGGAAAACATAGAAAAGAGCTTCCCCGGGGTCCACGCCCTCAGCAAGTGCCGTTTAGAACTGCTGACCGGTGAGGTCCATGCCCTGATCGGTGAAAACGGTGCAGGGAAATCGACCCTCATGAAGATACTGTCAGGGGTATACGAGAAAGACGGGGGGACCATAAAGCTCCGGGGACAGGCGATAGAGGCCCATACCACCAAGCAGGCCCAGGATTTGGGGATCAGCATCATTCATCAGGAATTAAACCTCATGAAGCACCTCACGGCGGCCCAGAATATTTTCATTGGCCGGGAGCGG
>JAITNU010000007.1 GCA_031290325.1 Treponema sp.
CTTTGAATGGGCAACACAACAGGCTATCTCGCAGGTTTTGCAGGACAAGCATTTTGCGTCATCAACAAAAATTGATCGCATAAACACCCCCTCTTAAATAATGATTTGTATCTATGCTCGATCATTATAGCACGGTTTTTCGGGAGGTCAACAAGAATTTTTAAAATGCAGGATTTATTTCAGAATGACAGAAAAAGGCCGATAACCGTTCCGCCTGAAATAACGGCGGTTCCCGGTCGTCCATCACAATAATGCCGCCGGAACCTATCATGGATCCGCCTAGTCCACCTTAAAGCGGGCTACTTCTTTGGTGAGAACATCAATATTTTCCTTGTTTTCACTGCTGAGGTTGTCTACCTGGTTCACCGCAACGTTGATCTGAGATACCCCGGTAAACATCTCGTTCATCCCGTTGGCAACCTCCTTGGTTACGGCGGACAGATTGCGGCTCTCCTGAATTATCCGTTTGCTCCTGTCCAGCATATCCGCGGTACCGTCTTTCACCACCAGGGTAATCTCCTGAAGGGCATCGACGACCTCCACAATCTGCCGGCCCTTATCCTGCTGTTCGCCCATGGCGTCCCGAATGGTCCCGGACTGTTCGGATACGGTCCGTACTCCGGCGTCGATGGACCCAAACTTATTCAGCACCGCTTCGATGGATGTGGTAACCTTGTCGATTGAACCTTTGATATTTTTGAGAATCCCCGCAATCGTCTGAGACTGCTCGCTGGAGGATTCGGCGAGCTTGCGGATCTCGTCGGCAACCACAGCAAAGCCTTTGCCCGCTTCCCCGGCGTGGGCGGCTTCGATGGCGGCGTTCATGGACAGCAGGTTCGTCTGACCCGCGATGTTTTCCATCACTTGGTTGATTTCCAGCAACCCCGCGGATTCTTTGGCTATGGCCTGTATGTCCATGGACACTTCCTGCAGACCGGTTTTGCCGACTTCCGACGCCTCGGTCAGATCCCGTATGCTGAGGGTATTCTTGTTCAGCGTCTCCGTAACGGCCTGAATGTTCCCGATGATGCCTTCAACGGCCTTCGACGATTGCCGGACCTTATCGGCTTGGGAATCGACATGGGTATTGAGGGTGTTAATCATACCGACAATCTGCTCCAGAGTGGTCAGGGTTTCGTTAACCCCGGAAGCCTGCTGCGTAACTTGCGTCTTCATACCTTGAATCGTAGCGACAATCTGATTGATGGCCGCGGCGGTTTCGGTTATGTGGAAGGCCAGCTCCCCGCCGATACCGGAAAGGGCCTGGGTCTGATTCTTTATGGTTATCACCATATTCCTGATCTTTTCAAGGGTACGGTTGAAATACTCGGTGAGGGATCCGATTTCGTCGGTTGAGGTAATCATGATCTCTGTGGTCAAATCCCCTTCGCCTTCGGAGATTTCCTGAAGCTGCCCGGATATGGTTTTGATGGGCCTGATGAGCTTCCTGATAATCAGGGAAAGAAGCAGGACAAAGAATGCCAATGCCCCTGCCGACAGGATAATGCCGTTTCTCGTGGTTTTGTCCACCTCCGCAAATACGACCTTTACCGGAATAACGGACACCATGGTCCAGTTTAAATTGGCGAGACCCACGGCCCGCTTATCCACGGCAAGCGAAACCGGTTCGGAACAGATAAAGTTCTTGCCGTCGGTGCCGAAAAACGACCTGGCGCTGAGGATCTTGGTTCGGAAGTTTTCTAAGCCGTAGTCAGTGAAAAAGTCCTTTTCCATCACTGCGGCGGCGTCCGGATTCGATATGTAACGCCCCGAAGCGTGGATGAGGTAGGTCTTGAGTTCGGGCATGGCCATGGAGTTTGCCATCTCATCCAGGGTTTTGATGGTCATGTCTTCGGCTATCACCGCAGTAGGCCGTCCCTGTTCATCCAGAATGGTCCTGGTCAGGGCTACGGTAAGCGATTTCGTTACCATGTCGATATAGGGATCGGTGATTGCCACGTGTCCCTGAGCCGCGACACCTGCGGTATACCAGCTTCTGGCGGTATTATCATAGTCAGGCTGGGGATACCACTCGTCACCAGAACACCAGAAATTCCCCGGGTCGTTCCATTTTCCGTAACCAGACCCGAAAAAGGACAGCACATTGGGGAGGAAGGTTGCGTTTTTTGTGTAATAGTTTTGCAGTTCAAGGCGGTCTTCTTCCGAATCTACGGCTTTTTTGATGAGGGGCAGCGCACCCATAGCGGTATAATCCAAGAGGAGGGCCCGTTCCTGAATTTCGGTAAGTACCCGGTCCCGCAAATGCCGGGTATTTTCAACGATATATAGTTCCAAAGACCTGGACGTATTGGATCGGATTTCCCCAATAAATATCACTGACAACAACACGGATATCCCGGATACACCGGCAATGATCAGAAGTATCAGTTTTACCAGTAACGAATGTCTTTTTACGTCCATATTAAAACTCCCCATCCGATACTAGCAGAAACAACACCCTGATGTCTAGTCTTTAGTAGCTTCCCTTAAAAAAGGGTGGTGATCCACAGGATAATGCTTTATCCTGCGGACTCAGGTAAACTTGCTCTTGATCAGGGCGAAGAACTGTTCGGCCTCGGTGTCGCTTTCCACCGGCCCTTCTGGTTCTTCTACCAGGTGGCTGGGAATCTCAGCGAGAAACGGGGAAGGGGTACATTCCACGGTGCTTGATAGGTGCCGGCGCGTCAGGCAGCTCGTGATGAAGAGTTTGTCCCGGGCACGGGTGATGGCCACATAGAATAGCCGCCGCTCTTCCTCAAGACTGCGGTCCCCGTCCTCAAGACTCCGGGTGTGGGGAATGACCCCCTCCTCGGCTCCGGCGATAAAGACCACTGGAAACTCAAGCCCCTTGGAGGCGTGGATGGTCATCAGGTTGACCTTACCCTTTCCCGCCTCATCCTCCCCGTCGTCCCGGGTGATGAGGCTAATCCGGTTGAGGTAGGGATAGAGGGTGGGGTCCAGGTTATCAGGATCGTGTTCCCAGTTGGCAATGGATTGCATGAGGTATTCGATGTTGCGGAATTTCCACCGGGCTATTTTTTCAGCTTTGTTGTACTCGGTAATGAGGTAGCCCCAGTAATCAATGGTATCCACCAGGGATCGTACCTTTTGGGAAAGCCCCCGCTTCCCCAGGATATCTTCTTTGTAGCCCTCAATGAGACCCATAAACTCGTCGATTTCAGCCTTGCCCTGTTCCTGAAAGAGGGTATCCGGGGCGTAGCGGAGCCGGCCCATGGCGTCCCAGAGGGAAGAATGGTTTTTCCGGGCAAGCTCGGCAATGGCCATAATGGTGGTCTTGCCGATGCCCCGCCGGGGGGTGTTGATGATCCGCAGGAGGTTCACATCATCATCGGCATTGGCAATGACCCTGAGATACGAGAGAATGTCCTTGATTTCCTTGCGCTGGAAGAAACTGGTCCCCCCTGATACCCGGTGGGGGATGTTTTCCGCGAGAAAGGCCTCTTCAATGCTGCGGGTCATGGCATTGGTACGGATGAGTACCCCGAAATCATCGTACTTGAGCCGCTCCTGCATGAGGAGCGTCCGTATCTGGGCGGCGATGAAGTCCGCCTCGTCGCTTTCGTTTTGGGGATGGTACAACTCGATAGGCTTTCCGCCGGTGTTCCCGGACCAGAGGGTTTTCGTTTTCCGGTTGGTATTGTTGGAAATGACCCCATTGGCAGCTTCCAGGATAGTGGTGGTGGAACGGTAGTTCTGTTCCAGCTTGATTTCCGTAAGTCCCGGAAAGTCCTGCTCAAACCGGAGGATGTTTTCGTAGCTGGCCCCCCGCCAGGAATAGATGGACTGGTCATCATCTCCCACAACACAGACGTTTTTCTCGCCCTGGTCTGTCAGGAGGCGCATGAGCCGGTACTGGGTGATACTCGTATCCTGGAACTCGTCCACCATGAGGTAGCGGTACCGGTGGCGGTACTGCTCCAGGACCGCAGGATACTGCTCAAAGAGGAGGATAGGAAGCACCAGGAGATCGTCAAAGTCCAGGGCATTGAAGACCTTGAGACTCTGCTGATATTCCTCATACACCGGCTGATAAGCCGCGTCAGCCCCATCCCCCCAGCGCACACTGCCCAGCTTGATATGGGAAAAAAGCTGCCCCAGGGCGTAAAGGTCCGTCCCTTCCACGGATAGATGACATTCCCGGAGGCTGTCCTTGATAAGCTGATTCCGGTCGGTTTCATCATAAATCGAGAAATTCTTCCGGTATCCCAGGGCTTCAATCTCATCTCTGAGGATTTTGACCCCAAAGGCGTGAAAGGTACTCATCGTGAGGTTCTGTAACTTCTTCCCGGTCAGCTCTTTGACCCGGTCTTCCATTTCCCGGGCCGCTTTGTTGGTAAAGGTGAGGGCTAAAATGGCGGACTGGGGTATCCCCCGATCCAGCATATAGGCGATGCGGTAGGTGATCACCCTGGTTTTTCCTGATCCTGCGCCGGCAATGATGAGTACCGGCCCTTCTATGGTGCGTACCGCCTGGAGCTGAGGGTCGTTCAATGCCGCTTCGATGTTGAGTCTTGCCATTGATCAGATGGTTTTGATAAAGAAGCCCAGGGCCTTGATCCCCAGGACCGTTACCACCGTAACAATAGCCCCTGCGGTGATGACCCCCAGGAGTATCGCAACTATGGTCTTGCGTTTATCGATCCCCAGTACCCAGGCCCCGAGGGTCCCGGTCCAGGCCCCGGTAACCGGTAGGGGAATCGCCACAAAGATAGCCACACCCAGCCAACCCCATTGTTCCACGCTCTGGCGGAGTTTCACCCGCGCCTGTTCCACGAAACGGTCAAAGAAGCCACCATACCACGGGAGTTTCAGAAAAAGCCGGTGCAGAGTTGAAAGGAAGAGCCAGCACGCCGGGGCGACCAGGGCGTTTATGGCCACCGCGAAGGGATAGGCATAGTACCAGGGGATACCGTGAGCTATGGCAAAGGGGATGCCCCCCCGCAGTTCGGAAATAGGCACAAATGACAGCAGCGCGGTCCACAAAAAGAGGATGATACTCATAGAACCCACTATATCAGAAACACCCTCTGGAGCGAAAGCCTCTTGACAATCTCAAATCTTATCGATAGTATAGGTAAACTATGGAAACAGTTGATTATGCCGCCCTCAAAAAAGGCGGATTCATGCGGCAAATACAGAAAGACCGGTTTTCCCTCCGCCTGCGGGTGGTTGGTGGGCAGCTTAAAACCGAACAGGTTCAGAAAATCAGCGAAATCGCCCTGAGGTATGGGCAGGGCTATGTTCACCTGACGTCGCGGCAGGGTGTTGAAATCCCCTTTGTGTCCCTTGATGCGCTTGATACAGTCAAAGCCGAGCTTGCCACCGTGGGCTTGCAGCCAGGCGCCTGTGGTCCACGGGTGCGGACGGTTACGGCCTGTCAAGGCTCCGCCATTTGTCCGAGCGGGTTGATTGAGACAAGCGCCCTGGCCGGGGAAGTGGATGCGCGGTATTTCGGACGGGAACTGCCCCACAAATTCAAAATCGGCATTACCGGCTGTCCGAATAATTGCCTCAAGGCAGAAGAGAACGACCTTGGCATCAAGGGCGCGCTTTTCCCGGAATGGCAAAAATCCGAATGTACCTACTGCGGCCTATGCGAAGCGGTCTGTCCTGCAAAAGCAATTGGAGTTGACAAGGAAAAGAGCGTCGTATCTTTCAAAGACCAGGACTGCGGGTACTGTGGAAAGTGTGTCAAAACCTGCCCGTCGAACGCATGGACCGGAAAAAAAGGCTACCGGCTTTCCTTTGGCGGCATGTTTGGCAATGAAATCAAGCCGGCCATGCATTTTCTTCCTATTATATTTGATAAGGCCCTGGTTTTTAAGACTACGGATGCGACGATTCAGTTTTTCGCGGAATACGGCAAGGCCGGTGAACGGCTTGGCAAGACCATTGCACGGGTCGGGCCGGAAACACTGCAAAACAAGCTGCTTGAGGTGGTTCAATGACCGTTGATATCACCGGTGTCGTGTGTCCCCTGACGTTTGTCAAAGTAAAAGTGGCCCTTGAGGAACTTGAGGATGGTCAGGCCCTCGAAGTGCGGCTCAATGATGGTGAACCAATACAAAACGTACCCCGGAGCCTCAAGGACGAAGGGCATAAGGTGATCGATGTGGTAAAATCAGAAGACGGCACATATATACTGAGGGTTATTAAAAACGGCTTGGAGTCCACCACAAATGGCTTTTAGTGATGAACAGCTTGAACGTTATTCACGTCACATACTCTTAAAGGAAGTCGGCGTCAAGGGGCAAAAACAACTAATGGCCGGAGGGGTACTGATTATTGGCGCAGGCGGACTGGGCGCTCCTGCGGCGATGTATCTGGCGGCTGCGGGGATCGGTACCATCGGCATTGTTGATGCTGATGTGGTTGATCTTTCCAATTTGCAGCGGCAGATTATTCACACCACCAAGGATGTCGGGAAGGCAAAGGTGCTTTCGGCACAAGAAACCATGAACGAGATGAACCGGGATGTTCACGTTGTTACGTACCAGGAATTTATCACCTCTGACAACATCACCGATATTATCAGGGATAAAAATTATGATTTTATCATTGACGGTACCGACAACTTCCCGGCAAAATTTTTAATCAACGATGCCTGTGTTATGCTCGGAAAGCCCTTTGCTCACGCAGGAATCATCCGGTTTCAAGGGCAGCTTATGACCTATATTCCCGGCAAGGGGCCGTGCTTCCGCTGTGTGTTTCAAAATCCGCCGCCTGAAGGTGCTGTCCCGACCTGCCGGCAGGCTGGGGTGCTTGGCGTCATGGGCGGTGTTATCGGAACCTTGCAGGCAACCGAAGCGCTCAAATACCTGCTCAATATGGAAGGGCTTTTAACCGGTGCATTTTTGACCTACAATGCCCTCACTATGGAGTTTCGGAAAATACCGCTTGCTCACAACCCTCAATGTGCGGTGTGTGGAGAGAACCCTTCCATCACAACGCTGATTGATTATACACAAGCCCCGTGTGATCTTAAAGCTCACGAATGATTACCACTAATAAAGGAGATACGTGTATGTATATTACGGTGAACGGAAAAGCAACCGAAGTGTCAGGGGAACTGAATATTGACCAGTTGCTGGTTGCAGTAAAAGCGGAAATGCCGGACTATGTTACTGTACAGTTAAACGGTGAGATTTTAAAGCGCGACGCCTTTGGGCAAACAACGGTAAAAGAAGGCGCTGTTGTTGAATTCCTGTACTACATGGGCGGCGGTACATGCTGATTGTATCATCTCAGCACCATGAAACGATGCTTGCCCATGCACACGCAGGACTACCCAACGAAGCCTGCGGGCTTTTTGCCGGTACGATTGAAGGGGACGTTAAAACTGTCAAAGCGGTTTACGGTCTCACCAATACCGATCAAAGCCCGGAGCATTTTTCCATGTCCCCGGAAGAACAATTCGCTGCCATCGCCGATATACGCAAACAGGGCCTTGTCCTCCTCGGCAATTTTCACAGTCATCCTGACACCCCGGCGCGTGCATCAGCGGAAGATATTCGGCTTGCCTTTGAGCCTTCCCTCAGCTATGTCATCATTTCTCTTCAGGCAGCAAAGCCCTGCTTAAAAAGTTTTTTGATCCGAGGTGGCATTGCAACAGAAGAAACCGTTGAAGTTCAACTCACCAGCCCAAGGAGTGATTCTTTGTTCTGAAAACCGGTGGTACGTTTTATTTCACTGCCATCTTTAAACAAAATCAGCGTGGGAACACTCATTACGTTATAGTGATCACAAAGCTCGGTTTCTTTTTCCGCGTTCACCTTTCCGATTTTCAGGTTGGTTACGATTTTTGACACATCGTCGATGATCGGGATAAGCTGTCTGCACCGGGCACACCATTCAGCCCAGAATTCAACCAGCACCGGCACATCG
>JAITNU010000009.1 GCA_031290325.1 Treponema sp.
CTCGTTGACAATGGTTATGTCAAGAGGTTCTATAAGGGCCTTGCGGGACGGCAGGACTTACCGGAACGGTATGATTTGATGTGGCGCCGGTACAATGATTTTTACAGCGGTATTATGACCGGTCTGACCTTGGTGTGTTTATCTGAATTTGTGCCTAAACTGAAACTCTACGAACTCTGGACCACAATACAACAATAACGCTTTCAAAGCAATACCGTTTACAACACAAAGACTCGTCATCAGGCGGGTCTTTTTTTTGGCGTACCTGGCATTGGGAATAATTTTACTGCACAATTCCCTTGCCGAAACGGAGATACCGGTCCTGCGACAGCGGGTTCCGTTTTTTATTAATATTCCGGGTAAAGCTTCCGGTATACGGTAAAATAGGATGCACCCTGCTCTGGATCATGGGTATCCTTTGCCAGGACGGAACGCCGTGTCAACCCGAAAACCGAGCCTTCAGGCCCGATTCTTGACTGGCGGTATTTCTTTTCATCCCCGGCTTTTACCAAATCATCCTCCTGGGAATCCCCATTTTTATATGAACATCCCCATAATAATGAAGAAAGGGAGTGTTTTTTTGCCCCCAGGGGAATCGTTACATTCATAACGTCCCCGATGCGTATTCCTTCGGGAAGAGTGGTATTCATCGCTTGTTTAAAGGGTTCCCCGGCAAAAAAAACGTCTGTGTCAATGGCCGCCATTTCAGCTTCCGCCTCAATTCCAATAGATAAGGGCGCGGCAATCTCCAGCCGCGGCAGGGGATTGAAGCCCTGGGAATAGAGAACCGGAATCCCGGCGCGGATCAGGGCCATGGAAAAGAGTTCCACCAGGGCTAAATGCGGCTGAAAAACCGCGCTGTCCTGCTTGGTAAAGGCAAAAAGAATCCGCCAGGTGGGAGGCTCCCCGTTCTTTACCGAAGTTTCAGGTTCTATACCCGAACCAAGGGGAAGCACCGTAGCATGGGACGTATTTTCGATAACCCGGTTCTCAGTACCACATATCCCACAGGAATGGGTACATTTTTCTTGACATGCCGCGGTCAGCGTACCTGATTCAGATTTGAGACATTCGGTTTTCAGGTACTTGAGGGAAATTCCCGGCTCAATGCTATGCCAGGGCAATGGAACATCGGGACTGCGCGGGCCAGTGATTTCCTCTATCAGGGCTTTGTGGGTTTCAAACAAAGAACGCCACACTGCTTTCTGGAAAAATTCACTCCACGCGTCAAGGCGGCATCCCTTTTGGTAGGCTTCCTCAATAAGTACCCCGACCCGTTCGTCCCCCCGGCTGATAAGCCCTTCAATGCTTGAAACAAAGGGATCCTGGATACCTACCTTGTGGCCCAGGGCTTTGAGTTTGAAGCGGATATACCCCAGTTTTTTACCAGCCCCCTCCTCGTCAATCTGGGCCATCCATTGATAGGGGGTGTGGGGCTTAGGGACAAAGGTTCCCGCATTGATATTGAAGTGCATACCGGTCCGGCGGGCGATTTCCAGGATAAAATTGACGATTTCAAGTTCTTCCTTCGAATCAGCCGCGTCAAGACCCACCGGGAGGCCGATCATAAAATAAAACTTTGCCCCCCGCCAGCCGTTTTTCCGGGCTTCCTGTAATATGGCGCTGACCATATTCAGGGAAACATCCTTGTTTATGGCAAGCTGCCATGCGTCAACCGGGGTTTCCACCGCAAAGGTCAGGCCGCTTTTCCTGGTTTCCGAGATTTTTCCCAGCAAGGGGAGGGAAAAGGTGGAAACCTTCAGCGACGGGAGTTGAAAGGAAATGTGCCGGGCAGCGTAGGTTTGATTTAAAGAATCAACCAGTTCATTAAGGCGCCTATAGTCCCCGGTTGAAAGGGAAGACAGGCTTATTGTTCGGTAGCCCCCATCTGTAATAAAAGCAGCGGCTTCCTGTTCTATGGTTTCGGCGCTTTTCTGCCGCATGGGCCGGTACCAGTACCCGGCATGACAAAAACGGCAGCCGTTAGGACAGCCCCGCATGATTTCCACTGCCCCGTGGTGCTGCACCACCTTCATGCTGGGAACAGGATACACCGCCGCAGAAGCCTCCCGTGTGGCAAAATGAACATCCATAGCCCGTTTCACCCCTTCCTTCCCCCCAGTCCATACCGAAGGATGGGCGACGACGCGGTCCAGCAATGCCGTTCTCCCCTCTTCTGCCTTTTTCAGGGCCAGCAACTGCTTGGTCAACTCAAAGAAACCACCCTCAGCCTCTCCAATCCAGAAGGCATCAATGAAGCGGCTATAGGGGAGCGGATTCGAAACGCAAGGCCCCCCCATGATCACGATGGGGTGCGCTGCTGTCCGTTCTGAGGCATGAAGCGGAATAGATGCGGCCTCAAGCATGGTAAGGACCCCGGTAATCCCCAGTTCATAGCCCAGGGTAAACAAGAGGACATCGCAGTCGCCCAGGCTGATGCCGGTATCAAGCCCGTACAAGGGGATAGCCTGTTCCCGGAGCAGCCCCTCAAAATCCGGGGCAGGTGCAAAAGCCCGGTCGCAGGAGATCCCCGCAATCTGATTAAGTCCATTATAGAGTATTCTGAGGGCCTGATTGGACATGCCGATTTCATACAGGTCGGGAAAGGCGATGAGCATCTGGAGTGTGGCCTCTCGCCTAGCAAGACGGCCATATTCACCGCCCACATAGCGGCTGGGTTTTTCAACCTGCAAGAGCAGTTTTCCCAGATCTTTCACGGGGTTAATGTAGGTCATTGAAATAATCTCCTTGGGAGCCGTGAAGACCCCTGGTGAGTCTTGACAGACTGATATAAATTAAGTATATTTTAATAAATTACCGTGGCTGATGGAAGCCGTGTTTTTTCGGGCAGTAGCGCAGGGGTAGCGCGCTTGGTTCGGGACCAAGAGGTCGTGGGTTCAAATCTCACTTGCCCGATTGTAAGTCTTTGGTTGCATTGAGATAGATTATTATACTACTACTATTGATTATGTCTTTGAGTAATAGGTGAAGGGAGGGAAATATCATAATGCCGCCTGCGGATGCGTGGGGGAAGCCCCAAAAATAACCCTTCCAAACGATTATATGCGAAGTTTGATCCTTGCCTGGTACTAGCCCTCCGGCCTGGCCCTATGCTAGACTGCTCCTATGAATGTTGTCGTTATCGGCGCCCAGTGGGGTGATGAAGGGAAAGGTAAGATCGTGGATTATCTGGCCAAAGAAGCCCAGATAATCGTCCGTTATGCAGGGGGGGCCAATGCGGGGCATACTATTGTCATTGGGGATGAAGAGTACGCCCTCCATCTCATCCCCTCAGGGATTCTTTATTCTGATAAGATGGTCATCCTTGGGGCCGGGATGGTCATTGATCCAGTGGCCCTGTTCAACGAGTTGGCTATGCTCCGGGACCGGGGTATTGATACCACAGGGCGGGTCTTTATTGCTGACCGCGCCCACCTGGTACTGCCCCGGTACATTCAGATCGATAAGGACCGGGATGCGGCCCGGAAGAAGCCTATCGGTACCACCGGCAGGGGGATTGGGATCACCTATTCCATGAAGAGCGACCGGGATGGGATCCGTATTGCAGACCTTTCCTGGAAAGAGCGGATGGATGGTCTTGAAGCGACGGACCAGGAATTCCTTGCCCCCTATCGTGAACGTCTTGAGGCCATGGCTATCGACCTTTCAACCTATCTCGTGCATCGCAAGAATGCCCAGGTCCTCTTTGAAGGCGCCCAGGGCGCTCTCCTGGACCTGGATTTGGGTACCTATCCTTTTGTTTCAAGCGGTATGTCCTGTGCTGCCGGTGCTGCGGTGGGGGGCTGTGTGGGACCCCGGCGGCTTGACAAGATTCTGGGGGTGTTCAAGGCCTATTCCACACGGGTGGGGAATGGCCCCTTTCCCAGCGAGTTCGACCGCGATTCCGAAGATGCCCTCTGCCACTTTATCCGGGACACAGGCCGGGAATACGGGGTTACTACGGGCAGGCCCCGTCGATGCGGCTACCTGGACCTCGTGGCCCTCCGCTATGCCTGCCTCACCAACTCCATTGATTCCTTAGTAATGACCCATCTGGACGTGTACGATACCCTAGATGAGATCAAAGCCTGCATCGCCTACCGCATCGGGGACAAGATGGTGGAGACCTTCCCTACTTCCATTGAGGCGCTGAACAACGCCAAGCCGGTGCTGCGTACCTTTTCGGGGTGGAAAAAATCCCTTTCCAGTTCCCTGACCTACGAGGAATTCCCCGTGGCAGCCATGGAATACATTGAATTCATCGAACGCTTCTGTGAAACCCCTATTGACATTGTCTCGGTGGGCTATGATCGCAAGGAGACCATCATCAGGAAAAGCCCGTGGACAAAATAATCATCCTGGATTTCGGGAGCCAGACCACCCAGCTCATAGACCGGCGCATCCGGGACCTGGGGGTATACACGGAAATCATCCCTGGGGACAGCCCCCTCACCGACCTGGGAAGCCAAACCGGCGACCAGGTCCGGGGTATCATCCTTTCCGGTTCCCCTGAATCGGTCTATACGCCTGCGGGGGCTGTGCCGGACCAAAGGCTCTACACCTGCGGCCTGCCCCTCCTGGGGATCTGCTATGGCCTCCAGCGCATGACCCAGGATCAGGGCGGCCTGGTGGAGCCCCTCCCGGAGCGGGAATACGGCGCTATTGGCGTAACCATAACCATACCTCCTGCTATACCGGAACATGCCGCCCGTTTTCTCACGGGTTTCGATAGCACGGTCCCCTGCTCTCCGCTCCTCACCCGGTTCACTGCCTGGATGAGCCACGGCGATACCCTGACCCATTTGGCTCCAGGCTTCCGGGAATACGGGAAGAGCGATACCGGTTACCCTGCGGTGGTGATCCACGAATCGAAGCCCTGGTTCGGGCTCCAGTTTCACCCGGAGGTAACCCACTGCGAGGGGGGTACGGAGATCCTCGCCGCCTTTGTGTTCGGGATCTGCGCCTGCAAAGCCGGCTGGACCATGGAACACTACCTTGAGGAGATTCAGGCAGCCCTGCGCACCCAGATCGGCGCGAACCCGGTGCTGCTCCTCATCTCAGGGGGGGTTGATTCCACGGTGGCCGGGGCGCTCCTCCTCAAGACCCTGGAAAGCGGCCAGGTTCATCTCATGTACATGGACACGGGACTGATGCGGAAAGATGAAACCAAGACAGTCACGGCCACCCTGGAAGGGCTTGGCGCCCGGCACCTGCACATCATGCATTGCGAAGCGGAATTCCTCGCTGCCCTCAAGGGCCTTGAAGACCCGGAGGCAAAGCGCAAGGCCATCGGGGACCTGTTCATCACCATTCAGGAACGGGAAGTGGCCCGCCT
>JAITNU010000012.1 GCA_031290325.1 Treponema sp.
CTGATCATCTTCTGCTTGATGTTTTTTATATCATGGACGCCAGCGAGAATAACGCTGTGAAACGTGTAATTCATGCCGGCCTTCCGTTGCAGAAATTTATCCCTGAGCATAGCCAGGAAGTTTATGAATATCCAGAAATTGCTCGCCTTATCAATCTCGTCGATCAGGAGAACCAGCTTCTTCCCCTCACACATCCTGGTGATGTGCCTGCTCAACGCTTCAAAACTCAACACCGTTGTATCAACCCAGCTTTCCAGATACTGAGCGTCACCAGCAATGCTGCTAAATCTGAGCGCGTCCCGAAAGAGCCGCAGAAAGGTCTGGCAAAAGCTTTCCGTTGTCTCAAACGGCTCATTCCCTATGCCCTCAAAGCTGATAGAAACGCAGATGTACTCATCCGCCAACTGCCCGCGGAGGGCGTTGAGCGTCGTAGTCTTGCCATACTGCCGCCCCCGGTTGATCGTGAAATACTGGCGGCGGTCCACCATCGCCCGTATCTGCCTGAGCTTGCCGCTGATATCCACCATGTAGTCTTCTTCTGGCGTACAGGTGCCGGTTATGTTGAAATAACGCCTCATTATTGCTCCTTTATCTCCAGTATATACAAAGCCCGTGTTTATGTCCACCATGTTCCTACCGCCTCGTGTGAAGCCTCACTATAGCAAGGAACCTCATGCCAGCCGCCGCTTTACCTTCGCAGAGCGCTCAACTTGACCCGTAAAATATTTAACCACTAAGTTACACGAAGTTGCACAAAGTATTTATTCTTACTTTGTGCAACTTTGCGATACTTCGTGGTTTTTTTCTTAACTTGGTTTACAAACCATAAGCATAATCTCAATTGTGGATCAAGTTTAGTATGGCAGGAAGGGGTATACGAAAGTGGGTGCAGCCACTATGGTCCCAATCTTGAGGCTACAGAGGCTTGCACAATCGGGAAAAAATAAGTATACTAATATGGAAACGTTTTCAGGTTATATGCTGAAAACAGCATAGCGTAAAGGAGGTACCATGAGATTCGGCATTAATACCTTAGACGATATGGATGTGGACGGTAAGACCGTACTGTGCCGGGTTGATATAAACCAGCCGCTTGACCGTGCCACGGGGAAGCTCAAGGATACCACCCGGATAGAGGCGTGTATCCCCACCCTCAAGGAGTTGAGCGCTCAGGGGGCGAAGCTGGTGCTCCTGGCCCATCAGGGAAGCGATATTGAGTACAAGAACTTCTATACCACCGAGCCTCATGGGGCGATCCTGTCACAGTTGCTGGGAAAGCAGGTGCGGTTTATCGACGATGTCTGCGGCCCTGCGGCGCGGGAGGCTATCAAGGCCCTCAAAGCCGGTGATATTCTTCTATTAGATAATGTCCGCTTTGTGGCGGAAGAGCAAACCCTCTTTGAAACCAGTCTCAAGCTTTCCCATGAAGAACAGGCCAAGACCCTGTTGGTGCGGAAACTTGCCCCCCTGGGGGATATCTATGTCTGCGATGCCTTTGCCGCGGCTCATCGGGATCAACCAAGCCTCTGCGGGTTTGAGCAGGTCCTGCCCAGCGCCATGGGCCGGCTCTTTGAAGCAGAATTCTGCGTCATCTCAGGGTTGATGGAAAAACCGGAGCGACCCTGTGTATTCGTCCTGGGAGGGGCCAAGATAAGCGACGCCTTCCTGATGATGCGTACCGTATTACGCAGCGGTGTAGTGGATCAGGTGGTCTCAGGCGGGCTGGTGGGTGAGGTCCTCCTCTGGGCGGATGGTCAGGACATTGGCGAGCCTGCCCGCAGGTTCATCAAAAAACAGGGCTATGAAGGACTGGTGGAAACTGGCAAGGAACTGCTGGCACAATACCGGGACAAGATAGTTTTACCCCAGGACTTCGCGGCGGTAGTGGCAGGGAAGCGGGTTGAATATCCGGTAGGGAAGATTCCCCCTGAGACCCTGGTTCTGGATATCGGTACCCAGACTGCGGCGCACTACCAAAGGATCATCAGAACCGCGAAAACGGTTTTCGTGAACGGGCCTATGGGGGTGTTTGAAGAGGAGCCGACCGAAGGGGGTACCAAAATGGTGTGGGATGCCCTGGGGGATACTCCGGCGTATACGGTCATTGGCGGCGGGGACAGCATTACCGCCACCAGGAAGTACCACAAGACCCAGGATATCAACTACATCTGTACCGGTGGGGGGGCGCTGATCCGTTTCCTCTCCGGCGAAGAACTCCCGGTGGTCAAGGCCTTACGGCATGGATCAAAGATAGGGCGAAAGCAATAAACCGCGAAGTCAGTGCC
Source organism: Treponema sp. (assembly GCA_031290325.1). Classification (GTDB taxonomy): domain Bacteria; phylum Spirochaetota; class Spirochaetia; order Treponematales; family Breznakiellaceae; genus JAITNP01. The sequence goes on from JAITNU010000012.1 coordinate 2,286, forward strand.
ACGAGGTTTTGGGGACCTGTGTACTTTGGGGTTCAAATCGGTTAAAATTATGAAAGGAGCATACATGATTAAAGTCGGTGTAGCAGGTTACGGTGTCATCGGGCAGCGTTTAGCTGATGGGGTGGCACTGCAGAAAGACATGGAGCTGGTGGGTATCGCGGATTTGGCGCCCACCCTTTCCATCCGGGCACTCAGGGAAAGGGGGATGCCCTACGATTTGTATCTGGTTGAGGGAGCGGACAAGACGAAGTTTGACGCCGCAGGGATCCCCTACAAGGGTACCTTTGCGGACCTTATCGGTAAGGTTGATATCATGCTCGATTCTTCCCCCGGCGGGGTGGGGGTGAAGAACAAGGCCCTCTATGAACAAGCCGGGGTTAAGGCCATTTTCCAGGGGGGTGAAAAGAACTCGGTGGCAGATGTGTTCTTTCACGGGTATGCCAACTATGAGAAAGGGCTGGGGGCAAACTACCTCAAGCTGACCAGTTGCAATACCACCGGTCTCATCCGCTCGGTGGACTGTCTGGACCGTAAGTACGGCCTTGAACGGGTGGCCATCACCATCATCCGCCGAGTTGCGGACCCCGGGGACTATCACCGGGGCCTGACCAACGCCCTGCAAATGGACAAGGCCCCCTCGCACCAGGCCCTGGACCTTATGACCATCATGCCCCACGTAGCAGCAACGGGCATTCTGGTGCACACCCCGGTTACCCACGGTCACATCATCACGGTGGTGGCCCACGGGAAAAAGGGCACGATCACCAAGGACATGGCCCTGGAAGCCTTCAAGACCCATCCCCGAATCCGGGTGGTTAGGATCGACGACGGGTTCCTGGGGAATTCCTCGTTCTTCCGGTATGCCCGGGACCTGGGTAACCCCCGGGGGGACATGTACGAAATCGGCCTCTGGGAAGACAGCATCGTGGAAAGCGGGGAGGACATCATGTATGCCATCAACATCCCCCAGGAATCGGTAACGATCCCTGAAACCATGGACGGTATCCGGGCTGCCCTGAAGATGCAGCCTGACTCGGTTTCCGCCACTACGGAAACGAACAAGTACCTTGGTATTGGTAAGTGGAAATAAGAATATGAACAAAGACGAAAAAGCTCGGTTGAAAAAATTTGCCGCCCAGATCCGGATGGAAACCATCAAGTGCGTTGGTGCCCGGGGATTTGGGCATTTAGGCGGCGCCCTCAGTGTTGTAGAAACCCTGGCGGTGTTATACGGCGGGGTGATGAAGATCGATCCGAAAACCCCCGATTGGCCTGAACGGGACAAGCTGGTTATGTCCAAGGGGCACGCGGGGCCTGCGCTCTATGCGGTCCTGGCCCTCAAGGGGTATTTTCCCCTGGACTGGCTCAAGACCCTCAACCAGCCGGGCACCCGGCTCCCAAGCCACTGCGACCGGAAGCTCACCCCTGGGGTGGATATGACCACTGGCTCCCTGGGGCAGGGGGTATCCACCGCTATCGGGCTGGCCCTGGCCCAGCGGATGGACGGCAGGGATAGCCGTATCTTCCTGGTAACCGGCGACGGGGAACTCGATGAGGGGCAGGTTTGGGAAGGGGCGCTCTTTGCCCCCCAGCAAAAACTGGCCAATCTTACCTGGTTTGTGGATTACAACCATAAACAGCTTGACGACAAAACCGAGGAGATTATTGATCTCGGGGATGTGGCGGCCAAATTCGCCGCCTTTGGCTGGCATACCCAAAGCATAGCCGGGGACGATGTGGAAGCTATCACCGCGGCCATAGCAACGGCAAAGGCGGAAACCGCCCGGCCTTCCTGTATCGTGCTCAATACGAAGAAGGGCGCGGGGATTCCCCTGGTTGAGGACATTGAGCTGAACCACCATATCGTGTTTGAAGGGGAGATCCTGGAAAAATCAGTGGCCTACATGGAACAGGTCATTGCGGAACTTGAAAAGGGGGCATCGGTATGATCGTATACAACGGCAGCATGGACAAAGAAGCCTATAAAAGTGTGTTTGGCCGGGTCATGGAACAGCTTGCTACAGAAGACCCGGATGTGGTGTACCTTGACGCGGACCTGATGAACTCCATTGGTACCCGTGGTTTCTGGAAGAAAAACAAGAAACAGGCCATCAACTGCGGGATCAGCGAGGCGAACATGGTGGGTATTGCCGCGGGTCTTTCCGCCGGCGGGAAAAAGCCCTACATCCACACCTTCGGCCCCTTTGCCTCCCGGCGCTGCTATGACCAGCTCTTTCTGTCTGTGGGCTATGCGGGAAACAGCGTGCGGGTCTTCGGGTCTGACCCGGGGGTAACCGCGGCCTTTAACGGCGGCACCCACATGCCCTTTGAAGATATGGCCTTGCTGCGGGCGGTTCCCCACAGTACGGTAATTGATGTCAGCGACGGCACCATGCTGGAAAAGGTCATGGGTATCACCAAGGATATGAAGGGACTCATCTATGTGCGGCTCACCCGGAAATCCTATCCCACGGTATACAGCAGGGATCACGGGTTTACCCTTGGTAAGGGCGAAGTGCTTCGGGACGGTACAGACCTGACGATCATCGCCTGTGGCCTCATGGTCAGCGAGGCAATGAAAGCCGCAGGGTCTTTACAGGAACAGGGGATAAAGGCGCGGGTAATTGATATGTTTACGGTAAAGCCCCTGGATACAGAACTGGTTCTCAAATGCGCCAAAGAAACCGGTCATATTCTGACCACTGAAAATCACAACATCATCGGCGGCCTTGGGGATGCAGTGGGGGCGGCGCTCCTTGAAAGCGGGCTTCCAGTGAAGATGCGCAAGCATGGCGTGCAGGATGAGTTCGGTTCTGTAGGGCCCCAGGACTATCTTATGGAACAGTACGGGTTAACCGGCGCGCATATCGCCAAGGCTGCCCAGGAATTGGTACGAAACACGTAATGCATATCGATCCTACTTTCATGGGAGAAACCGAGGTCTTTGCCCAGTGTGGCTAGTCAAGGAAGGGGTCGCCCGGATCAAGCGCTCCTGGGAGGAAGTCGCCAAGGCGGACATTGCTCCGTGGGGTGAAGCTGGGGCACATCAAGGCACAGAGCGGCCCTTGCCAAGGCCATTGACGTGCGGGAAATCCTGGGGTTCTCCCTTTGCCCCTTGATTCAGCCAGGGAATTGCCGGTAGAAGAACTAAAGGAACGGGCAGATCAAGACGAAGCTTTAAGGGGAAAAAAAGGAAAAAAATGAAACTCACCATCCCATACCTGAACACAACCTTTCCCCTGGAGTTTCCCGACGAGAACCTTTTGGTGGTGGCGGAACCTAATGATTTCACGGTTGCCCTGTCCCCGGAAGCGATTTTACAGGAGTCTATGGGCGCCGGCGGGAAAACCGGACAAGACCTGGAAACCTTCCTCCAGGGGAGCAGCCAGGTGCTCATCATCATTAACGACGCCACCCGGCCTACTCCCACGGAGACGATGCTGGGGGCATTGCGGCCGATTTTTGAGCGGGTGGGTTTGCAATCCGAAAACCTGACCCTTCTGGTTGCCACCGGCGCCCACCGGGGACCGACTGAGGAGGAATACCGGCAAATTCTGGGGGTTCATTACGATACCCTCCGGTCCCGATGCGTTCACCACGACGCCCGTAAGGACGAGGACATGGTTGACCTTGGGACCACCCGAAACGGTACCCCTATCCTGCTGAACAAGCGGCTCTTTGAGGCGGACCAGATCATCGTCACCGGAAGCGTGGAACCCCACTACTTCGCGGGCTTTACCGGCGGACGCAAAGCCTTTCTGCCGGGCATTGCCGCTTACAAAACCATCCAGGCCAACCATAAACAAGCCCTATCCCCCCAGGCCCGCTCCCTCGCCCTGGAGGGAAACCCGGTCCACGAGGACATGATGGACGCCCTGCCCCTGATCAAGGCGCCGGTCTTTTCGTTGATGACCGTGCTGGATAAGGAACAGCAGGTGGCTGCCGCAAGTGCCGGGGACCTCATGGCGTCCTTCTATGCTGCGGTGGAAACTGCCCGGAAGATCTTCTGCGTATCCATTCCCGCCAAGGCGGACATCGTGGTTTCGGTGGCAAAATTCCCCATGGACATAGACCTGTACCAATCCCAAAAGGCCATAGACAACGGCGCCATTGCCCTCAAGGATGGTGGAACCCTCATCCTGGTTTCTTCCTGCCGGGACGGTATTGGGGACGAGGCCTACGCAAAACTCCTGGCAGCGGCGTCAAGCCCGGCGGACGCGCTGGAACGAATCCGTGCGGGGTATAAGCTGGGGTATCACAAGGCAGCTAAGATGGCTGCGGTTTCAGCACGGGCAACAGTAAAAGCCGTTACAGAACTCCCTGCGGAACGGCTCAAAAGTATGTTCATAGAAAGCGCCCCTTCACCCCAGGATGCGCTGGATGAGGCGATAACAAAAGCACGGACACAGGGAGTAGTGACCCCGAAAATTCTGATCCTCCCTGACGGTTGCGTTACTGTGCCGGATTCGGAAGGGTAAGTGGGCGCACCAAAAAAGACCTGCCTGATGCCGGGTGTTGTAACCTGTATTAAAGTTCTGTCATACGACAGAGTATTTCTTTTCCTGTATGCTTGTTTCAAAATCATGAGAAATAGCGTAAGATAGCGGTATGGCAGAAGAAAATTTAACCGAACTCGTTAAGCAACAGGCGGCAATCATCAAAGTACCGGTTGAAGTAACAAAAATGATACCACGGAGAGCTGTATGAATGTTGCTGGTCTTAGGTTTCCGCTTTTGAATATCAATATTGAAAAATTGCAGTGCAACCTGAAAACACTGAATGCCACGCTCCGGGGCGCGGGCTGTTCGATGATGATAGTTACCAAATCTTCCTGCGCGGATTCAAAAATCGCCGAAATGCTCCTTTCGTCGCCTTTTGTGGATTATCTTGCCGATTCGCGTATACAAAACATACAAACATATTCCGGGCGTGGAAAACCAACGGTGCTGCTGCGTCTGCCGCAGATCTGCGAGATTGAAGACGTTGTGCGATACGCTGACATAAGTATGAATTCAGAGCTAGATACGTTGCGTCTTTTGAACGCGGAAGCGGCGCGGCAGGATAAAACGCATAAAATTGTGCTGATGATTGACTTGGGCGATCTGCGGGAAGGAATTTATTTTGAGGAAGAAAAAAAAATTATAAAAACAATAGAAGAAATTAAAACGATGCGGCATGTCGAATTCTATGGGATTGGGACTAACCTTACCTGTTACGGCGCAATCATACCTAAAAAAGATAATCTGTCTGTTTTAACAGACTGGGCAGAACGTATTTTCAAAAAATGCGGAATTAAGTGTGCGATTGTTTCCGGCGGCAATTCAAGCTCGTATTATCTGATTGAGAGGGGGGAGCTGCCCTCTGGTATAAACAATTTACGCCTGGGCGAATCGTTTATTCTCGGTACCGAAGCCGCGTATAAAACAAGAATAAAAGATACGTTTGATGACGCGATAACGCTGGACGCGCAGATTGTTGAACTGCAGACTAAACGCTCAATTCCTGTTGGTGAAAGCGGTGTTGACGCTTTTTCCGAAAAACCGGTCTATGAAGACCGCGGCGAGATATGGCGGGCTATCCTTGCAATAGGCAGGCAGGATGTCGATCCGGCAAGCCTTGTTCCGGAAGACCCCCGTATTGATATACTCGGCGCCAGTTCTGATCATCTTATCATGGATGTAAGCAAATCGGAGCAGGCTTACGGGATTGGCAGTATAGTCCGTTTTAAACTGGGTTATGCTTCTTTTCTGCGACTCTTCACTTCAGCGTATGTAAGCCGCCGTTACGAATGAGATGACTTTACATACCTCACGAACACCTGGCTCTGTTCGTGTGTGTGGTTCGTGGTTAATTAATCAGCGGTTCCTTATGTAATGGTCGCAAGCATTATGGCTTTAATCGTATGCTTGCGGTTTTCGGCCTCGTCCCAGACACGACTCTGTTTACCGTCGATGACTTCCGCGCTGACATCTTCGCCCCTTATAGCAGGAAGACAGTGCAGGAAGATACAGTCTTTCTTTCCTGTCTTATCCATGAGCGATTGATTGACCTGATAGGGAGTCAACAGTTTTACCCGTTCTTCCCGTATCGCTTCTTCTCCCATGGACACCCACACGTCGGTATACAGGGCGCTGGCTCCTCTGACTTCGCTGGTGTCGGCGCTAATCTCTATCTTTGCTCCGGATTCCGTTGCTATGGGTTTGCATATTCCGACCAGGACCGGCTCGGGATTCAGACTGGGCGGGGTAATGATGGTAAAGTTTATCCCCAGTTTCGCGCATATCACCATCAGGGAACGGGCGACATTGTTTCTTCCATCCCCGACAAAGCAAAGCTTCTGTCCTTTGCAGGGGCCGAAATTCTCTTCCATCGTGAGTATGTCCGCAAGAACCTGGGTAGGGTGAAAATCATCGGTAAGCCCATTGTAGACAGGCACTCCTGAATATTTGGCCAGGGCCTCGACCGTGGACTGCTTGAAACCCCTGAATTCAATCGCGCTGTACATACGTCCTAAAATCCGGGCGCTGTCTTCGATAGTCTCTTTAGTCCCACCAAGATGAATGTCCGCCATTGAGAGGAAAACGGGATGCCCGCCCTCCTCTCCAAAGGAGGTCTCGAAGGAGCTGCGGGTGCGCGTTGAACGCTTTTCAAAAAGCATGGCAAGTGTCTTTCCCGCAAAACGCTGGTGAATTTCCCCGCGTTGTTTTTCTGCTTTTACCTGTTTGGATAGATCCAAAAAGTACCTGATTTCTTCGCTTGAATAATCAAGCCATGTTAAGAGGGAGCGACCCTTCAGTGTCTTTGTTTCCATAGCAAGCATCATACTGCAAGGCCAGATTTATGTCAAGGGATTTGCAGAGCAATTCCTATACTTTTCCCGCCAGTTTACTTGTGTAGGCCGTGTTTCGGGTCAGCCTCGCAGCAGCTCGTAAGCCACCCGATGCCATAATTCTCCAGGGACACTGAGGTCGCGTTGAAACTACAGGTCTCGATGATATCCGTTAGTTTGAACGTTTGGATCATGGATCTCATTTAAAAAAAATCGCATCCTGGCGGGGTTTGGCCGCAACAAAGGGTCAGATGTATAGCAAAAGCCTCAAAAAGAACAAATAAAAAAGGAAAATTGCGAAATTTTCACTTGCGAACAAAAGAGTGAAATTTTCACTTGCTAATCACAAATGAACCAAGACTCATTGACAAAAAAAATCAGTTGATTATAATACTAGACATGCAGGGCATACTAAAGATGAATGTCCGAATTCAGTTCCTTTATGATAGCAGTAGAGGTCCGATGAATTCCCTATTCCCTATTCCCTATTCCCTATTCCCTTAGTCTATTCCTTATCGTCTGCAATCTTATACCATCCTCAGTTTTTCCTGCTGGGTGGGTGCGGCAAGCCGATGGATGCCGCAGGGGCAACCGTGCTCAAGAACGACCGGGACTTTGCGCCAGGATCGCATCGCATAACGAGTAAGCACCGAAGCTGGGGTACTTTATTCCTCAAAAACGGTGAAATTTATAGTTCATTTAAGGAGTTTTGTATGAAAACACAAAAAAACTGGCGAAAAGTCAGTTCGGTTGTCCTGGGGCTTATGGCCTCAGGATTTATGGTGGTGCTGGCGGGGTGCTCTTCGCCGCTTGAGTCCCGGAACGACGGCGATTCGCCGGTCATGGCGGCAGGACAGGGTGTGGTACGGGTTTCGCTTGGGGAGGCCGCCCGTACCTTGATGCCG
>JAITNU010000041.1 GCA_031290325.1 Treponema sp.
TGCCATTTCCGGGATGAAGGAAATGTTTTTGGCAAAAGGTTTCAATGATTACCTCGCAAAGCCCATAGAAATTTCCAAGCTGGATGATATCATGGAAAAGTGGATCCCCCTGGACAAAAGGATCAAGATGCGGCATGATATGAAACGGGATGCCCACATCAGGGGTCCTGGTCTGGTAAGTGAGGGGATAGCTGTTCGTCAGGGGATAACCATGACCGGGGGAACAGAATCGGGCTATCGGAGGGTGTTGTCCACCTATTGCCGGGATGCCGAAGACCGGCTTAAAACGCTGGACCACTTCTCAGTGGATGAGCGTTCAAACCTCGCCAGCTTCACCACCCAGGTACATGCCCTGAAAAGCGCCTCCGCTTCCATTGGCGCTGCCACCTTATCCGAGGAGGCCCGGCTCCTTGAGATGGCGGGAAAAAACGGGGACATGACCTTTATCCGGGAAAGGACTGGGGACTTTTGCAGACACTTAGAAGCACTGGTACAGCAGATCCGCGTCGCCCTGGGAGGCACCGCGATCCCGGAGGATCCAGGAGCTGCGGTAGGGACCGCGCAGCGGGAACTGTTTTTACAATTGCAGGATGCCTTAGCAGGGGAAAATATCGAGGATATTGATCGGCTCATCAATACCCTTGGGGAAGGGAAGCTGCCCCTGAACTTTCCTGCGAGGGAAGCTCTTGACCGGATTTCCCATCAGGTCCTGATGGCCGAATTCAAAGAGGCAATCGAAACCATTAAGACCTTACTCAATGAGGAGCGTGTATAACCTATGGTAACCAAGCGGGAGCTTATTATTCTGGTGGATGATAACGCGGCAAATCTCCTGGCCGGGAAGAATGTCTTGATGAATAAGTACAATGTGTTCACCGCACCATCGGCGGAAAAGATGTTCAGAATTTTGGAACACAATAAACCGGCATTGATATTACTCGATGTGGATATGCCGGAAATGAATGGATATGAAGCCATCAAAATCCTGAAAGCGAAGGACGAAACAAAAGATATACCTGTTTTTTTTCTGACCGGTAAGAGTAATTCGGATGACGAACTGAAAGGTTTAAGTCTTGGGGCAATTGATTACATAACCAAGCCGTTTCTACCTCCCTTATTGCTCAAACGTATTGAAGTACACTTGCTCGTTGAAGCCCAAAAACACATCCTCGAAGCCCAGCAGCGGGAACTCAAAAATTTCAATGATAATCTGCAAAGAATGGTTGAGGAAAAAACCCAGACGGTCATGGAACTGCAAAATGCCATTCTTAAAACCATGGCGGATCTGGTGGAATTCCGGGACGACATTACCGGCGGACATATTGAACGGACCCAGCGGGGGGTGGGTATTTTGCTGACCGCCTTACAGAACCAGGACTTTTACCGGGAACAGACCGCTGAGTGGGACATTGAGTTATTACTGCAATCATCCCAGTTGCATGATGTTGGAAAAATAGCCATCAGTGACCGGATTCTACAGAAGCCGGGGCCTCTTTCCGACGAAGAATTTGAGGAAATGAAAAAGCATACCACCTTCGGGGTTAAGGTTATCGAGAAGATTGAGGCCAGTACTTCTGCCAATGATTTTTTAAAATATGCCAAGATTTTCGCGGGCACCCACCATGAAAAATGGGGCGGTTCAGGATATCCCTTTGGACTGGCCGGGACAGACATCCCGCTCCTGGGCCGGATCATGGCCATCGCCGATGTGTACGATGCCCTTATATCACAACGGTCCTATAAAAAAGCCTTTACCCACGAGGAAGCGGTACAGATCATCGGTAATGGAAAGGGAAGCCATTTTGATCCCTCCTTGATTGTGTTATTTTTCCAGGTGGCGGATCAGTTTAGAACCTGAGTTAGTAAGATTAATAGCAAGGGAACCGGGGCAGGTATTTGTATCCATCGCCGTCATCATCCCAACTTTTATTGAAAAACGATATTTAAATATGTATTTTTATACCTACAGAATTTAATGTAAAAAATAATGCAATATTATTTTCTTGCCTGTTAGTATTTAACAATCTATTAAAATCACGTCCAACTGTCTTACCAATCGCATACCCTATTAATGCACCTGCTATTGCCTCAGATGCCCAATGTACATTTAATGTAGTTCCAAATCCAATAAGGGCGGCATAGGAATATACTGCTATTTTTAATGGAATATTATCACTATATATTTCAGCTATTGTTGCGGCTGCGGCGAAAGCATTTGCGGTATGTCCACTTGGCCATCCTCTAATAAAATTAAAATTAAACCAATCAAATTCATTACTAAAATCCTCTGTTCGTGAATTTCTTGTATGATCAACTTCTGTAACAATTCCAGGCAAGGCTCTGCCAGTAATCATTTTTAATGGTGATTGAATGCCAAGCGTTAATACCAGGGATTGTGCTAAAGCTAAACCTGTAATTTGTAGTTTTTCATCTTTTATAAATCGGCCTGATATATACGTAATTAATGGCGTTATTGCCGGAACGACATAACCAATATATAATCCAGGGCGCCCAAACTTGGAAAGCCATGTATTATTATACAAAACATTTCTCCATTTCCAATCAAGTCCTGTTTCTATAAATACAAATGTTTCAAGTCCTGCACTAATAAAGTTGAATCCATAATTGTAGGTGATAGCATGTAAAGCATTCCATCCGATATTATGAAAAACACGTGATACTGGTACAAAAGATTTTTCAAAATTTTGTCCAAATAGTTTTGTTTGAAAAGAAATAACTATAACAATAAAAATCACCGTGCATTTTATTGTTTTTTGTCTTTTTATGAAATTAATGCGGGAGATAAATCTCATACAAACTCCTTTGCCCTTTTATTTACCCTATTCTTAGTTTCAGCTTCTCACTCATTACTAAAAGATATTTTTATGCCTAAAGGAGTATATCACTTTGTGATAAAAAACAAGGCCACAGAGACCCCCAGAAAAATCACCAGCGTTACGATATACACCCACAACGGCAAGGGATCCACTAATTTCTCATGATGCCGCTCTTTCTTGCGGGGAACACGAGGCTTCCCTGCCGCTTCAGCGGAATAGCCGCAGGTAGGACAGCCGGCTTCAAACAAATCGACCTCCCCCACAAATCCACAAGCAGGGCACCGAACCGATGCAAAAACCTTCTTACATTGAGGACAGGTTTTCGCATTCTGAGGAACTTCGGAGCCACAGTTATCACAGAAAAAATGAGGGGGGCCTTTCATGGTGCTGGTAAAAAATAAACCGGAACTTTGTTATCCCGCCGCTTTTGTTTCAGGGCACGTACCCGCTTCGGCCTTCCCGCAACACGCACAGGCTGAACCGGGAGCCTGGTGTTTGGTATCGGACGTTCCTTTCTTATCGGTTATATAAAAACCGGAACCCTTGAAGATAACACCGCTTCCGCCGTTAATGAGCCGGCGAACCTCTTTACCGCATTGGGGACAGATTTTAAGAGGCGCTTCGCTCATAGGCTGAAAGGCATCAAACGAATACCCACAAGTTTTACATTCATATTCATAGGTTGGCATGGAATTATTCCTTTATAATTCAGTTTTAATTAGAATATAACGAGAATCTATTAAAAAGTAAAGCTATCCCCTTCGCGTCCAATGATCCGGTGTGGAGCTTCAAATAAGGACCGTCCTGAACCGGGGGATTGGCTAAGAGTGCCGCGATTAAGCTGAGGGGATCGCCGATGGCCTCCGGGCTATTGCCATTCACCAGGGCGCGCTGCACCTGGGATAAGAGGATCATAAAAGCCCGCGCATGACTTACCGAAGGGGTTTCAATCCTGATATTCGTTTCGTATTCATTCCCGGAACCATAGAGACTGAACAAGATCTGGGTTGCCGGAAGCTGAAGGGGAATTCCCAGGGAAGCCACAATATTATTGAGCAACTCCTGGGCGTCTTCCATCCAGCCCGCCATGACCGCCCCCTGTTGAAATTCCTCGAAGCCCTCGGGCACTTCAACCCCTGGTGGCAACACAAAGGGGTCCCCATCAGAGACCCGTGCCTGGTCAGGACCAAGGAATACGGAGATACCCCCCTTGGTGGAATGCCAGTAAGCAGCGCCGGTCTCGGAGCGGCGCTTCTTCCAGGAAGGACTCAAGGTAAAGGACCACGCGGCCTGGGAGCTTGGGTACCTGCCCTGGGCTACTGTGAGGAAACGCCGGGGCGCACCCCCAGGATAAAAGGCCACTACCGCTGATTCGGTTCTGTCTAACACCTGGGCCACCTGAGCACTACCCTCAAAGGTGAGACGATCCAGGATGGACCGTCCCCCCTGGACATCAACATACAGATACACCAGGGCCCCTCGTGCCAGGGAAGCAAATCCGGCATCTTGTATCCCCGGTTTAACCTTGGCCTGTGACGCACAAGACACCAGGAGTACCATAGTGAGAAACACCGTAGTGAGCAGGTTTGTTGTTTGCCGGGGTTTTCCACTCCTCATTACTCACTGCTCACTTTTAACTATTTGTACCTGCCAGGTGTCATCTCCGGCATCAAGGGATTTCATGGTGCCGGTCTTGGCCCACTCCACCTGGGAGGCGAGCGTCTCGGTAGCCACATAGTCAGAAAAGGCTTCCCAAGCTTGTTTTAACCGGTCAGAACCAAAAAGGGTCAGGTGTATGCGGTCGGTAACGGCAAAGCCCAGTTCCTTCCGGGAATTCTGTACTCCCCGGACCAGGTCCCGGACATCACCTTCCCGGGAGAGTTCCTCGGTAACCGCTGTGTCAAGGGCCACGGTGAGGGTACCCTCGTTCAACACCTTGAGGTTGGCCTTTTCAATGCGCCGGATATCGAGCTTATCCACCGTGATATCCACCGCCTTACCCTCCACGTCAATGGACAAGGTGGCCCCCTCAAGAAGTCCCTGAATCTCATCCTGACGCAGGCCCTCAATCCGGGCGGCAGCGGCTTTCATGTCCTTACCCAGTTCCTTACCGAGGACCCGGAAATTGGCCTTGGCCTGGTATTCCACCAGGTCCTCTTCATTATCCCGGAAAATCACGGTTTTCACGTTGAGTTCCTCCCGGATAATCTCCTCCATTTCAAGGAGCACCTTCTTCTCATCGGGGTTACGGGTTACCAGTTCCACGGTCCGCAAGGGCTGGCGCACCTTGATGTTGTACTGGGATCTGAGTGCCCTGCCCATAGAAACGGTGTGCTGAACCGCGGCCATCCTGTATTCAAGGTGACGGTCCCGCCGCTCCTCACGGGGCACAGGAAAATCAGCGAGGTGTACCGATTCAGGTTCCCCTTCCCGGCGGAGATTACCCCAGATCGCATCGGTGGTAAAGGGCATGAAGGGACTTGCCACAGTGATGAGGGTTTTAAGCACATCGTAGAGGGTACCGTAGGCTTCAAGCTTGTCGGTATCATTTTCGCTACGCCAGAACCGGCGGCGGGACCGGCGGATGTACCAGTTGTTGAGGAGATCGATGAACTCCAGGATGGGGTCCACCGCACGGGAGAGATCATAGGCATCCAGGGCAGAACCGACCTTTTCAACCAGCGATTCTGCCACCGAGAGGATCCACGTATCCAGGGGATTGGCAGGGTCTCGCGGCGGGCCCTCGGGATCCGCCTGATCGATGTTGGCGTAGGTAACATAGAAGCTGTACGCATTCCATAGGGGGATGAGGATGCTCTTCATCACCTCCCTGACCCCCTCATCGCTGTACCGCAGGTCATCGGCCTTAACAACCGCCGAATGAACCAGGAAGAGCCGCAACGCGTCGGCCCCAAAGGTGTTTACCACCTCCATGGGGTCGGTGTAGTTCTTAAGGCTCTTGGACATCTTCTTCCCGTCCGGGGCAAGCACAAGCCCGCTCACAATACAGTTCTCGAAGGCCGGGCGTTTAAAGAGCGCTGCCGCGAGGATCGTGAGGGTGTAGAACCAGCCCCTGGTCTGGTCCAGCCCTTCGTTGATGAAATCTGCCGGGAAATGGTTCTCAAAGAAGACCTTGTTTTCAAAGGGATAGTGATTCTGGGCATAAGGCATGGCCCCGGATTCAAACCAGCAGTCCAGCACCTCCGGTATGCGGTGCATAGTTCCGCCACATTCGCAGGGGATGGTGATCTTGTCCACAAAATGCTTATGCAGATCCTCTGGTTCCACACCGGACCGTTTCTTCAATTCCCCCTGGCTCCCGATACAGATGGTCTTACCACAGTCCGGGCACCTCCAGATGGGCAGCGGATTCCCCCAGTAGCGGTTGCGGCTGATGGCCCAGTCCCGTGCGCCTTCCAGCCACTTCCCAAAACGCCCTCCTTTAATATGCTCAGGCACCCAGTAGATATCGTCATTGGCCTTGAGCATATCCTGCTTGATCTTCTGAACATCCACAAACCAGGACCCCACTGCCCGGTAGATGAGGGGACTCCCGCAACGCCAGCAATGGGGATAGGCGTGGAGTATCTGCTCCCGCTTAACGAGCTTCCCCTCAGCCTTGAGCCGTTCCATGATGGCCTTGTCCGCGTCCTTCACAAAGAGACCCTGGTAATCCGGCACTTCAGCGGTGAAGCGGCATTCTGCGTCTATCGGGCATATAATCGGGATGCCTGTGTTCTTGAGGACCCGCTGGTCATCCTCGCCAAAACCCGGAGCGGTGTGGACGATGCCCGTACCATCCGCAGTGGAGACAAAATCCCCGGGATAGGTCCTGAAGGCGTTCTGCTCTGCCGCTTCCTTAAAGTAGGGGAAGAGCGGCTCGTACTCAATACCCACGAGTTCCGCTCCCTTCCTGGTCCAGAGGATCTGATAATCAGCAGGGTTTTTATAGTACGCCCCCAGCCGTGCCGCTGCCAGGATATACCGTGCAGGTCCATCCTGAATAAGACAGTAGTCGATATCCGGGCCTAAGCTCAACGCGAGGTTGGATGGCAAGGTCCAGGGGGTGGTGGTCCAGGCAAGGAACCAGGTGGAACCATCGGCAAGCTGCGCAAGTTCGCTCTTTTCCGACGCCGGGCTTACCGGGGCAATGCCCTTCACCTTAAACCTTATGGTGATAGCCGGATCGTGGACATCCTGATACCCCCCCAGGTTGAGTTCGTGGTTGGAAAGGACTGTGGCGCACCGGGGGCAATAGGGCAGGATGTAGTACCCCTCGTAGAGCAGCCCCTTATCCCAGAGGGATTGCATCACCCACCAGATGGTCTCCATGTAGTCCTTTTCCATGGTCTTGTAATCATGGTCAAAATCAACCCACCGGCCCAGACGGGTGATCACCTCCCGCCATTCCTTGACATACCGGAGCACTGAGGCGCGGCAGGCTTCGTTAAAAGCCGCCACCCCGTAGCGTTCGATATCCGTCTTGGAATTGAGGTTCAGCTCCTTTTCGATGAGGGTCTCCACCGGAAGCCCGTGACAGTCCCAGCCGAAGCGTCGTTCCACCTTCTTCCCCTTCATGGTCTGGTAGCGGGGTATAATATCCTTGATGGTACTGGGCACAAAATGGCCGAAATGGGGCATACCAGTGGCAAAAGGAGGCCCGTCATAGAACACGTACTCCTCTGCCCCTTCCCGCCGGGCCACAGACTTTTTAAAAATATCATTTTTTTCCCAAAAAGCCAGCACCACTTCTTCCAGCCTGGGAAAACTCA
>JAITNU010000145.1 GCA_031290325.1 Treponema sp.
GGTGCTTGCGATAGACACGGTGTAGGTTTTGGGCGTTGCCTCCGTGTTAGCCGCGAAGGTTACGGTTACGGTCGCGGTGTCAGAGACCACGTTTACCGCGCTAATAGTACCGCCAGAGCTTACCGTGAAGTCGTCTTTGGTAACGATAAGGCCGGTCGCGCCAGTGAAGGTAACGGCCTTGCTGGTATCAGAGGCCGCCGTAGAGGCCGCTGCTCCGGCGGTGAGTTCCTTGCGGGTGTCGGGGGTGTCGCCAACCTTCACCTGGGTGATGCTTACCGCCGCGCTGCCCTTGATTTTCGTGCTGCCGGGCGCGATAGACACGGTGTAGGTCTTGGGCGTTGTGCCTGTGTTAGCTGCGAAGCCTACGCTTACTGTGGCAGTATCGCCGTTCACATTTACCCCGCTCATAGTACCGCCAGAGATTACCGCGAAGTCGGCGGCGCTCAGGCTCAGGCCGGTTGCGCCGGTGAAGGTAACGTTAGCCGTGGTTGCAGAGGCCGCCACCTCAACCGCCGGTCCGGCGATAAGCGCTACACGGGTGTCAGAGGTCGCTGCCTGGGTGATGGCTACCGTCCCGCTGCCCTTGATTTTCGTGCTGCCGGG
The DNA here is from genome assembly GCA_031290325.1 of Treponema sp. Taxonomy (GTDB): domain Bacteria; phylum Spirochaetota; class Spirochaetia; order Treponematales; family Breznakiellaceae; genus JAITNP01. The sequence goes on from JAITNU010000145.1 coordinate 604, forward strand.
TGCGATAGACACGGTGTAGGTCTTGGGCGTTGTGCCTGTGTTAGCCGCGAAGCCTATGCTTACCGTGGCGGTATTGCCGCTCACGCTTACCCCGCTAATAGTACCAGAGCTTACCGCGAAGTCGTCTTTGGTAAGGCTCAGGCCGGTCGCACCGGTGAAGGTAACGGCCTTGCTGGTGTCAGTGGCCCCCGCATTGACCGCCGGTCCGGCGGTAAGCGTCATGCGAGTGTCCCCATCGCCACCGCCGTCATCGCCGCCTGCGCCGGGACCGCAACCGGTAACGGTAAAAATTGCCGCCAAGAGGATGACGGTGAAGCCGAGAAAGAAACCATGCTTCTTCATGGTGTACTCCTTTGCGCTAATGCCTCCCGGCATTAGCTTGTTGTTCTAATGTGCTTCCTCCAACGGAGGAAGCGCAATTTGCGAAAAAAGCCAGGTTTAGCCCCTACGGGGTTGTCCAGCATTTTTCCCTGTTGCCTATGAAATTTCATACGCTTTGGGGCTTTCACCCCTAAAATCCCCGCCTAAAAGGGCAGGTTTTCCCATTGGGTAAAAATGACACGATAGGAGGTAAAAGGCGAATGCTTTACCCCCCTCTTAAAAATAGAGTACCATCTTTTATAATACGTGTCAAGATTTTTCGTTCTCCGATATCGTTAATTTAAAGAAACAACTATATGGAAACGAAAGGATTGAATTTGCGGCAAATTTTGGCGGCAAATATCAAGGAACAGCGGAGAATTCTCGGAGTTTCACAGGAAAAACTGGCCGAAATGGCGGGCTTGTCATGGCAGACCGTGAACAGTCTTGAGTGTAAGCGGACATGGGCCAGCGATGGCACGCTGGACACCCTCGCCCAGGTGTTCAATATCGAGACTTTTCAACTGCTCATGCCCCCCGAAACTAGAGCCGCCCTCTCTCTCCGCCCTACTGACACACTGCGGAAGCTGGCGCAAGCTAAAAAAGCCTATGACGACAACTTTTCCAATATATACAACAACATAACCTAAATCGCCCCTTGTGAATGAAAAGCCCTTGCTTGCCACCTTTTTCTGTTATACTTTTCCCATGTGGCAAGGGTGGCAAAAACCGCTAAATAAGGGAATAAAGAAAAAAAAGATAAAAAAAATTAAGGACTTTGGAGCAAGATCTAGGTCTTGGCCCCCTGGAGGAGGAGCACACCGATGATCACAAAGATCCCCACCGGAAACCAGGCGCCCAGGACCGGGGGGATGTATCCGAGCTTGGCCATCATCATGCTGATCATCTCCATCACATAGAACACCACGGTTACCACCAGGCTTGAGAGGAGGCTCATGAGGAGGATGTTCTTTCTGAACCGCCCGCCCATGGAAATGGAGAGAATCATCACCACAAAGGACACTGAGGCAAAGGAGTACCGGTGGTAATAGTCAGCCATGGCGGTAATGAAGGGAAGCCCCGCTATTTTTAAATCATCAATCAACAGGGCCGCTTCATGGGCGGATAGTTCCTCCACGTTCACCGCGTTTCTTCTGAAGGTGTCAGGACTTTCCCGGTAGATATCCGTATCATCCAGGGGATGTGCCCGTAAAAGGCCCTCTTCCCATTCATAAATAAGGGGGTTTACCAAGGCCCAGTGGGTTCCAGTCCAGGATGCACGGGACGCCCGGACCAGGGACATGAAGGCGCCATCCTCCCCTTGTTCGACGATGCTGATGCCGTTTAAGATCCGGGCAACGTGATCGTAATAATCAACCGCGTAAATCAGCCTGCCGTTCTTTGCCTTGATAACGATATCCGAATTCTTCTCCCCCCGGGACTGGTGCAAAAGGGTCCTGCTGAGGTCGTTTTTGATCTTGTAGGTGGGGATGACCAGAATATCCTCAAAATAAAAGGAAAACAACGAGGCTGCCAATCCGATGACCAGGAGGGAGCTGCTAAAGCGCCAGAAGGGGATACCTGAAGAGAAAATCGAGGTCAACTCGTTCCGGGAATAGAGATCCCCCAGGGTATATGCGGCGGCAAAGAGCAGGGAAATGGGTATGGCATAGGAAAAACTTTTAGGCAGATAGTAGAGGCAGACTTTCAGAATCTGATTGATGGGGACCTCATAATTGAGGTAGCGCCACAGGTTGCCAAAGAGATCAATGAGGGATAGGAGTAATACAAACATGAAGGCCACGACCACAAAAATCGGCAGGAATTGCCGAACCAGGTACCGGTCAAGGATCATCTCCTGATCCTCAATAGACATAAGACCAGGCCGATTGAGGTGGCAAGGATGTTCGGAAACCACATGGTCCAAAAGGGTGAATACCCCAGGCGCAGTCCCATGGTCTGTCCTACGAACATCAAGGCCCAGTACACGACTGCGATGAGGAGGCCGAAGATGAACCCCACGGTTTGGCCGCTTTTTTTGGCCAGGAGTCCCAGGGGAACTGCCAGGAAGACAAAAGAAAGGGCGCCCAGGGGGATTGAAAATTTTTTATAATACTCAAGGCGGTAATTGCGGAGGCTCCGGTCTTTTTTCAGGAGTTCCACGGCTTGGATTTCCTTGGTATACGTGGCAAAGTAATTGCCCTTCCGGTTCCAGGCTTCATGCCGGGGTCCCTTGCGGAGGCTGTCTTCCAGGGCCAGGGCCTGGTCCAGGATTCGGTTGTACCGTTCGTCCAGCCGATCCTGGAGTTCTCCTTCCTTCCCCTTGATTTCCCGCCCCACATCAAGGGAACTCATCTCCCGTGGGCCGATGGTCGAAACCGCCTGGATCATGTCTTCCTGGGGTACCCAATACCGCAAAAAACTGCTTGAGGCATAGTCGTAGTCCCGGCGGGTAATTTCCTTGGAGGACTGGATAAAGGCATCTGAGAGGTCCAGGCTGAGTCCTGCTCGCCCTGCATCCCGGAATTCCGCGTTTTTAGCCATGATAACCCGCCGTTCCCCGTCACTGGTTTTGTCCAGGATGAAAACATCCCCAATGGATGTGCCGGTTACTGCACCGGTAACAATCACCGTATCCTTGAAACGCTTGACCGAATTGGCCCCTAATTCCAGGGCAGGAGTTGAAACGAGGATCCGCCGGTAGAGGCGGACGTACTGCACGGTCCCTGCAGGGAGGAGTACGTCATTGGCAATAAAAGAAATGATGGAAATGATGATGCCTACTGCCAGGGTGGGGATAAAAATACTGCTATAGGAAAGACCTGAAGACAGCATCACCAGGATTTCATTATCCGAGGTCAGCCGTCCTATGGTCATCAGGGTCCCCACCAGGGCGGCGAAAGGCGCCGACAGGGCAATGATTGAGGGGAGGGCGTAGAGGAGCAGCAGGGCAACCTGCTGAAAGGGTACCTTTTTAGTCAATATTTCCTGGGCCAGGAGCAGGAGCTGGTTTACAAAAAAGATGACGAAGAAAAAGAGAAAGGCCACTAAAAAGGAGAACAACGTTTCTAAAACAAGGTACCTGAATAGGGTCCAGGACAGGGAACGGTCGGTATTCATCGCTATAGTCCTGTGGAGCCGAATCCCCCGGCTCCTCGTGCCGTATCCGATAGGGTGGTTTGTTCCTCAAGTACCGCAGCGCACACCGGGGCAATCACTAACTGGGCTATCCGGTCGCCGTCATTGACGGTAAAGGCTTCGCTTCCCAGGTTTATCAGGATGATTGCTACTTCTCCCCGGTAATCCGCATCAATGGTTCCCGGTGCGTTCAGCACCGTAACCCCATGTTTGGCTGCAAGCCCTGACCGGGGCCGCACCTGCCCTTCATACCCCTCGGGAATTTCAAGGATAAGCCCTGTGGGAATCCGCTGCCTCCCCAGCGGGGGGAGGACCAGGGCCTCTTCAAGACAAGCCCGCAGGTCCATGCCCGCAGCCTCCGGTGTTTCGTACCGGGGCAGGAGTATGCGAGGCTTTTTTTTTACTATCTTCACCACAGGGTGGTGACAGGTATCGGTCATAGTTCCTTAATACCGGCGGGGTGGCCGGTCATTCCCCCGTCCACCCTCTCGGGGACGCCGTGAATGATGGCTATCATCAGAGCTATGACGCGACTCATCCACAGCCGGCGCCCCGTCAGGATCTATAGCGTCGATATACGAGAGGTTGAGCCTTCCCATCTTATCAACTTCCAGGAGCTTCACGGGAATTTCCTGGCCTTCCTTGAGCACTTCCGTAACGGTGTTAATACGCTGGCGGGAGAGCTTGGAGATATGTACCAGACCCTCCTTGCCTGGGAGGATCTCCACAAAGGCGCCGAATTCCATGATCCGCTTCACCGTGCCGTTGTAGATCTTGCCAACTTCCGGGTCTGCCACAATGCCCATGATCGCGGCCTTAGCCTCCTCAGCATCTTTGGTATTCTTGCCATAAATCGTAACGGTACCGTCATTGTCGGTATTGATACTGACGCTGTACTGTTCGCAGAGGGCCTTCACGTTCTTCCCCCCAGGACCTATGAGGGCGCCGATCTTATCAACCTCGATCTTCATGGTTACGATCTTAGGGGCGAATTCGCTGATCTTGGCAGTGGGCTTGCTGATGGTCTGATTCATGATCGAAAGGATGTGGAGTCTGCCCCGCTTGGCCTGATCCAGGGCGTTCCGCATGATCTCAGGACTTACCCCGGCGATCTTGATGTCCATCTGAAAGCCTGTGATGCCTTCTTCGGTACCAGCGACCTTAAAGTCCATGTCCCCCAGGTGATCCTCTTCGCCGAGGATGTCTGAGAGTATCGCGTACCGGTCCCCTTCGCTGATAAGCCCCATGGCAATACCTGCCACGGGCTTCTTCATGGGTATCCCGGCGTGGAGCATGGACAGGGTACCCCCGCAGACCGACGCCATGGATGAGGACCCATTGGATTCCATGATTTCAGAAACCACCCGGATGGTATAGGGAAAGACCTCCTTGGTGGGGATCATGGCCTCAAGGGAGCGGCGGGCCAGGTTTCCATGACCTATCTCCCTTCTGCCCGCGCCCAAACGGCCAACCTCCCCGACTGAATAGGGGGGGAAATTGTAATGGAGGATGAAATGTTCCCGTTTATCCCCCTCGATGTCGTCAAAGATCTGTTCATCAAACACGGTCCCCAGGGTCGTAACCACCAGGGATTGGGTCTCTCCACGGGTAAAGAGGGCGGAACCGTGGGTTCTGGGGAGTAGCCCCACCTCGCAGGTAATGTCCCGGATGTCTTCGGTGCCCCTGCCGTCTACCCGCTGTCCCTTATCAAGAATGGAGGAACGGAGGATTTCATACTGCATATCCTCAAAGAGGGCGTTAAAGCATTTCTTCTGAACCTCGTCCTCAAGCTGGGCCGCGTATTGGGCCTTGAGGTCTGCCTTCACCGCACCGATGGCCTCGTGCCGTCCCAGCTTACCTTTGACAAAGCAGGCTGCTTCCAACCGGGGATAGGCTGCGGAACGGATAGCATCCTTGTTTTCAAGGTCAAAGGTGGCTTCCGTGAGGAGGAGCTTCTCCTTTCCCGCCAGTTCCCGGAGCTTTTCCTGGAGGGCGCATAGTTCAATGAGTACCCCCTGGGCTTTTTCCAGGGCCGCGATCATCAGGTCCTCACCCACTTCATGGGCACCCCCTTCCACCATGGTGATGCCGTCCTTGGTGCCGGCCACCACGATTTCAAGGGTAGCGTGCTCGATTTCTTCGTAGGTAGGATTGACAATAAGCTCTCCGTTTACCGCGCAGATCCGGATCCCGGCGATGGGTCCATTAAAGGGGATATCCGAGATGTGCACTGCCGCTGAACAGGCGATGATAGCCAGAATATCCGGGGGATTGACCTGATCCGTGGACAGGGTAGTGGGCACCACCTGGATTTCTCTGCCGAAACGTTTCTCAAAGAGGGGCCGCATGGGCCGGTCAATGAGGCGGGATACGAGGATTTCTTTGTCCTTGGGCCGTCCTTCCCGCTTGATAAAGCCCCCGGGGATCTTACCGGCAGCATAGTATTTTTCGTTGTAATCTACCGTAACGGGAACATAATCAAGCCCCTCCACGGCATTTTCTGACGCGCAGACCGTGGCAATCACCACGGATCCCGCATATTGGGCAAAGACGGCGCCATTGGCCTGTTTCGCGATCCTGCCAGTTTCAAGGACCAACTCTTTACCGGCGATTTGTAATGTTACTCTTTGCACCATTATTTGCGGAGACCCAATTCCTTAATAAGGGACCGGTACTTTTCCAAATCGGTCCGCTGAACATATTTCAGCATACGCCGACGTTTGCCCACCAGAATCAACAAGCCCCGCTGGCTCGATTTATCCTTCTTGAATTGTTTGCAGTGCCCCGTAAGCTGATTTATCCGCTCGGTCAGCAAGGCAACCTGGACTTCCGACGCACCGGTATCTTTCTCGTTTTTACCGAACTTGGTTACGATGGATGTCGCCCTTTCTTTGTTTAATGCCATATCTATACTCCTATTGGGAACTCATTAATCAGGCACGTATCGCGCCAAAAATTCAACACGCATCCGCTGGACCGTATTGAAGGATGAAGGGATGCCAAGCTTTCTATCTTTAATAAAGATTTCCGTCTTTTTCCCCTCGATGGTATTGATCCTGTTCATTTCATGGACCACCACCTCGTACCAGCCATCAGGGGGGATTATCCGCCGTGCTAAAGCGGTGTCAAATACCAATACCCCAGCTCCGGTACTGACAAAAATTCCTCCCAGGTCTATTTCAACATTTCTGCCCAGGGCAGCCCCGGCCCCGGTGAAATCCCCGGCGGATATGGACGCCCGGATCCGGCTTGAACTTACCGGATCCGCACCATCAAATACCGGGGAAACAACCTCGGTTAGGATGCCCCGCTCTTCAGTCATGGCCCTGATACCAAGCGCGTCAGTATCAAGCCCGTACCCGCAGTGGAAATTACTGCCGATTGCCAGATACGACAGGTTCCCCCGGTCCATCAAAAGACCGATAAATTCCCGTCCTCTTAGTTTACTGAAATTTCCTGAAAAGTCAATCAGGACGGTTCGGGAAATCCCCAGTTGTTCAAAGGCTGCGAGCTTCTGGTCAAGGCTGAAAATATCCCCTTCATAGGTTTGGGGACTGAGTACCCACTTGGGGTTCTGCTTAAAGGTTATGACCGTGGGGCATGGTCCCCGGCTGACTATTTTGGCAATGAGGGCCTGATGCCCCCGGTGCACGCCGTCAAACACGCCGATGGTCATGGTGGCCTTTTCCTGCTCTCCGCCTTCGATAAATTCCTGCCAGTCAAGCACGCGCATAGACATATCCGTAGGACCACCCGCCGCGCTCTTGGGGAGCTTTTTTTTCTATGATTCCCACCAGCGTACCGGCAGTATCCCCGCCGCCGCTTTCACGAAACACCCCCGCAACACCCGGCTCCCCTGTTTTGGGGCAGGGAGCAGACCCGGCGGAGAGCTTCCCTTCATCAATGAGCGTATCCAGGGGTTTACCGTGGATCATCTTGAGGGCAATAGTATCATCCACCAGCATCCAGGGCAGGGAGAGGGTTTTAAAGACCTGGATGTCGATAGGTTTCAAGGCCCTGACCAAAGCCGGGGAAACCCCCAGTTCAACCGCCTCGGAGACCGGGAACCCCGCGATATGGGTACGGTTCAGGGAGACCAGGTGCCCACGGGAACCTGCCGCACGGGCCAGATCCCGGGCCAGGGAGCGGATATAGGTCCCCTTTGAACAGTGCACCCGGATTCGAGCCAGAGGCGGTTCATAGGAGCAAAGCTCCAGGGCATACACCGATACGGGCCGCTTGGGCAGGTCAACTGCGATGCCCTTCCGTGCGAGCCGTGATGCCCGCTCTCCTGCTACATGGACCGCCGAATATTCCGGCGGCGCCTGGAGTATATCCCCTCGAAACAAGGAAAGCACCCCTTCCAGGGCTTCCCCAGTGGGGATAGGCCCTTCGGCAATAGGGATTCCCTCTGGATCAAGGGTATCGGTTTCCACCCCGAAACGGATAAGCCCCTCGTACTGTTTATCAGCCCCTGAAACCCAGGAGGCAAGTTTTACTGCCCTGCCGACCAGCACCAGGAGCAGCCCTGCGGCAAATTTATCCAGGGTACCTGTATGGCCAACCTTATTGGTGGCAAAGACCTTTTTCACCGTCCTCAGCGCCTCAAAGGAGGTGATTCCCGGTGTTTTATTCAGCAGTAATAAGCCGGAATACTCACCGGTCATCCGCCGCACCTTCGTTCACTTCAGCTTCGTTCACCTCAACCAAACGGTCGATCTTTTGTATCAAATCAAATCCTTCCCTGATACCTGTATCCTCATGGAAACGAAGCCGGGGAGTTTGGCGTATGTGCATAACACTGGCAAGCTGGGCCTGTATGAATCCGGCGGCCTTTTGCAAGCCCTCGACACCCCGCGTCAGGTTTCCCTGGGGCTTAACCGTTGAAACGTAGACCTCGGCCCAGGTCAAATCCCGGGACACTGAGACCCTTGTGATGGAAAGGAAGGGATTCACCCGCGGGTCCTTGATTTTACCTTCTACAATGAAGGCGCCTATCTTTTCCTGGATAAGCCGTCCGACCCGTTCTGTTCTGTATTCTGCCATATAATCCTTAAAAAGATAGTATGGGGAAAATTACCATAAAGCGCAATACGGTAAATGAGCCATTTTTTTCGTCTATGCGGTGCATCATTGCAGTTGATGCATCCGCCATACACATTCTTCCATGGTCTTCACGACATACCGGCTTAATTTGCTCTATTGATTCCTTTACCACCGGTGATTTCCCACTTTCCTGACCGTCTTTCACCGTAACTCACTCCGGAACCCGCGCTGTCCCAGCGTGGTCGGTTTCCGGGATCCCGCCTGCACATTCCGGGGAGCCTGCGGCGGCGCTGATTGTGGGGTCCCGTCCAGATACAGGGTTCTAAAAAACTGGTTGTATACAGCTTGACAGACCCACCGGTCCCTGTCAAGGGAGTGTTGCACTTCGTGATTGAATCCGGGGTTTCTTAGTATACTATCTCCCCTTTTTTTTTGCAACCCCTTATTTAAAAATGGCTGTACTAGTTCAGTATACTTTGTGGATCACCACCCTTTATCGTTTTGGTAAAACTCATTCCACCTTGAAGCGGGATACCTCTTTCACCAGAATGTCGATGTTATCCTTGTTCTGCTCGCTTAACTCGTTCACCCGGCTCACCGCTATATTGATCTGATCTGCGCCGTTCGCCATATCGTTCATGCCGTTGTTGATTTCAGACGTCACAGACTCAAGGTTGCGGCTCTCCTCAATGACTTTTTTGCTTCCGGTCTGTATTTCGCCGGAATCAAACTTGACCCGGCTGGTGATGAAGTTCAGTTTGCCTATCACTTCCAGAATCTGCTGACTGCCGATACCCTGCTCTTCCATAGCTGCGCGAATAGTGGCCTCCTGCTCCGACACCGTCTTCACGCCGGAATCAATGGCTTCAAACTCTTTCAACACCGTGTTAGTTGATGCGCTGATCTTATCTATTGAACTGGTAATCTGTTTGAGTACCGTGCTGATGGTCTTGGATTGCTCACCGGAAGATTCAGCGAGCTTGCGGATTTCGTCAGCAACGACCGCGAAGCCTTTGCCTGCTTCTCCGGCGTGAGCGGCTTCTATGGCGGCGTTCATCGATAAAAGATTGGTCTGGCTGGCGATATTTTCCATGACCGCGTTGATTTCAAGCAGGCCGGCAGATTGACGGGCGATTTCCTGAATGTCAGTTACCACTTCCTGAAGTCCATTCCTTCCAACTTCAGAGGCGCTTGCCAAATGTTGAACGTTTTCGACATTCTTAATCAGCGTTTGCGTGATGGACTTGATGTTTGCCAGCATTTCTTCGATGGCCGCTGAGGATTGCCCGACGCTATCGTTTTGTTCTGCGATGCGCTTGTTGAGCTTGCCAATATTGACCGTGATTTGTTCCATAGCGCCATTGGTCTCAGTAATGCTGGTTGCCTGATTATGACTCTGCTCCTTGACGCTCCGGATGTTGGCGGTAATTTCATTAATCGCGGTGGCGGTCTCGGTCATGTTACTCGATAAGTCATTGCTGATGTCAAAAAGAGCCTGGGTTTGTTTTTTGATAATATTGATAATGTGGCTGATTTTTTCTATCGTGAGGTTAAAATAATGCGCCAGTTCGCCGATTTCATTGTTTGCCTTAATATCAAGCGTCCGCGTTAAATCGCCCTCGCCTTCGGAAATGTCTTTTAATAAAACAGAGACCGTTTCAATGGGTTTAATGGAACGTCTCACGACTATAATAAGAATAACGGAGAGAACCGCGATAGCGATAAGCGCGCTGATAATCGAGGTCAATATCACGCGGTTGAGTTTGGTAAATAACAAGGACAGCGGAATAGTCGAAACAAGCGTCCAGTTCGCGGAGGGAATTTTAGCGGAATAAATGAGGATGCTTCCGTTATTCTCAAAAAAATTGGCGCTATTCAGCACGCGGGCACGGTAAGACTCAAGCCCGTTATCTGTAAAAAAATCTTTTTTCATCACCGCGTCGTTATCCGCATTGGTAATGTAGCGCCCGGAACTGTGTAACAAATAGGTTTGCAGTCCGGGTATCCCCGAATCAGCGTTAACCATCGCGCTCAAGGTTGCTATAGAAAGATTTTCTGAAATAACACCGACATCGCGGTTCTGGCGGTCGTACACAATTTTCGCCGTGGCGGTAACGAGCAAACCGGTTGCCGCGTCAATATAAGGGTCGGTAAAGATGGTTTTACCACCTGCGGCTCTTGCGTCTTTATACCATGAGCGGGAAGTATTATCCCAGTCAGCCGGCGGACGGAAATCAGTGCTGAAAACCACATAATTACCTGGATCAAACCAGCGGCCATTATTGGAACAATACATCAGCATCACATCGGCAATCGTGTTCTGCATAATCGCGAAAAAATCATGGATGGCGTTTTCGTCAACAGGGTTCCCGTTTAAGTGTTCCACCATATAAGGCGCCGCGCCAATAGCCGCATGATCGAGAAGCAGGACGCGGGCGTCGAGCTGGTCGCTGATGTTATCCCGCAGATGATCGATTTTTTCGTTGATGGCCACCATCAGCTCCTCCTCTACGATAGTGCGGAAGCGGACGATAAAAATCACCGACAAAAGCAGGACCACGCTTATTACGCCTGCCAGAAAAATACTTACCAGCATAACGATAAGTGAATGTTTTTTCTGCATTACTAGCAACTCCTCTCATTGTATTACCTGTTTATCAAACACAACGCTCCATATTCATTTTTTATCATAGACCGCAAAGTATCCCCTTGAATTTTTGTACTGTTCATGGACCCGTATATAGTGTATATTATATCTATACGCGCTGCATATAGCGTATACATTCTAGGAATCCATGAACAGTTACAAATAATATTCCTAATAAAGCATTTAAAAAATATACCCGATTAAAAAATTTGTCAACAAAAAAATGAAAAAGACAAAACTTTTGGTAATTTAAGGTTATGCCTTGATAATCATCTGAAAAGTAGTATGATAACAAGCATAAAAACTTCGATTTCGGTATCTGCCGCTCTACTTGCGGAACTTGTCCTTTTTAACAAGAACGGCAATGTTTCCGATACCAGGCCCCATGGTGAAATGGGGTGAATTATACCCGGTTCACTATACTTTTAGTGCGTCAACCATCTTTTCAATGTCCACCGATTTGAGGTAGGGGGTCAGCTCCACCGCGTTTCCACTGCGGAGATAGAAGATCCAGGAACGAACCGGTTTACCGAATATATCCGATACTGCCCGTTCATAGACCGCGAGCTGTCCGGCGTGACGGAGGGGTTCCTCGATGTGGTCGGTCTTAAAGTCCACCACATAGATTGCCGGTTCATGGGGGGCCACTTCAAAGAGCAGATCGATCTGGCCGCTTATCCTCCGTCCCTTGGATTGAACGAAGCTCAGGAAGGGGAATTCTGTCTCCCGGTATGAAGCAGTCATACCCAGCTTGCCCAGTTCGGAATTGAGAAACCCTTCGGCCATGGTGTGGGCTGCTTCCCAGACTAGGGAAACATGGGTTTCATGTAAGCGCGCGAGGAGTTTCGGAAGGATACGGGGCTTTTTTCCGTTGAACCGGGCATCCAGAAAACCGTGGACCAGGGTACCGAAATCGGCGGGCTTAAGCCCTGCGTACTCAAGGATACGGTCAATCCGGTCGGTCTCCACGGCGCCGGCTTCATCATCAAAAAGGGTCCCATGATACAGTCTGCTCTGCAGGCTGCTGGCGGGGATGCTGTCCGGTCTTCCATGGGGGGTACTTATCAGCTTGGCACCGGCGTAGAAGGGAGCAGCGGCTTCCACCGCCTGCCTCATGGGGAGCGGCTGGGACTGTTTGTGCGCCTGGAGTTCCCGAGGTACCTGTTGAGACACGGGGATTTTCTGGATTGAAAAAGGCGGCTGCTCATCATTCTGGGGCGCCAGCACTGGAAGCAGGAGATCAAGAAAACTGGAAATGCTGTGCTCCTCCCTTTTTTCCCGTAATTGAACCAGCCGTTCCCGGATAAAAGCCTCCGTATATTCCTGATGTTCCAGGAGTTCCTGTTCATTCTTGGTGGGAGGCGGCAGGGTGGCGCTGATAAAGAGGGCACTTTCCGCACGGGTCATGGCAACGTAGAGCAGCCGGCGCAGTTCGGCAACCTGTTTCTGTTTTTCCTCTTCTTGCTGGAGCTTGAAAAAATAGTTGCCGCTGTTGGTGGGGAGTTCTTCTGCCTGGGGCAGATTGAGGGTGATTCCCCAGGTTTCGCTGAAGTAAACCGATTTGGTGTTGGTTTCAGATTTCACGGTACTGCCGCAGCCGTATACAAAGACCACTGGGAATTCGAGGCCCTTACTCTTGTGGATGGACATGAACCGCACCCCGGGTTCCCGTTCCGCAGGGAGCGTCAGGTCATCAGGGCGTTCCTCTTGGCTGATGAGAGCCGCCAGATAATCGAGAAAGTCCGCCAGGGTTTTCCCCCGGCGGTCAGTATCCCGGGCAAGCTCAAAAAAGAGGTCGAAGAGTTCGGTGTAGACCTGGGAATCCGAGGACCAGAGCGTTTCGTACCGGTACCCCTCATCATACCAGAGCTTGGTTAAGAGGCTCGTAACCGGCAGGGTGCAGGCGGCCTTTGCCAAAGCCTGGTACCGCGCCCGGCCCATCCGGTACAGTTCCCGTTCTGCTTCAGGGATTCGGTCTTCCAGGGCCTCATCAAAGGGGATGGCGTTTTCACTGGTTTCCTGCAGCATACACACCGACAGGGTCAGGTCGCTGAGGCGCATAAAAGGGGAGCGGATGAGGGCGGAGTATGCGACGCGATCATCAGGATATACCAGGAGCCGCAGGAAGTTGTAGAGATCGTTGATAGGGGCATCGTTGAAAATGCCTATGGGCCGGTCCGCATTGTAGGGGATACGGGCTCGTTTAAACTGTTTTTCCAAAGACTGTTGATGGGAATAGGAACGCTGCAGCACCGCGAAATCGCTATACGTACAGGCCCGCTGGATGAAGCCCTCCCGATCCTGCACAAGGTATCCCCCATCGACCATTTCCCGGATCTTCCCGGCGATGAAAGCCGCCTCAATATCATCAGAAGAACGCCACTGGGGATCATCTTGGGGCACGTGGTTTTTATCAAGAAAACAAAAATGAACCGGCGGCTTTGCCAGGTCTTGGGGATCGATTGAGCGGGAGGAATGAACCGGGGCATAGCGGGCCTCAAAATCCGCGGTATTTTCTTCCACCAGCGGGAATACTCCGGGACAGGCCATACCGCCGAAGATCCGGTTAAAGGCCGCGATGAGTATAGGCTTGGACCGGTAATTGTGGATCAAGCTCAGGGTAGCTCCACCGGAATGGGCCGGCAGGGTCTCGGCGAGACTGCGGAACACTGACACGTCGGCGCCCCGGAACCGGTAGATGGACTGTTTCTCGTCCCCTACAAAGAAGAGCTTGTCCGGGCAGAGTTCCGCTGGGCTGGGGATCCCCAGGGCCTTCCGGTCCGGCTCCTCGGCAAGGAGAAAAATCAGATCCCGCTGAAGGCCGTTATTGTCCTGGAATTCATCGATCATGATGGCCCTGATTTCATCTTTATAAACCTGCCGGATATCAGGGTACTGGGCCAATGCATCCACCGCCAGGTGGCTTATATCATCGAAAGTTAAAATCCCGGCCTCCCGCTTCTGCTGGTTGCATTGGCACTGAAACTCATGGACCAGGGGAAACACCGCCGCGATAATATCAGCCTGGAGGACGATATTGGCGATGGATTCCAGTTCCCCATAGCGGGTGTTCCTGAGTTCTTTTATACATTCCTTGATAATGGCAAACTCACCGGAATTGCCCCCGCTGAGGTTAATGGATGTGAGCTGTAAGAGCCGGTTAAAATACCCGGCAATGTGCTGCCGCAGGGCCGCTTCATCAAACTCCGTTCTGGTCGGGCCGGAACAAAAGCCGCTTTTTTCCAGCAGGGGTCTGATATCAGGAGCAGGCGGCATGGGGGTCTGCAAGAGTTCGTTCAGATTGAGGTATAATTTGCCGGTTTTTTTTGTTACCTGCTTGAGTTCCTGGGTGATGGTCTCCAGGAACAGTTCCACCCCTTGGGTTTCAGTGTGCCACTTGGCAAGGAGTTCCCGGCCCTGGTTCTCCATGAAGGTATGGAACTCCAGGGGTTTACTGATAGGGCTATAGTGCAGCACTGTTTCGGCGAAGAGTTCTTCCGCCAGGGTCCTGATCTTCTTGTCCGCCATGAGCACCTGGAGCGCGGGATCATCCCGGTGATCCAGCACAAAGGGCAGGCTGGCGTTTAGGGCCATATCCCAAACCGCCGGATCATCGCTCTTAAAATCCGGGCTAATCCCATAACGCGGGGCGGCAATGCGGGCAATGGTCGCGCAGAAAGAATCCAGCGTGGCGATCTTTGCCTTGTGAAAATTCGCCACCGCCTCCTGTGCCCGTTCATTATCCCGCTCTTTTGAAAGCAGCCCATAAATACGGGTGTACATCTCCCCAGCGGCCTTGTTGGTAAAGGTAAGGGTGAGAATCTCCTCCACCTGATAACCTCGCTCCATGACGAGCCAGGCATACCGGGCGGCTAGGACCTTGGTCTTCCCGGATCCCGCGCCGGCAGTAACAACCGCGTTGACCTGAGCGGTTGCAGCCTTCCGCTGTTCCGCGTCCAAATCCGCGAGCATGGTTTCACAGGACATGGGCATCCTCCGTTCTATAGACATCCGTTCCAGGAGTAGCGTCACCGGAAGAACTGGCATTGAGTGAAAAGGTGGTCCGGCAGATATTCTTATAAACACAGGTCAAACAATCGGTAAAGGGGATTACTTCAGGGGAAAAGTGCAATCTTCCAATGGCCTGCTCAAAATGGCGTATATAGGTTTCCAGGGCATCCAGGGTCGGCTGATACTCTTCCCGGTCATGACCCTGTTTCCGCTCCGGTTTTCCCACCACCGCGGTGATATCATGCTGATTGATGCTCATGAAAAAGGCCCCGCCCACGGACACTCCCGTTTTTTCTTCGTATAATTTGACGTACACAGGCATCTGAAAATTCTTCAGCGGAAATGCCTCGGTGTCGGTACTGTCCTTTTTGGTTGGAGGGGTGCCGGTTTTATAATCAATGATGCACGGCTCATGATCACGGGAAACCGACACCCGGTCGAGTTTTCCCTTGAGCAGAATCCCGCCCTGTACTGATTCCAGGACCGTTTCCAGCTCTCCCACGGAAAACCCCGCAAAGTATTTAAGTTCCGTTTGTAAGATCCGTGAAAGCCTTCTGGCAATCGCCCTGGATAGGGAAACCAGGATAGGCGCTGCCAGCGGCCCCTGAAAGGCGGGATACTGGCAGGCAGCCTCGTTGGTATACTGCCGTATCCAGGAACGGTAGTCCTCCAGGCGCCGGGGCTCAAAGCGCTGATCCTCGGTGCGGATTCGGGTAAAGACCTTGCATAATATCTCGTGGTAGAGCATCCCCAGTGAGGCATCGTCCAAGAGGTTCGCTTCCAGGGAAAATTCCTCAAGGTTGAAGATTTTCTGAAAGAACCACAACGCGGGGCAGATGAAAAAGTTATTCAGGTCCGTGGCAGATACCTTGAGCAGTACGGCGGCTTGCTGCTTCTCCGAAACCGCAGTCCGCTGTTTTTCGGTAATCCGGCTGTTTACCAGTTGGCTATAATCCCCACAGGGAAAGGGGTCTTTAAGCAAATTGAATGACCCTGCCCTTGATCCTTCCAGAACGGTCCGCCACTGCTTAAAGCCCGCGTGCTGAATCGAAAAAAGCCGGGCTGGAAATGGATCCGCGTTTCCGGCGCTGCCCCCCCACCAGTCCCGTTCCAGCAGAAAGGGATCATGCGGCGGGACCGGAGCCGTCACCGTGGTGCCTGAAAAAAAGCTGTGGGGAATCACCCAGCCGGAAACGGTTTCTTTTGCAGCGCTTATCCGGCTATAGGTTTTGAACGCCTCCTGCGCCCCGATACGGTACAGGCGGAAGAAGACCGCCGAAGCATCGGTGTCGGTGAGACCCAGCCGCTTGTCCTGCCGCAGAAACTTGAGGGGCTGATACAGGACCGTCGTCGCCTTCTGGGAGGCGTTGAGCACAAAGTGGCAGGTAAAGGGCGCCCCTGCTGCTGCTCGGTAGGGAAAAAGCCATACCCCTGGTTCCTGTCCCAGAGGACCTGAGCATTGTTTCTCCAAAACCGACACATAAAACGTGAAGGGTGAAACCGGAATACACTCAGGATACTCCCCTTCAAGCTCCACCAAAGCGGAGAGTTCTTCCATACACCGGCCAAGAATCGCGTCCCCCTGGGTTGAACAGGCATCCCGGCACAAGAACCCCTGCGCTGAATCAGGGGCCCCTTCCGAGGTTTCCGTCTGTGCGCCGGCTGCTTTGGACCAGCCCTGGAAGGCACGGTACTGTTTTCTGAGTTCGGTAAAACTTTTGGAATCAACGATAGCCCTCAAAGCAGCCTTCATATCTTCATAATACCGGCGGAGCCGCTCTTCCTGGGGACTTCTACGGAAGGCTTCGATCCACACATCCCGTATTTGGCCGTTTTCACGATACGCGGACACGCAGTTGTTGGTGATACCGAATTCGATGAGTTTCCGGTTTAAGGCCGGATATCGCCAGGGGATGCGCTCGTTGAGGACCAGGGACTTCAGGGAGACAAAGGAAAAGTTATTGGCCACACAGTCTCGGATCAGGGGAAAGAGCCGTCCTGTCCCCTGAGCAGCCAAAGGCTGTCTCAACTGGGAGTGTACCGGAATATTGTAGAGAGAACATTCCCTGAGTATATAGGGTTCCAGGTCTTCAAGTTCCGGCACACTGAGGGCCATATCCTCATATAGTATCCCCTCTGTTTCATGGAGCCGGCGGAGTTCCAGGACCGTGGCCCGCAGCTCCGCCCGGAAAGAATCGTAATAAAAGAAGGAAGCCGGACTTTCGGTTTCTGCATTGGTGATGAGGGTGATGGCCGGCGCGTCCCGGAGCTGTGCCTCATAGTCGGCAAAGTCTTCGATGGCCTCGGGGAAAAACAGATAATAGTGGTGATTGGTATGCTCCAGGGACAGCCGTTCCCAGCCCGGTTCAAAGAGACAGTGCTCTATGAGGAACCCGGCATACTCCCGCTCCAGGAGGGCAAAGTCCCGATCCTCATCGTCTTCCCCTATGAGGGCTTCCCGCTGGGTTTTCAGGCGCTTGAGGGCCGGGAGGATGGCGGTGATTTGTCCGGCGAAAATGCTCCCCCCTTCCGCAAACTCCAGGGGGATAAGGGAACGAAAGGGAAGCCCCGTTGCTGTGCCCGGCGCTTCCCGATCTGAACTGCTCCTTTGGGCAGCCTCGGCGTTTTTCCTGATCAGGGCCTCGACAAAGAATTTTCTAAGCACCAGGGGCACCGGTTCCCGATCCCCCAGTTCCGCCTGGATAAGCTGTTCCTTAAACCGCTTCCAGGAGAGGAAACGGTTCAAGGCCACGGACCGGATCCCCCTCATGCCGGCTATGGTCCGCGCCCAGCGGGATGCTGCTATTTCTGAGGGAAATACGAAACGGCTGGTCTGATGAGGTATTTCCCTGGCAATGGTATTTAAAACGGTGTTCATCGCTTGTACCAGGCCAGGGCCGCGTATCCCACAAAAGAAGCGGGAAGCTCCCCATCCGGGTCTCCCGCATCGACGCTGGTTCCATAGCGTAAGAGTTCCGCATTACCTGTACCCTGGGATTGGGCAAAACCCATTACCCCAAGTACCGCCCCAACAGAACAGGCGGACTTATCCTCCCGGGCCTTTTCAAGGACCTTTTCAGGGTTTCCTTCCTCCACCGCATGAATGAATGACCGGTCATTCACGTCCCTCACCCAGTCCAGGGCTTTTTTACCCCTGCCCTGAGGGGAAAAGTCGTAATTATCACCGTAATGGGTCAGGTCCGTGGAACCCAGCACCGCCATGTTCCGGCCCAGGGCGTTCCCAATCCGGCCTATCCGTTTTCCCGCCTCAAAAGAAGTGATTTCCCCAGGAAGCCGGAGCCAGAGCACCCGTGCATGAGGGATAAAATAACGGACCATGGGGAGCAGGACTTCAACCGTATTATCCTGATACCGGTCAGCCCCAAAGTGGCATTCTTTTTGAAGACTATCCCTGAATTCACCGTCAAGCTCAATATCCCCCAGCGGGGTTGAAACCCGGTCTTCTTGAGCAAAGAGCGGCGGCATTCCCGCCGGCACGTGCCCGCCGATGATAACCACCGTATCTGCCCCTGGATCAAGGGCAGATACGGAAGCGGCGGCTATAGTGCCTGCATAAAACCAGCCCGCATGAGGCGCCACTGCGGCAAGGGCAGGACGGGTGTTTTTAGGAATCCCCTCCAAAAATCCGGTGATTTGATCCTCCCGCTGGGGATACCATCCAGCAGGAAGGCACCTTCTCCTTATCATCATCGTTATACCTCCCCCGGCTTTTTTATTGCTTCAATGTTTCAATCCACGCGCACGACCAAACCCCTTTCTTCACGGTGGGGTTTCTTTATATTGAACAATCAAGCGGTGCAGCCTGCGCCAAGACCTGGTGAACAATTATAGCGAAGGTCAGTAAGCCTCGATATATTCTGCCGCGCTGTGGGCCGCAACCGCGCCCTCGCCAGCGGCGACTACCACCTGCCGGAAGGGAGTAGCACGGACATCCCCGGCCACGAAAAGTCCGGGCACGGAACTGGCCATTGCTTGATCCGTAACAATATACCCCTTTTCATCGGTCCGGGC
>JAITNU010000183.1 GCA_031290325.1 Treponema sp.
TTACGTCATCCACGTTTATCTTCCCGATATGGGCCTACTATCCCCAAAATCTTCTCGTATAACTCTTTGGTATCCATCTGTCTATTTTACCCCTTTTTCCATTATTTCACAAGAGAGCCAGAAGAGCCCTATTACCAAACCCCCTATTGTGCAAGGGAGTATCAGGCAGAATAAACACAGGGGAATTTAAATGTAGTTCTATGCGTTTATCCTGACACTGCGGGACTTGACTTTATCAAGAATTATAAGATAACATGTAATATTCTTATGCGAATCATAGCAGACCTTCATATCCACTCCCATTTTTCCCGGGCTACCAGTTCAAAGCTCATCCCGCCGTACCTCGAACGCTGGGCCAGGATTAAGGGTATAGGACTGCTTGGCTCAGGGGATTGTACCCATCCTGGGTGGCTTGCGGAACTCAGGGAACAGCTTGATGAGGCGGAGGAGGGTTTCTATACCTTGAAAGCCGGTGTTCGTGGGGATTTTGACGCTGGTACTGCCCTGACCCTCACAAGCCCTGGAATCCCGGACTTGTCCCGTTCCCGCGAGGACCCCCGGTTTGTCCTGACTGGTGAAATCAGCACGATCTACAAAAAGGGAGACAAAACCCGGAAGGTGCATCACCTGGTGATACTCCCTGATTTTAAGGCTGCCGCCGCGTTTCAGACCGTCCTTGAACGGCAAGGCAACATCCGTTCTGACGGCCGGCCTATCCTGGGGATCAGTTCCCGGGACCTCCTCGCCCTGCTCCTGGATACTGATGAACGGGCCATCCTCGTTCCCGCCCACATCTGGACCCCCTGGTTTTCTGTGTTGGGGGCTAAATCGGGGTTTGATTCTATCGAAGAATGTTATGGCGACCTTGCCCCCCATATATCGGCGATTGAGACAGGACTTTCCTCCAATCCACCTATGAATTGGGCTGTTTCAGCGCTGGACCGTTTTTCGATCATCTCTAATTCTGACGCCCATTCGCCGGAGAAGCTGGGACGGGAAGGGACGATCTTTGAAATGGATATGTCCTACCCGTCTCTGGCTGCGGCACTGGCCGCACCAAGGGGAAACGCCAGCAAAGACGCCGGTATCATCGAAACTATCGAATTCTTCCCCCAGGAGGGGAAGTACCATTATGATGGCCACCGGAAATGCGGCGTCTACATAGGCCCGGAAGAAGCTGCTGATTTCGGCGGCCTATGCCCGGTCTGTCATAAACCCCTCACCAGGGGTGTCATGGGCCGGGTGATGGAACTCGCAGATTGCCCGGTGGATGAAGCGGCGCCCTGTCCTCAAGGGTATGAGGGGACCAACCGCCGGCCCTACCGATCCCTGATTCCCCTGAAAGAACTGCTCGGTGAACTCCTTGAAACCGGGAGCGGTTCAAAAAAAGTAGACGCCGCCTACGGTTCCCTCATCACCAAAACAGGGAGTGAACTATCCCTCCTCATGGAGACTCCCGTGGGGGAACTTGAAAAGCTGCACGTTCCCGGTCTGGACGGGGAACTTTTGTCCGCCGCAGTTGGACGGATGCGCCAGGGACAGGTGTTCATCCGTGCAGGCTATGATGGTGAATACGGGGTTATCCGGGTCTTCTCAATGGGGGGCAAAAAAGAAGCAGGGTTCTTCGACGAAGCTCCAGAGGCTGTTCCCAAAGCTGCTCCAACAGAACATCCTCCAAAACCTGAGTCGCTGCAGCGCGAAGAAGAGCCTGCAAAGCCAGATACAACCGTTCAAGCCCGGCAGGGCAAAAAAACTAAAAAACCGGAATCTGGCGAGTTGGAATCCAAACAACCTACTCCTGAACAGGAGCAGGCGGTCTTGTATGAGGGACGATACGCCCTCATCATTGCAGGTCCTGGCACCGGCAAGACCGCGACCCTGGCTGGCCGCATTGCCCGGCTCGTGCAAAACCCTCAGAAAAGCGGCGGCATACTCGCCCTGAGTTTTACCGTTAAGGCCGCGCTGGAACTGCGGACGCGGATCACCATCGGTAACAAAGAGGCTGGTTCCACCTGTATCACTACCGCCACCTTCCATTCCCTGTGTGCATCCATACTCAGGGAACAGGCAGTGGAACCGGAGAACGCTGTACCCAGGGATTTCACTATTCTCGGTGATGAGGAGCGGACCGCCCTCTTGCAGGAACTATGCACCGGGGCCACGGGAAGAATCAGAGCCCAAGGGCTGGGAACCTACATCGAAGGGCGGAAACGCTTTCTCCTGCTGCCTGGGGAAACCAGGCCGAAGCTCGGCAGTCGAAGCGGCGAAGCAGTGATAGCGGCATTGCCCTGTTTAGCCGAGGAGTTCGGTATCGGCGAAGCGACGCCCGAAGTGGAGCGGCTCTACAGGTTGTACCACGACCGGCTCCGTGCATCGGCATCCCTGGATTTTGATGATCTCGTGGCCGAAACCCTGCGGCTTTTGACCGGTGATCCGCCGCTGCTCTCCCATTACCAGGAACGGTTTCGCTTCATCTTTGTGGATGAATATCAGGATATCAATTTTGCCCAGTACGTCCTGATACGTCTGTTAGCGCCGAATAGAGAAGCCGGTGCGGACGAACTATGGGTCATCGGGGACCCTAATCAGGCCATTTACGGGTTTCGTGGTTCGGACAAAGGCTTCATCGACCGGTTTTTGCAAGATTATCCTGAAGCAGAGACCTTTAATCTGACCCAAAGTTTCCGCTGCGCCGCGCCGATCCTTGATGCGGCAGGGCGGCTCATGGATACCAGACTGAGGGGAACCAACACCGGGGTGAGCCTCTACCGTTCAGAATACCCCACCGACAAATCCGAAGCCGAAGGCATTGCCCGGCGTATTGCCCGGCTTATCGGAGGGACCACCTTTTTTGCCTTTGACAGTAAGGTGGTCGATAGTAACGCCGGGGACAGCCCCTCGCCGGAACAGGTCCTCAGCGGCCTGGATGGATGCGCCATACTGCTCCGTACCACCGCCCTGGCGGCGCCCATCACCAAGGCGCTTCGGGACCACGGCATCCCCTATCGGGTGACCGGAGAACGGCCCTGGTGGGAAGCGGAGCCGATCCGTTCTCTGCTCAGGTTTCTGCGGGATTCCCTTGGTCCTGGGGCGGGTGGTCCTGCGGGCCTCCTGGAGGTGGCTCCCGCTCTGGCAGTCAAGCGGGCCTGGGAACAATGCCCTCCGGTAAAAACACCGGAAAATCCGGTGAGAGCAAGGGTAAACTGGGATGCAGGGGTTCCGGTGGAAGTCCTCATCGAAGGTCTTGCCGGACTTGCGGCGCTGTATGATGATCTTCCCGCGTTTCTGGATGCCCTGGCAGTCGGCGGCGAACAGGGCGGTGTGGAATTGAACCGCGATGGGATCCGGATCATGACCATCCACGCGGCCAAGGGGCTGGAATTCGATCACGTCTTTGTGGCCGGCTTGGAAGAGGGACTGCTCCCCTTTACGTTATATGAAGAAAAACGTGGTCCCGCCTTTGATGAACGGATCGCGGAAGAACGGCGGATCCTCTACGTTGCCATGACCCGCGCCAAGGTGGGCTTGTATCTTTCCTGGGCACAGAAGCGGGATTTTCAGGGCAGGAAACTCGTCAATGAACCAAGCCGTTTCCTCAGCTCCCTGGAAACCATGATTCCCCTGTATCAAGAGGAGGAGCGCAAGAACCGGCCTCATGACCCCCAGCTCCGTTTGTTTTAATTTTTGTAACTATGTTTGATAGGGTTGTTTTTGTTTACCCCAGGCTAACCAGCCGCTGTCAAGGGAGTGTTGCACTTCACGATTGAATTCGGGTTATCTTCATAATGATCTCATTTATTTTTTCAGTTATTTTTCTTGCGCCTATTTCATTAAAATGGTCAGCGTCATAAAAATCAGCTTCTATAAAATCCCTATCATCAAAAAAATTATGATAATACACATTGGCATTTTTATCTGATATGTTTATCATGTAATTTATTGTTTCGTTCAATTGGTTGTTGTCCAATCTATTTCTATATGTATAATAAGCGGGTAATGTAACAAATAGCAATTTTATGTCTCTTGCATGACACCAATCAATGATATTTTGTATCGTTTTTTTATTTGAATCAAATCTTATAGAATCATAATG
>JAITNU010000094.1 GCA_031290325.1 Treponema sp.
GTATCCCCTGCATGACCTTTAACCCATTTCCAGGTAATAGGAAACGCCGTCGCCAGGGCGTCCAAACGTACCCATAGTTCCTTGTTTTTCACCGGCTGTTTACCAGTAGTCATCCAGGCTTTTTTCTTCCAGGCATGTATCCAGATACTGATCCCCTTTTGCACATATTGAGAATCAGTATAAACCGTTATATTACTGGGGGATAGCCTTAACCCGGCTAAGGTCTCCAGGGCGGCAATAACCGCCTGTAATTCCATGCGGTTATTGGTAGTGTACTTTTCAGCGCCCCATTTTTCAATAATGATAGCAGGCTTATCCTGAGGATCTTTATCTTCGATGATCACGTAGGCCCAGCCCCCTGGCCCCGGATTACCCCCACAACCACCGTCAGTGTATATCCTTATGTCCCCTGTTTCAGGTCTCTGTACATGGGGCGTGGCCATATCCTGAACCGTCTCATGATCCTTAAAAATATGCGCTTTA
This sequence comes from Treponema sp., assembly GCA_031290325.1. Taxonomy (GTDB): domain Bacteria; phylum Spirochaetota; class Spirochaetia; order Treponematales; family Breznakiellaceae; genus JAITNP01. The sequence continues at coordinate 484 of JAITNU010000094.1, forward strand.
AAGAATAAACCTGTTGGGGTTATTGCCAGGCCCCCGGCGGCGGTTTCCTTCAGGCTCCCCGGCATGATATCCCCAATCTGTTTCATGGCAGAGACCACCTCATCAAAGGGTATCACGCTCTGAATGCCCGCCAGGATCAAATCAACCGCAAGCACCGCGTTTATCGCTACAAAGGCATTCCGCTTGACACAGGGCACCTCCACCAGCCCGGCCACCGGATCACAGGCGAGACCCAGGGAATTTTTGAGGGAAAGGGCTGCTGCGGAAAAGCAGTCCCCCAGGCTTAACCCTTCCAGGTACCCCAGGGCAGAAGCCGCCATGGCCCCGGCAGCGCCACATTCCGCCTGACAGCCCCCCTCAGAACCGGCCAGGGTTGCCCGCTGGGCGATGAGTACCCCTGCGAGGCTGGCGATTAAGAAGGCGCCGCGTACCGGAGCGGGGAAAGGTGGCGAAGGAGAGGGAGGGAGGGGAAGTAAGGAGGGAGTGTTTGAAGGTGTTTCCTGTGCCGCACTGTCCCACCAGGCCCAAATGGTCCCTGGTACGATGCCGCTGGAGCCGGCAGTGGGGAAGGAAACGATCTTGCCACCGCAGGCGTTCACCTCGTTGATGGACAGGGAATATGCAATGATCCGGCGGCAGAAGGGATCCTGTATGAGTCCCCGGTCTGAGGCGGCAAAAGACACTGCCCCGCCCCTGGTAAGACCGGAACGGGAATGTTGCGGGGTTTCAAGCCCCTTAATGAGGGAGCTTCTGGTAACGGCGATGCGCCGGTCCAGCTCGGTAAGGATATGCGCTTCAGAAGTCCCGGAAATGAAGGCTTCCCGTTTAACCGCATAATCCTCGGCAGTAATGTGTTCAGCTTGAAGTATGCCCTCAAGTTCAGAAAATGTGTGAAACCTGAATTTCATAGCGCCTCTCTGGTAAGACCTTCTAAGGCCGGAACCTGTATGACCTGGTAGATCGGGGGCAAGCCCTGGATCTCTTTGACGACTGAAGGGGGGATGGGACCGTCGGTTTCAACCACCAAAAGGGCCTCATCCCCCTTTTCCTTGCGGTGACTGGAGGTGGCGGCGATATTGATGTGCCCGGCGGCGAGTAACCGGGACACTTCTGCGATAACCCCAATCTCATCATGGTGTGAAACCAGGATAGCCTCCAGTTCTCCTGAAAGATCTACCTGATATCCGTTGATTTCATCAAGACGGATGGACCCGCCGCCAATGCTGGAGGCCCGGATGACCAGGTGCTGCGGTCGCGGACTTTGTCCCGCCATAAGCTCTGCCCCCCCGGAAGACTCACCGAAAAGTTCAAGGATAAGGCTATTCGGATGCCAGGATGGGGGTAATACGGGAACCGCCTCAATAAGCACGGAAAAGCCCTTTCCTGCGGCCTGCAATGTGCTGAGGAGCGTCTGTCCCTGGAAAAGCCGTTCATCCTCAGGAGGAATACCCAGAAGCCCGGCGCTCACCGCATCCCCTGAACCGTGGCCTTTCCAGGTAGCGGCCAGGGAACCGTAAAAGCGAATCAGGGCCTTTTGCGGGGCGGAACCGAACATCTTCCGGGTTAAAAAGGCTATCCGGGCGACCCCGGCAGTATGAGAACTGGAAGGCCCTATCATCACGGGGCCGAATATCTCAAATAAGGAAACCTGTTCTTTAGGCATAAGGACTCCGTTCTATGATGCTCTTTCAAATTATTATAACCTATTTTTACCCTTGCCGCTGCCGCTTCGATTTAGTATTTTATAAGAAAAGCCCCATAACGATGGGGTATCCATTTCATATTACACCGGTTCATTATATATGATTAAAAGGCCGGTTATAAAAGAGGAGAAAGAGAAAAATGGCAAAACAGTTGTTGTTCAACGAAGATGCCCGCCGCAGGCTGCTTGCGGGGGTTGAGCAGATTTCCAAGGCCGTTAAGGTAACCCTGGGGCCTAAGGGACGGAATGTCCTTTTGGATAAGAAATTCGGAGCCCCGACCGTTACCAAAGACGGCGTTTCCGTCGCAAAAGAAGTGGAACTCGAAGACCCCTACGAGAACATGGGAGCCCAGCTTCTGAAAGAAGTGGCCACCAAAACCAATGACGTGGCAGGGGATGGTACCACCACCGCCACGGTTCTGGCCTATTCCCTGATTAAGGAAGGGCTGAAATCCGTGGCCGCTGGCATGACCCCCATTGAACTCAAACGGGGTATCGACAAGGCGGTGGCAATCGCGGTAGAGGAAATCAAGAAAAATTCCAAGGAAATCAAGGACAAGGAAGAAATCTCCCATGTCGCGTCGGTTTCCGCGAATAATGACAGCGAAATCGGTAATACCATCGCCGATGCCATGGAAAAGGTGGGGAAAGACGGGGTCATCACCGTGGAAGAGTCCAAAACCATGGATACCACGATTGAATTCGTCGAAGGTATGCAGTTTGACCGGGGCTATATCTCCGCTTACTTTGTTACCGACCGGGATACCATGTCTACTGTATATGAGGATGTCTATATTCTCATCCATGACAAGAAAATCTCTTCCATGAAGGATATGCTTCCCCTGCTGGAGAAAGTCGCCCAGAGCGGCAAGCCCCTGCTCATCATTGCCGAAGATGTGGACGGCGAGGCCCTCTCCACCCTGGTGCTGAACAGCCTCCGGGGGACCCTGCACACCGTCGCGGTCAAGGCTCCGGGCTTTGGGGATCGCCGCAAGGCCATGCTGGAAGATATCGCGATTCTGACCGGTGGTGATGTCATCACCGAAGAACTGGGTCTCAAACTTGAGAACACCGATATCAGCCAGCTCGGTAAGGCAAAGACCGTTAAGATCGACAAGGATAACACCACTATCATCAACGGTGCCGGGAAAGAGAAGGATATCAAGGACCGGATTGCCCAGATCAAGGCCCAGATCGAGGATACCACCTCTGAGTACGACCGGGAGAAGCTCCAGGAACGCCTGGCCAAGCTCGCCGGCGGTGTGGCGGTTATCAATGTCGGGGCAGCCACCGAAGTGGAACTGAAAGAGAAGAAGCACCGGGTTGAGGACGCCCTCTCCGCTACCCGTGCCGCTATTGAAGAAGGGATCGTTCCCGGTGGTGAAATCGCCCTGATTCAGGCGGCTATCGCTCTGGAGAAGGCCGATACCGCAGGTCTCACTGACGACGAAAAGGTAGGCTTCAAGATCGTCAAGCGCGCCCTGGAAGAACCTATCCGCCAGATCGCGGAAAACGCCGGTCTCGACGGTGCGGTTATCGCCGACAAAGCCAAGAGCGAAAAGAAGGGTATCGGCTTTGACGCTGCCAGGCTGGAATGGGTTGACATGGTGAAGGCCGGTATCATCGACCCCGCGAAGGTAACCCGTTCTGCCCTGCAGAACGCCGCGTCCATCGCCAGCCTCCTCCTTACCACTGAATGTGCCATTACGGACATTCCTGAGAATAAGGACACGCCCCCCATGCCCGGTGGCGGTATGGGTGGCATGGGCGGTATGGATTACTAATCCTAAAGCCCTGTTGATTTAGTACCTTGTTATGTGGTTCGTCAGGCAACTGGCGAACCATAGTACTTGACAAATCAAACCATTACCAGTAAAATACTAGGTAATGGTTTTTGCCGAGGTGGTGGAATGGTAGACACCGGAGACTTAAAATCTCCTCCCTGCAAGGGGGTACGAGTTCAAATCTCGTTCTCGGCATCTTTGTACCGTTTTTTGTCCTTTTCGGAGCAGAGGCCCCTGCGAACTAAGCCCAGGTTCCCGTAAAAAAAAGAAAAAATCATAAAAAATAAGAAAATTGTTTGACGAACAAAGTGTTTTATGAGACAATACGATTAGTAGGGAAATTTGAGATAAGGAGGCGGTATGCCCAGCAAGAAGAAAGAAGAAAGTTTTTACTCTGCAAGTCTACAGGTTTTCTAGGAAAACAGTCTATCTTTCGCTTTTTGCGTTGAGCAATCAGCATATTTGCTCCTCAGTAAGAAATAAATATTTACTATGTAATAAAAATGATTATTTCAGCATGGGCCTTGCCTTCTCGCTTAATGAATACAAGATATACCACAGCGAAAATGACATTACAGCAATCGCTTACTACCCTGAAATCACGTTTAATAGCTATATGGTGGTGCACCCCATCAAAGCAATAGCAATCATTCCCCGCTTTGAATACTTAGGTTCCCGCTATGCCAACACCGAAGCCAGCGCCGTCCTTGAGGGCTATTCACTCGTTCACTTAAAAGTTTCTGCCGACATCGGCAAATATATTTCAGTATCAGCGGGTATCGAAAATATACTTGACACGCTCTACGAAATAAAACAATACTTTCCAATGGAGGGAGGTCATTTACTATTTCGCTGGAGACGAAATATTAAACAATTAATAATGAGGGATAAAGATGTTTGAAGGGGAAATGTTGGTAGCGGATGAGCAGGAAGCAGAAATAAAATTATTTCCGGTCATTAAGGTTTTATTGATAAATAATAACAGTATTGAAACGAAAAAGGGCGAACTGGTTAAACCTTTTTGCGGGCCGGGTATGGTGAAACTGTTACAGGCAATCGGTGAAACAGGCAATGTGAAGGAAGCCTGTAAAAAAGCAGGTGTCTGTTATAATAAAGCGTGGAAACTGCTTAACCGCTTTGAAGAATGGGCAGGATATAAAATAACGTACCGTCAACGCGGTGGTACGAATGGCGGAGGTATAACAAGACTCACTGAGGAAGGTGTGGCCTTTCTTATGAAGCATCAGGAATTTCAGGAAAATTGCACCCACTCGGTTCATGAAATATTTGTTAAATATTTTGGGGACACCTTGCTTTCTGATAAATCTTCAATGGTACAACATGATTTTCCACAAGACGCATACAAGCAAGTCGCTTCTGTTCAAGAAAAACCACCTTCAAAAACCAGCACTTTTTATAAAATGGCGCGAGTCAATGTTTCTGATTTTATCAATGATTGCTGTATCCGCGATGCTACCGCCCTTTGCCGCATCAAAGAATTATTCAATGCCTTTCAAAACTGGTGCGCCGTGAATAACAAACACCCTGCCGGCCGCCATGTCTTCAACGCCTGTCTTGCCGACTTGGGTATAAGTCAAATCCACACGGTACATGCGCGGCTTTGGGCGGGGATTGCAATAAGAGGAGCAGGGACGTGCTGGGTACCCAATTAGCGATGTCCCTTGTCAATCGCTTCCCAGAGACCGTTGAGGTACCCCATAGCCCGGTCATAGAGACCGTAGCCCGGCATGCAGACTTCTCCCCACACCGTACGCCCGTGATCAGGGCGTATCGGTCCGTCAAATCCGATGTCGTACAGCGCCTTCATGATAGCATACATGTCGAGAGACCCGTCGCCTGAAAGATGGGCGGCTTCCTCAAAATCAACCTCATCAAGGCTGTTGTAGCGGAGGTTCCGCACATGGGTGGATGCGTCCCTTGAGGGCAGCGATGATGCCGGGAAGGTCGTTCCTGGGATTGGTTCCCAGGCTCCCCGTGCAGAGGGTAACACCGTTCAGGGGATTATCCACGGCGCGCATCAGGCGGAGGATGTTCTCCTTGTTGTTGATGATCCGGGTAAGTCCAAACACCGGCCACGCCGGATCGTCAGGATGTATGGCCATCTGAATTCCGTATTTTTCACACACCGGTATGATCTTTTTAAGAAAATACGTGAGGTTCGCAAAGAGTTTTTCCTCATCAACCTCTTTGTACATGGCAAACAGTTCCGCCAGATGGGCGAGCCCTTCCGGTTCCAGCCCACCATAGCCCTGCCTGCCCCAGGCGCTCCAGGGTGGTAACGTAGTTGTCGATATAGGTTTCCCATTCGGGGGCACCTGTCTTGATCGCGTCGTGGATATTCACGCTCTCAATCCCCGCGATGTGTTGCGGCCTCGACCTCTGCCTTTAACGCGGTGATTTCCGCGGTCTCCCATACCCTCGCCGGGCAATTTCCCATACAGCGTGGTAATCACGCCTGTTACCCCCGGCACTTGCCGGATCTGTTCGAGGGTAACCGAATCAAAGTCTTTTCCAAACCAGCGCATGGTCATCTGCATTTTCTGACTCCTATCCAAGATTAACAAGGAAGCACTTTGCGGACCACCCCATCCATACAATTTTGGGACCTCGAAAAATTTTGGTTCAGTCTTTAAAGTGCCTTTTTATCACTGACATATTAGCATGGCAGCATAAAATGTCAAGCTTTTTCCCAGCGCTTTCTCTTCAGTCCGCGGATTTACGCTGATTAACGCGGATTATCGCTTCCAATCCGCGAAAATCCATCCGTGGACCTTTTTTTCATTTTTTGTAATCATGCGTAACATGAGCTTGCAAAGCAAATGTCCTGCCTAAAAGGCCACTTGACAAAAAATTTTATTTTGTTAAAATACAGAAGTCATCCAGCAGAAAGTGCCATGATGTAGTTTTAAGGCAGCTTTTTCTCAGAAAAAACTCCAAATTTTCTGAAAAAGCGAGGTAAAACTGTGGAAAAGGCACAGCAAAGCAACAGCTATCTTATCACGGAACCCATAGGCAGACTCCTGCCCAAATTTGCGATTCCCTGCGTCATCTCCCTAATCATTTCATGCCTGTACAACATTGTTGACCAGATTTTCGTCGGAAA
>JAITNU010000129.1 GCA_031290325.1 Treponema sp.
AAAACTATTCTGTCATTACTAACCAATGCAAATCTCTATAGAGGAGGCGGTTTATATGTTCTCTCGATGCTGCTCAATATTTACATTTTGCGATTTCTGAAATATTCAATAGTATTACCACTAACTTCACTAACCTATATTTGGACGATGTTTTTATCTTATGGGATATTAAAAGAAAAAATCGGAATTAAAAAGATTATCGGCGTGCTTGGTATTTTAATTGGAGCGCTGTTGATAACAAACGCAAGGGAAAAATTCCCCGGGCCGTAAAGCCCTTTAGGGCCGCTTCTCTAGTTCCCTGATACATGCGTACATTTCATGCCATAATTTTTCCAGGGCGTTGTTTTTGGTGTTGATAGAAATGATCCCATAGGAAATATCCGGTTTGTATTGTTTGACTAAGGGGGCATTATGAAAGAGTTCTATATCCGAAGTATTATCAATGCGGCCCTGGAGTAACCACACCATCCGTATTGGCTGCCGTTGCGGTTCTTTGCTCGATAATTCGCAGGAGTATTTGATCATCACCCTATCCAGGTAGTGTCTTTTAATGGCATTCCGGGTTGAATATTTGGCATCCATAATAAAGTACCAGGCGGGAGAATCGCCAGACCACACCTTGAACAAAAAATCCGGGGAATAGTAGTTATTGTTACTCAAAGTTGTTCTAAAAAGGGTAATGCCGTTTTCAAAATCATCACTGCGTATAACCGGTTGATAGTACAAGGTTATCTGCACGTCCTTTCGTTTGAGGAAATAGGTATTCGCAATGTCATATTCATTAAGATAGGGATAGCCATCGGGATTGTATTCATACGACAAGGAGGGGAATTGATCATCTGCGCCGTTAAACCCGGAATTTTTAAACATAGTCAATAGTTTACAGAGACAGTAATACTCATAGAGCTTGTCCAGGGTTTTGACATTGAAGATCAAACTCTCTTTGACCAGGGTAAATTCCCCGAACTTGTACCATTTCATGATCTGTTCGAATATCAGGCGATAGGAACGGACCTCCTGAAAAATTTTTGTTTTCTTGGGGATCCCCGTCATGGGCCGGTCTGAATAGATCGATATCTCCTGGTATTTTGAATATTGCACGGAAATATTGACGATAAGCTCCTGTAAGGTATTCAGCAGTTGCTGCGTATTGGCCAACTGCATCTGTTTAACCGCGATGATCGGCGCATGGAATCCCTCCCGTTCCATCTGGCGCAGGTTATCGACAATTTTCGTTTCATCGGTGATCCACCTTATCAGTTGTTCTTCGATCTGTCTGGCATGTTTGGATACCAGCAACAGAAACCCGGATACCACCCGGTTCTCGTATATATCAAAGTTTTTCATGGCTTTTTCCACATTCATCTGAAAGGGAATGTAATTACGGCCATTCAACTGCACGGTGGTATTCGTTGATACCTCCACCAGTTGCCCGATATTCTGAAACAGCCACTGCATACTCGTGGTGTTGATGTTCCTGATTTTATCATAGGTTTGCAGCGTATTATCCTTAACGATCCGGTGCCGGATGTTGCTTTTAAAGATAGGATAATTTTCCTTGTAACTTATGTAAATGGAAGTCAGCAGTTGAATATACGAATGTAAGGACTTATAAGATGAATTTTTCTGTAACCCGCTTTCCAGAAACAGGTTGGTGTTCCCCGATCTGCTTCTGGGAGCGTACATCCAGCGGTTAATCGTATCATCATTGAATTCCACCAGGTATTTTATCAGGGCTTCGACATTTTCAGCAGTAACCGCGTCTCTGTTGAAACAGAGCAGGTAATTGCTGGAAAAGAAAATGTACGATTGATCGGTAAATTGAACCTTGAGGGACAGCTTTATCAGATCATAGTACAGATTAAATATCGGACTACCGCCCTCATCTTCCGTGTCATCGTAAAAAACAATATCGTTTTTTTGTTCTTGTTTTGGGGAGAAGCAATAGCCAATTAACTCCTCATTGAGAAACAGCTCCAGGTAACTAATCTGCCGTTCCACCTCGGATAATACTACGGAACATTTATAACGATCTTCCGAAAACAGACTTACCTGGGAATTTCGATTTTGTACCATCAGCTTAGGCTCATGGTATAAAACAACATCATCGGTTTTATTGCCATGACGCAGAATGAGCCGGCATTTCATTGATCCACCCCTTATTTTGCGAAGAACTGATAAAAGCCCAGGTTCTCGTCCGCCGCCTTGAGCATACGCTCAATATGGCCCAGACACAGGGGCATCCCATCACACACCGTTTTGAGGGTGGTCAGCAGGGTCTTGTACTGGTCCCCGATACCATTGATGATGGGCAGAATCTTTTGGGCTATGGCATAATCCAGAGGCGCAAACTGGGTCTCCATGGTTTGCATATCCATGTATTTACAGCCGATGATGCAATAGGATTGTACCATTTTCTGGTTTCTTGGCATGATGGGGATGTTGTTATTCTTAAAGACACCCTGTATTTTGGTCCATTTATTACTGATAGCATCCACATTGATAGCACTGTCATCCCGCGGGATGAAGAGGCTACTCAGCACAGAATAGGGAATAATCGTTTCCTGATTGGGTAACGCGCCGTTGAGCAGAATATCACCGTTGATACTGTTGGGGTTTAAGGTGATAACCCAGCTTCGATCCAGAAACCGGGGAGACAGTTCTTCTGTGGTGTGATCAAAATTGACCGTGGCTAAAAAGCGCAAGTGCTGCGGGATGGTCCAGGGTTCCTTACCTCCCAGATCAAGGGAGTAGTTATAGGCCGAATCCGCGTCACAGAGGCGCAGAAAAGCGGCCCAGTAATGTTCAATCGGACTGAGATTGGCCTCGTCCAGCAAGATGAGAAAAGGCGCATCACAGTTGTGGGCATTCTCATCCTTGAGGCGATACAAGGCGTCAAAAACCCGGTTGTTACTTTTCTCCATGGTTTTGGTCAGGGGGTTGTAATACCCGATGAAGTCTTTATGAGAAGTCCAGCCCCGTTCCACCGAGATATCCACAAAGCGGCTGTCCTCGCCGAGCCGGGCAAGGCCCAGGGATTTTGCCAGGAGCGTACACAGCGAAGTTTTTCCCGTACCCGGTTCACCGGCAAAGGTGGTGATGAAGCCCTGCATGATACAGGTTATATAATTCACCACCTCGTTTCTGGTAACATACCGGTTGGCGGTTTGTAAATCCGCGCTGATTCGGTCGATAATTTCACCTGCCGGCAGATGCACTAAGAGCCTGGTATTAAAGGGTACAATAGGATGGGCTGCCGGTTTTGTTTCTTCAGCACTATACTCCGCCGGTTTCTGCATCACCACAGCTTCACTGTTCAGAGGTTGAAAAATCTGATTGAACAGCTTGCGGTCTATCTGTCGGGTCAGTACGCTCATGGCATTGTACTCATAATCGGCCATAGACTTTTGTAAGGCTTCTTCCAGGAGGACCGTTTCCCGCTTATAATGCTCCCATTCGGTCTTGATCGTATCAAGCTCCGTGCTCAGTTGGCTTTTCTCTTCCCTGAGCCGGGAAACCTCAAGTCCTTCTCCCAGCACTTCCTGGAGCTGGTCTTTATCATGCTCCAGGACCTGGATCGTATTCTGAAGGTTTCTTATTTTTTCCTCTGATTTTTGCATTTCTTCATGGTTACGCCTTCTGACCTCTTCAGTGATCACGCTTTCATCAACCTGAAGCTCTTTAATGCGTCTCTTTTTTTCTTCAATTTCCTGGTCGAGCCGGACAGCGATATCCTTAACCTTGGAAGAATCGCGGATCCTCTTTTCGATTTTATCAAAATGCTCATTGCAGACTTTTTCAGCCAGTTTATTAAAAAGATCGGCGGTTTCAAAGGCATAGGAAATAATCGATAACAGGAAAGTATCGTATTTGAATATCTCATCGAGAATGGCCAGCAAACGGCTTTTCCGGTCTTCGGTGAGTTTAATATCATTGAAGGACAGCAACGATTCGGAAAGTGCGCTTCGTATGTCCCGAATCTCGTTTCTGGTATAGGGCTTGATGGTGTTTGTCGTCTTGAGGGACGAAATCAAATGGGCGATCAACACCTCATCGCCGATAAAGTCGATGAGATTATCAATCGGCTGTAGATTGGTGAGGGCTTTTTTTTCAATAAACGCAAATTGTACCTGTCCATATTCATCACTAATCTCCATCCGCAGATTATCAATGTCAAAGGTATTGTACCGGTCAAGCATATATTGATTTTCTTTCTTCCCTGCAAGCTGGATTCGATCCTGGTTCCTATCCCCCTTTTCGATAGGGCCATAATAGGCGTCTTTGGTACGAATCAGCAGCTCTTTGGTATAGACCGGTATCTCCGATTCAATGGATTTACTTGCGGCAATGAACATAAAATCATTTGCTATTTCCAGAATCTGCAAAAAGCCCCGTTCTTTAAACCCATAAATTTCTATCTCGGAATCCTGAAAATCGGGATTATACCTGATTGACAGATAAGGATCTTCTTCCCGGTAGGTGGTGGGTTCCCGGTTAAATTTGATACTGACCAAGCTCCCTAATTCATCAATGACATCATTCGCCAGCCGTTTCTCCTGGGATATATAGACATTGATTCGCTCGTTGGGATCGATTATTTCTTCGTAGGTCCCATCATCTTGTTTAAGATACCGAAGGTACAGATGACATACCTTATTTTCCGGGCCTAAATAGTTTCGGTTATACGAAAGCCATCCTATTCCCGTTTTTCCCAAATACATACTCATCCTCCTTTAATTAATCCTCATAGCGACAGACATCTTGTTTGTATGCGTCAACAATCGTGGCATCATTTTTTTCTCCCTTAAATTAAAGTAATGTTTTTATCATACTGATGTTGATAGAATTTGTCAATCACTCGTGGATAAACCTTGAATGTTTATTCCCTTATCAGGTATTATGGGAACATGAAGAAACGGCCAGTAGCGGCCCGGTTGGTCTTAGAAGACGGGTCAGAATTTTCAGGGTGGTCCTTAGGTAAGGCCCGTTCCCAGGCAGGAGAGGTGGTCTTTACCACAGGCATGAGCGGTTATCCCCAGTCTTTGACGGATCCGAGCTTTCGGGGCCAGATACTGGTAGCCACCTATCCTCTCATGGGAAACTACGGGGTACCGGTTAAACCAAAAACCGGGGAGCCGTGGTTTGATGATCAGGGCATTCCCCTCCATTTTGAATCCGAAGGAATCCAGGTTTCGGGTTTCGTGGTGGCTGAAGCCTGCGAAGAACCGAGCCACTTCGCCTCCGGTGCGTCCCTTTCAACCTGGCTTGAGAAAAACAACGTGCCGGGCATCTATGGCATCGACACACGAGCCTTGACCTGCCGTCTTCGGGAACATGGGGTCATGGGGGGGAAGATCCTCGTGGAGGGAAGCCGGGATGTTACCATGGACTCAGGGCTGATCCCCCACCCGGTGGCGGATGTGTCCCCGGAAGCGGTCAAGACCTTCCTTCCCCCAGGGGCCGGATCGGGGAACCTGCCACGGATAGCCCTGGTGGACTGCGGGGCCAAGGCGAACATCTTTCGCTGCCTCCTCGCCCGGAAGGTGGAGATACTCCGTCTCCCCTGGAACCACGATTTAAGCGGTATTGACTACGACGGCCTCTTCCTGTCCAATGGGCCAGGGGACCCCAAGGACTGCGGCAAAACCATCGCCATGCTCAGGAAAGCCTTTACCCGGGGAAAGCCCATCTTTGGCATCTGCCTGGGCAACCAGATCATGGCCCTGGCCGCAGGCGCGGATACCTACAAGCTCCCCTACGGCCATCGCGGCCAGAATCAGCCCTGTATCGAGGCAGGCACCAAACGGTGCTATATCACGAGCCAGAACCACGGGTATGCGGTACGAAACGAGACCCTCCCCAGGGGCTGGGAACCCTGGTTCCTCAACGCCAATGACGGCACCATTGAGGGGATCCGCTCCACGAGTGGGCCATTCTCTGCAGTCCAGTTCCACCCCGAAGGGTGTCCCGGGCCTCGGGACACGGAGTTTCTCATCGACCGCTTTCTCGATCAGGTGCGGAGTGCTAGTCCGGTGGACACCAGAAAGTGCGGTATTGAATATGAAGAAGGGTAAGTATGATACATAACGATACGCCGAAAACAGTCTTAGTCCTGGGTTCCGGGGGTCTTAAGATCGGCCAGGCCGGAGAATTCGACTATTCCGGGTCCCAGGCCCTCAAAGCGCTCAGGGAGGAAGGCATCAAGATCATCCTCATAAACCCCAATATCGCCACGATACAGACCAGTGAAGGCATGGCGGACCGTACCTATTTCCTGCCGGTTACCCCTGAGTATGTGAAACAGGTCATTGAAAAGGAAAAGCCCCAGGGCATCCTCCTCTCCTTTGGGGGACAAACTGCCCTGAACTGCGGGGTTGCCCTGGACCGGGAGGGGACCCTTTACAAGTATGGGGTCCGGGTCCTGGGTACGCCGGTTAAGGCCATTGAGGATACCGAAGACCGGGAACGCTTCGTGAAGCGGCTGGAGGAAATCGGGGTCAAGTCCCCCCGGAGCATAGCTGTTACCGATACTGGTGAGGCAGTGGCGGCGGCAGAACAGATCGGGTACCCCGTGATGGTACGGGTGGCCTACGCCCTGGGAGGCGCCGGATCCGGGATCTGCGGGAATGAGGCGGATATCCGGCGGCGCTGTGACCGGGCCTTTGCCCAGACCCCCCAGGTGCTGGTGGAGGAATGGCTGGGAGGCTGGAAGGAAATCGAGTATGAGGTGGTCCGGGACTGCTACGACAACTGCATCACGGTTTGTAATATGGAGAACTTCGATCCCCTGGGTATCCATACCGGGGAAAGCATTGTGGTGGCCCCTTCTCAGACCCTCACCGATTCGGAGTACCACAAGCTCAGGCGCATCGCCATAGCGGTGATCCGGCACCTGGGGATAGTGGGGGAATGTAATATCCAATACGCCCTGGACCCTGCTTCCGCGGATTACCGCATCATCGAGGTAAACGCCCGGCTTTCCCGGAGTTCCGCCCTGGCTTCCAAGGCCACAGGCTACCCCCTGGCCTTTGTTGCTGCGAAACTCGCCCTGGGCTACGCCCTTACAGACATCGAGAACCGCATCACCCGGGTGACCAAGTCCTGTTTTGAGCCGGCTTTGGATTACTGCGTGGTCAAGGTCCCCCGATGGGACCTGGCCAAGTTCAAGCACGTGGAAAACCGCATCGGTTCTGAGATGAAGTCCGTGGGGGAGGTCATGTCCATAGGCCGTTCCTTTGAGGAGGCCCTGCAGAAGGCCCTCCGCATGACCGGCATCGGCGCACCGGGACTTGCTGATACGGATACGCTCTGTGGAAACGGCGGGGCGAATATCAAAGACGCGCTTTCAAAACCCACTGACCGGCGTATCTTCATCATCTACCGCGCCATGCGTGAAGGCTGGTCCGTGGAACGCATCCACCGGCTCACGAAAATCGACCGCTGGTTCCTTTACAAGATAGCTCATGTGCTGGAAACGGAAACCGCACTGAGATCAGTGAGGAGTGAGCACGTAGCACTGAGCAATGAAAGCAACGATACGCCATCCCGTGAGCTTCTGGCCCAGGCGAAGCGTCTGGGGTTCTCGGATGCCCGGATTGGCGAATTCCTGGGTATTCCCGAAGGAAAGGTCCGTTCCCTGCGGGAGACTTATCGCCTGCGGCCTGCGATAAAACAGATCGATACCCTGGCGGCGGAGTATCCGGCGAAGACCAACTACCTCTACATGACCTACGGCGGGACAGGATTTGGCAGTGGAGATGATGTGACGCCGGCCGGCCGGGGGGTCATGGTCCTGGGGTCTGGGGCGTACCGTATCGGGAGCAGCGTTGAATTCGACTGGTGCTGCGTGAACGCCGTGGAAACCGCCCGGAAACTGGGCCGCTACTCGATCATGGTGAACTGTAACCCCGAAACCGTGTCCACTGATTACGATATGTGCGACCGGCTCTACTTCGAGGAACTCAGCCTGGAACGGGTGCTGGACATCTATGAGCGGGAACAGCCTGAGGGGATCATCCTGTCCATGGGGGGACAGATTCCCAATAATCTGGCCACCAAGCTCTACGACGCGGGGACCCTCATCTACGGAACCCGGCCTGAGTCCATTGACATGGCAGAGGACCGGAACAAGTTTTCCGCCCTCCTGGATAAACTGGAAATCGAACAGCCTGAATGGAAGGAGCTTACGGACTTAGACTCGGCCCGTGAGTTCGCCGCTGCGGTGGGCTACCCGGTGCTCATCCGGCCCAGCTATGTCTTATCCGGGGCGGCCATGAATGTGGCCTGGGACGACGGGAGCCTGGGGAAGTTCCTGGGCCTTGCGGCGGATGTGTCTGCAGAGCATCCGGTGGTGATTTCCACGTTCGTGGAAAATTCCTAGGAGATCGAGATAGACGCGGTGGCAAAACGGGGGAAGATACTCTTCGAGGCCATCACCGAACACATTGAAAATGCCGGGGTCCATTCTGGGGATGCCACGGTGGTGCTCCCTGCCCAGCGGCTCTACATCGAGACCATCAGGAAGATCCGCAAGATCAGCGAGCGGATCACCGAGGCCCTGGATATCACCGGGCCATTCAACATCCAGTTCCTGGCCCAACGGAACCAGGTCCGGGTGATCGAGTGCAACCTCCGGGCAAGCCGGAGCTTCCCCTTCTGTTCCAAGATAAGCCGGGTGAATATGATTGACCTGGCGGTCCGGGCCATGCTGGATGAGAACCTCCAAAAGCCCCCCCGTGCGTCGGCGCTGGACCTGGAATGGGTGGGGGTCAAGGCCGCCCAATTCAGTTTTTCCCGGCTCCACGGGGCGGATCCGATCAGCGGGGTAGAGATGGCCTCCACCGGGGAAGTGGGCTGCATCGGCACGGACCTGAACGATGCCTTTCTCAAGGCCCTGCTATCAGTAGGCTACCGGATCCCCAAGAAGCGGGTGCTCCTGTCCACCGGGCCTATTGAGAACAAACTCGAATTTCTCGATTCTGCCCGGCTCCTCCTTGAGATGGGCTATGAACTCTACGCCTCCCGGGGCACCGCCAAGTTCCTCAGCGCCAACGGCGCCCCTGCCACGACCCTCAACTGGCCTCTGGAAAAACGGGAACCGAACATCGCGGATTTCATCCGGCGCAGGGATATCGATATGATCATCAACATCCCCAAAAACAACGGGGAAACAGAACTCAAAAACGATTATATCATCCGCCGTATGGCCATAGACTTTGACATACCCCTGTTCACCAACATCAAAGTCGCCCGCCAGTTCATCGACGCCCTGGTGTATCACCGGCAAAAGGGACTTGAGATTAGGGCTTGGGAGGAGTACCGGTTTTAGGCAACTGATCATAGCGGCTCTTCGGATCATAGGTTCCCGACCGGCGTTCCCCGTTAATACTGGGGATCTCAATTATCATACCCGGCTCTATCACCACCGGATTCTCAGGATTCTTCATCTGTCGTTTGTTTGCCTCATAGAGGATATACCACAACTGGGGATCATTATACACCGCGGGATTGGCGGCAATATTCCAGTAATTGTCTACTCCCAGTTCCATAACAGTATAATACCGGGGGAATGTCCGGGCAGCCGGTTGACGGGCTCCCGTTTCTGACCCAACCCCTTGAGGAGACTCATCCACTCCTAGGTGGGCTTCCGCTTCTGCCAGCGCATGTTGACAGGCCTCCTCTTCCGCTATGGCCCATTGCTGGGCCGCTTCTTCCGCTACCGCTTGCCGGTGAACCGTTTCTGCTGCCTGGTGAAGAGCAGCCGCTTCCGCCACAGCCCGTTGCCGGCTCGCTTCGTCTACCGCCGCTTGCCAGCGTTCTGCCGCTGCACGGTCTTGATGTGCTGCCGCTGTTTCCGCCGCTTGTTGGTAAGCTGCTACTTCCACTGCCCATTGCCGAGCCGCTTCTTCTGCTGCTGCTTGTTGAAGTCGGGACTTTTCAGCTTCGGTTCTTTTTTTTATAGCCACTTGTCGAGCCACTTCTGCGGCTATTACCTGCTGAAGCGTAGTTCTGGTACTGGTGGTTTTCCCACCCTCAGTCTGTTGCCGTGCAGCTGCTTCTACCGCTGCTTGCCGGCGTGCCGCTTCCTGACGAGCTGCTTCCGCTGCTGCTTGTTGACGAGCAGTTTCTGCTGCCTGTTGGCGTGCGGTTTCTGCTGCTGCTTGTTGACGAGCAGTTTCTGCTGCCACTGCCTGTTGACGAGTGATTTCTGCTGCCGCTGCCTGTTGGCGTGCGGTTTCTTCCGCTGCTGCTTGTTGACGAGCAGTTTCTGCTGCCGCTGCCTGTTGGCGTGCGGTTTCTTCCGCTGCTGCTTGTTGGCGAGCAGTTTCTACTGCCACTGCCTGTTGACGAGCGGTTTCTTCCGCTGCTGCCTGTTGGCGAGCTGCTGCTTGCTGACGAGCGGTTTCTTCCGCTGCTGCTTGTTGACGAGCAGTTTCTGCTGCCGCTGCCTGTTGGCGAGCTGCTGCTTGCTGACGAGCGGTTTCTTCCACCGCTGCCTGTCGCCGTGCCGCTTCTTCAGCTTCGATTTGCCCGCGACCTGCATCTTCTTGCTGGTGCATAGTCGCTTCTGCCTGCCGGCGTATCGCCAGTTGTGCTGCCGCCTCCGCTTCTGCTTGCCGCCGTGCCGCATCTTGAACCGCCGTTTCCGCAGCTGCTTGCCGGCGTGCCCCATCTTGAGCCGCTACTTCCGCAGCCGCTTGCCGCCGCGCCGCATCCTGAGCCGCTGCTTCTGCTTCCCCTTGCCGTCGCGCCGCATCCTGAGCCGCTGCTTCTGCTTCCACTTGCCGCCGTGCCGCATCTTTGGCTGCTGCTTCTGCTTCCGCTTGCCGCCGTGCCGCGTCTTGAGCTGCTGCTTCCGCAGCCGCTTGCCGGCGCGCCGCATCCTGAGCGGCCGCCTCTGCTTCTGCTTGCCGCCGTGCCGCTTCATCTGCCGCTGCTTGTAGGCGTGCCACTTCGTCTGCCGTCGTGTTCACCCCGGGTTGTTGTTGAGTTATCCCTTCCCCCGTAGCTTGCCGGCGTGCTGCCGCTTCCGCCGCCGCTTGTCGTCGAGCTGCATCCTGAGCCGCTGCCTCTGCAGCCGCCTGCCTGCGAGCCGCATCCTGAGCCGCTGCTTCTGCTTCCGCTTGCCGCCGTGCCGCATCTTTGGCTGCTGCCTCTGCAGCCGCCTGCCTGCGAGCCGCATCCTGTGCCGCTGCCTCTGCTTCCGCTTGCCGCCGCGCCGCATCTTTGGCTGCCGCTTCCGCCGCCGTTTGCCGTCGCGCCGCGTCCTGAGCCGCCGTCTCCGCTTGCCGCCGCGCCGCGTCCTGATCCGCTGCTTGCCGCTGCGCCGCGTCTTGATCCGCTGCTTGCCCCTGCGCCACATCTTGATCCGCTGCTTGCTGGGGTACCGCATTTTGAACCACCGCGGCTGGTTTTACCTCAACCTGACTCTCGCTTAAAGAGAACCCGGAGAATTGGCCTGAAGAAAAAGTCCACCACTCTTCTACGCTTTGACATCCCGAAAGGAATAGTATCAGAATACATACCAGCGCCTGTATCATTCCACCTTTGCTCCCCATCAGCCTTCTCATTCTCTTTCCTCCGAGGTATGGGATTAATATTTCATACTAAAGAGCAACGTAAATTTCGTAGCATCCATATCAAGACCGGATGAGATCAAGAGCACATCCACCGCGGTATTGACATTGAAATTAAAGGTAAGCCCCGTGCCAAATCGTAAGGTAGGCATACTCAGGTTCCGTTCCACCTGCTTGGTGGTATCGTCGCCAACAGTTAACAAGGTTGTGGTCTCATCATACGCATACAACAAAATACCAAGCCCTGCATGCATGGCAAAGTGTTCTGGAATAAACCGGAAACTCACCCCCACATCCAGTTCGGGGTTGATGGCAAAAGTAGTAATAGTACTCTCCCCGACCGCTGTCTCTGCTCCTCCAGTCGTAGTATCGGTTTTATTCATGATGTTATAGTCGATATCCACTCCCCCTTTCACACCAATGGACAGCCGGGTATTCAATTCACTGCTGAACAGAAAAGCGGCGGCAATATGGTTCCGCAAATCAAATAACTCGGTAATGGTTCTATCGTTTTTAATAATACCATTATCAGGGGGTACGGTCGTGAAGACGAGTTCAGAGAGATCGGTAATTGCGGCATCATTGTTATTATACATCCGGTACGCGGCGTTATAGCCCAGGCTAAACTCACTCCGCATCCGGTCGCTCTTGGAAAAATCGAACCCAAGGCTGATTCCCCCTGAAGGCTCAACGTAATCACCCAAATATTCCCAGGTACTATTGGTTATGTCTGTACGACTATCAATAGCCTGTCCGTCTTCGTCAGTGGTCTCAAACCAAGTCACAAATACATTTTCATTACTGCTTTGACTCAGTTGATGAATATCAAAGGCTGCCCATAACATTGGCCTAAAGGTTATGGAGCTGTTCTTGAATTTCCCCCCAAATTGAACCGAGGGCTTGATGCTGTTCTCGAATTTTGAATCAACGAGCATCGTCCTTGTTGAGTTTTCAGGACCTCTAATTGTAATAAACGTCGGGTTATAGGTACCCTCTAAATATTCGGTAAAGCCCAGCTTAATGCCGATGTTCCCAAAACCGAAGAGGATACCAATATCATTTTTGCTATACGCTGTTCCTGACAACGAACCGGTGGCGGCGTCCATGATACGATGGTCCGTGGAGGTAACATCATTTGCATCAGTGTTCATCGTATCGTTTTTCGTAATGTTGGCAGGATCACGATTGGTAATCCGTGAAAACAGATCATCTATGAGGCTGCCCCCATAGGAGATGCCCAGGTACAGGGACCCCAGATTACGCGCATACCCAAGATTAAAACCCTGTTCATCAGACCCGACGAAGGCGAACCAGGTATTCATGTTTTTCATGTCCCGGTAATACTGCACGGACATAAACCGGTCGATATCTGAATCAAGGGTGCCGATAGTCGCCTTTGACAGACCTGAACGGGGGGAATACAAAGGCCGCGAATCGGCCTCAGGTATCACCTGCCCGTTCAGACCCGGAACTATGGTTGCAGCCCCAAGCAACAACCCCAACACTACTCGATTCATTCGATGCATCATTTTTCCCATAATTACTCCTTTACTAACAACATTATTATCTAAGCGTCAGGAGGCGCTTCTCAGAAGCCGAAACGCAGCCCCACAGATACCCCCAGACCCTCAAGATTAAAACTACTGGTAAGCTGCGGGGCTTGAAGGGATACCTCAGCATCCAGTTCAACCACCCGCAGATTCAAACCAAGCGCAAGCCGGTGCTTCCACAGCCGCTCGGTATAACCGGTACCCAGAGCAACTGAAAAGAACCGCATGATATTCATTTGCCCCTCAAGGCCCACATTAAAACATGGTGTATTACCATAAATCGTCAAAAAAGATAAACCGATATTGGGCTTGAGGACAAACAGGCTGGTGCCCACCGGCTTAAACAGGGCGTAGCAATCAAACCGCAGCGGACGGAACACCCTGAAGGACGCATCATCCCGGTAAGTACTGTCAGATACCGGATCATTCAAAGCAAAGTCACCGTCTATCAGCGTATCGTAGAGGTTATCCACCGCAAAGGTATAACTCAGCTCCATCCGCATCTCATGGTGGAGGAGCGCAGGTATCAGGGGAATATGGCTTATGACCATCCCCACATCCAGGATCGGGAGCAGCCCGTATTCTCCTGCAAGGGAAAAATCAAAGCCCTTAGCATCGCCCTTCAGTATCTCCATCAGGTCGTCACCGGCAATACTGAGTCCATTTTCCAGGGAAATGACGGTATACATATCCAACGCAACCGTACCCCCCAGAGTAATCCCGTTCTGGGTATTAAAAATATAAGAGGAATCGGAAACCGGCATATACAAGAGGGGTACATACATACTGGGCTTAAAGGTAACCCGCAGCCTTCCCAGTTGCACCGCGGTTTTAATACCTACATCAGTGAAGACACTTGCCCCCACAGCGATATTCCCCTCAAAGAGATGCTTATTGGCATTGCCCTGGATCAACAACTGGAACAGGGATTTCGGCAGGCTGCTATAAAATAGGGCCTCAACCCCGGCAAATATCCCAAACGTAAAACGTTCCCCAAAATTGATATTCATGAAAGTATCTGCCTGGACATTCCCCATAAGGGTAATGTCGTTGAGGGGTACCTTGTTTAAATCAATATAGATCGTTTTCCGGTAATTAAAAATATCATTGAAACCTATATAATTGTTCCCAAAGCCTCCTCCGGCATCAACACCGAATTCAACATACCGGCGCGGTTCTTCAGCCCAGAGGAAACCAAGGCACCAGAGGAACAGGAGTACTCCAATACTTTTTTGCATTATAACCTGGATTTCTTGCACTACTCAAACCGCTCTCCAGCTTACTATATAACAACAACAAAAAAACATAGTAAACTTCATTTTTTTTCTGAAAAAACGGCTATCATGCAAGATTGCCATCATTAAATATACCTCGTTTTCTAGGGGGGGGGGGGGGGGGGGGGT
>JAITNU010000133.1 GCA_031290325.1 Treponema sp.
CTGAGGAGAGCACGGCGTCCCGGTAGCGATCAAGCCCGGTTTCGGTAAAAAAATCTTTTTTCAGCACCGCGTTGCTGTCAGGATTGGTAACAAAAAGCCCCTGCTTATTCAGGAAATAGATATGCTGTTCCGGCGTGGATATCCTTTCATTCAGCATATCCCCCAGAAAACCTATGGAGACGTTACCGGAAACAACGCCCCGATCCTGTTTCTGTTTATCATAGATGTTGATCGATATGGCGGTGGTAAGGTTGCCGGTAGCCGCATCAACATAGGGAGCCGCATAGGAGATTTGCCCGCCTTTTGCCTTGGCGCCGGTAAACCAGGTTCTTATAGTATTATCCCACGTTGTATCCGGGCGCCAATCGGTGCTGAATGCCGCGAACCCTCCTGGCTCATACCAGGGAATATTGCCGGAACAGTAGATCAGCACCACCTCGGTCTGGGTGGCCATAATGTCCCGGAACAGATCATGCAGGGCGATCTCGTCCGGGGCTTCTGTAGCCATAATAGGCACTGCCGCGACTGCCGTCTGTCGTACCAGGGCTGACCACTGGCTGAATTTAGCCACTACCATATCCCCTATATGGTCAAGATTTTCTCTGGTATCGGTTTCAATCTGACTATAAGACAAGCTCCGGAAACTGATAAAAAACATCGCCGATGCGGATACCGTGATAAGCCCAATGACCGTTAAAGAAATAACCGTAAAGAGTTCAGCAAAAGAAGCCTTCTTCCAGACCTTATACGCCATTCTAGCCCTCCCTCCGAGAGTATGATGAGAAAATTATATTATAATCTTCAATTAGATATATGACAAGAGAAATTTGATGATCTTCAATTCGGAACATACGGATAGCTTAAATCTCTAAAGAATCCTCGTATACGATGGTACCGGTTTCAACGCTGATGGCCTGGATTCTCAGGCGGCGCAGGTTGCTGGAACCGGTAATCGTGCAGGTGATAAGGGTATTCACCCCAAGCATCTGACCTATTGAAACTGCGGAGGCATCACTGACTTCACCGGAGGACTGAAACTGCTTTTCCGCTTCTACTAACTGAAGATTTTGACGATCCACAATAGTTACCGTATTAACCAGGGTAGTGGTCATTTCTCCAATAATATATTCCATAAGCTGAGGCTCAAGCGCGGAAATATTCAAAATCGAAATCCTTGATTCCCGGGGAAGTTTGGCGATGATATTCGCCACTGCTTGTTTGATGGCGCGGTCAACCAGGGTATTGGAACTGAAATACTGTTCCTCCAGGGTCCTGCTGTCGGCTAGGGTCTGCTCCATACGGGCCAGTTCGGTTCCCGCCTTGAGATTCCCCGTTTCGTCCTCAAGCTGCTGCATCAGTACTATTGCCTCAGGCAGGTTCCCCGATACTTCGGTAAGAATGGCTGCATTGTAGGCAGCGGCAAAACTGCCGGTATCTTCATAGATCTGGTGGTACAACTTGAGGGCGATCTTGTAGCTTCCCAACTTCACCTGGGCGTCCGCCTCTTTCATGCGGCGTTTCACCTCTTTGTCTTTTGACGTTTCTGTTGCCAGCGTCCGCTTTTCTGTTGCCCTCCACGGCGCGACATCGCGGTTCAGTAAGCGTAATGTTCTCTCTACTATGACTTGTGCCAGATCAAAGGACGTGCTGAGTTCTGCTGACTTTTCTTTATGATCACTGGCGGTTCCTGACTTATTAACCTGACTGATGATACTGCCATCCCGCGCCCGTACAAGGCGGTAGGTAAAATCGAGCTTTACCTCCCGATCATACATGGTTCGTGTCCGATCAACAGGATCCTCACCCGAATAGTCGGTGTACTTCTCTGTGTGGAAACTGTTTGTTACCGAAACCGCGATAATTGTACCGGTAAAAAGGGCGTCCACCATAGTGGCGTAACTTTGCCCTGCCTGCTCCAGCCGTGAAACCTCAGAAGCTGCCACCGGGGTAAAGTGCTTGGTACCCACGATAATCTCATTAACCGTACTGGTTAACAGGTGGGCAACCTGTTTTTGCAGGTCCGAAGTATCAGCGGTCTCAAAAGGCATAACTGCCAGCCGCTTAATACCACTGGTGTCCATGGTGGGCAGTTTGGTAACTCTTACGGGAATTGTTGTCGCACATGCAATCAAGCTCATTATTACTAACACCAATAATGACCTATAGAAAAAAGAGAAAAAAGAGAAAAAACGTGGACTATACTTCATCATGCTACCTTCTGATGCTTTAGAAATATTACATACCTGCTAACCCCATCCAAGGAATTAACAGGAAAAAAAACTACACTGATGCGAGGCCCTTTTTATACAGCTCAAGGTACTGCTTTGCCGACTTTTCCCAGGAAAAATCCTGCCCCATACCGGTAAGGCGCATCTTTTCAATCTGGGAACGGCATTCGTAGTAGGCCCATACTGCCCAGCCCACGGTATCGTATATGGCGCGGGGAGTAAGGTCGTCAAACATGAATCCTGTGCCTTCCCCGGTATCCTGGTTGAACTTGACCACCGTGTCCGCAAGGCCGCCGGTATTCCGCACAATGGGCAGGGTTCCGTAGGCCAGGGAATACATCTGGTTAAGTCCGCTCGGTTCGTACCGGCTGGGCATGAGGAAAAAGTCGCTTCCTGCCTCAATGAGGTGGCTTTCCGTTTCAGCGTAGCCGATGTGGGCCTTAAAGTTGGAAAGCCGGTACGCAAGACTTTTTATTTCGTTTTCACACCAGGCGTCACCGGAACCAAGGAGTACCAACTGGAGCTTCATATCATTGCAGATAGACCAGGCGGAACCATAGGCCGGGCCAAAGAGTTCCCCCACCCCTTTTTGCTCGGTAAGGCGGGTTACCATGCCTATGACGGGGATGTCCGGATCAACCGGTAAATTGAACTCCCGCTGGAGCGCTTCCTTGGCCTTCCACTTTCCCTTCATGTCCTGCCGGCTATAGGGCGGGGCAATCGCGATCTGCTGTTTCGGGTTCCACAGGTAGGTATCGTTTTGGGGGTTCCAGACGGTGGTATCGATCCCGTTGAGAATACCGATGTAATCCCCGGAACGATACCGGAGCACCCCGTCTAAACGGAAGCCGTGGGCCTGGGTTTGGGTTTCTGCCGCATAGGTCGGGGACACGGTGTTGAGTTTATCCGCACTGTTAATTCCCGCCTTGAGGATGTTCATCATGTTCCAGTCATCGAAGCCTGTCCAATAAAACACATCCCACCCCAGATTGGCATAATAGTAATTATCCTTGCTGTAAATGCCCTGGTACCCCAGATTATGAATGGTTAAGACCGAAATAGTCTTGGCGAAGCCCCCGGTCCGTTCTCCGTATTTCAGGAACACCGGCACCAGGGCGGTCGGCCAGTCATGGGCGTGGAGCACATCCGGGTACCAACTGAGTTTTCGGCAGAGCTGGAACGCCGCACGGGAGAAAAAGGTGAAGCGCCGGGGATTATCGAGAAAATCCGGTTCTGAGGGGACTCCGTATATGCCGTCCCTTCCGAAAAACTGCTCATGATCGATAAAGTACACAGGGATGGGATTTTCTGGAGGGGAACCGGGCAGGTCCGTTGTATAGACGGCGCTCCATTCCTCATGCCCCCCGACAGGAACCCCCAGGGGGCCTTCAAGTTGCTGCAGCTTCGTCTTGTTGATGCCGTAATACCGGGGTATAACCATACGGACTTCATGTCCAAGCCTGGCCAAGACCAGGGACAGGGCTGAAACCATGTCTGCTAAACCGCCGGTTTTGGCAAAGGGAACTGCCTCACTGGCGACCATTAAAATTTTCATAGTACCTCACCTTATTGCTTGTTTGCTTCAATCTACGCGCTCGCATAGAGTGCGACCAAGTGCCTTTCTTCAATAGCGCTGGGTTTAAAAGGTCTCAATTGTGGAAAGACCGTTTGCCCTGACGATTTGAAGACCCTTTTCATGATCCTCAAGTTTAAAGATGACTACTGCCTTCCCAGGCTTGGTCGACAAAGAGGCATAGAGGTACTCGATGTTGACCTTGGAGTTCTGAAACAGCTCCATCACCTGGGCAAGGCTGCCGGGGGCATCCTCAATTTCCAGCGCAGCCACCGGAGTCTCCCTGGTGGTGAACCCCGCGTCGTTCAGCGCTTTTATGGCGGCCTCATTGTTGTTCACAATGAGGCGTAAGATGCCGAAATCCGCGGTATCGGCGATGCTGATGGCCCGCAGATTGATCCCCGCCTGGGCGAGTACCCGCGTAACATCTCCAAGGCGGCCTGCATTGTTTTCCAGAAATACGGATATTTGTCGTAGCTGCATGATTAGCTCCTTATATGGTACGGTTATCGATCACCCGTTTTGACTTGCCCATGGACCGTTCTATGGTTTTCGGTTCCACCAGTTTGACCTTGACGCCGATCATGAGTTTTGATTTCATGACATTTTCGATTTTGGCCCGCAGGCCCTCAAGCCCTTTGGTTTCATCGCTGAAGAACTCCTTCTTCACCTCAACCTGGAGTTCCACTTCATCCAGATGGGTGGCCCCCCGGTTCACCACGATGAGGTAATGGGGGTCCGTGCCTTCAATCTCGATGAGGGCTTGCTCAATCTGGCTGGGGAACACGTTCACCCCCCGGATGATGAGCATGTCGTCGGTGCGGCCAAAGAGCCGGTTCATCCTCACGGTAGTGCGTCCGCAGGAACAAGGCTCCCGCCGGAAGAAGGTGACGTCCCGGGTCCGATAGCGGAGGAGGGGCGTGCCTTCCTTGGTCAGGGTGGTAAAGACCAGTTCCCCCTTTTCACCCTCAGGCAAGACCTTACCGCTTGCAGGATCGATGATCTCAGGGTAAAAGAGGTCCTCGTTGATGTGAAGCCCATCCTGAGCCTCACATTCAAAGGCCACCCCCGGCCCGATGATCTCGGTTAGACCATAGATATCGTAGGCGTGCATATTGTAGCGTTCCTCGATTTCCCGGCGCATGTTCTCGCTCCAGGGTTCGGCGCCAAAGCAACCCTTGTTGAGGGGCAGGCTTTTGAGGTCAATGCCGGCCTCTTCCGCTTCTTCCGCTATGTACAGGGCATAAGAAGGGGTGCAGGTGAGGATAGTGGAACCAAAGGACTGCATCACCATGAGCTGCCGCTGGGTATTCCCCGATGACATGGGAATGACATTGGCCCCCAGGGTCTTTGCCCCATAATGGGCACCCAGCCCCCCGGTAAAGAGGCCATAGCCGTAACAGTTCTGCACCGTATCGTCCCTGGTGCCCCCGGCTCCTGCAAGGGTCCGGGCCATGGCCTCGCCCCAAATCTCGATGTCCTTTTTGGTGTAAGCATCCACCACCGGAACCCCGGTGGTTCCCGAAGACATGTGGATCTCCTCAAGATGCGACCGGGGACAGGCCAGGAGGCCATAAGGATAGGTCTCCCGCAGATCGTCCTTGGTGGTAAAGGGCAACCGGGCAATATCCTCAAGTCCATGGATATCCCGGGGCCTGACCTTCATCTCATCCATGCGCTGCCGGTAGAAGGGAACATCGGCATAGAGTTTTTCTACCAGATTTTTAAGACGGGCAAATTGCAGCTTTTTCCGCGCTTCCCCGTCCATTGCTTCGTATTCAGGGTTAAAAATCACTACTTCCTCCCTATTTGAGTATATATGATTTTTTTTACTAACTATATTGATAATATACCTTTTGTTAAGAAAAGACTATCCTTTAGTATGGTTTAGCTCAATATATGAGGAGCTTCAATAATTTCAAAAAATTTTTAGCGGATCCCCTGAGATCGCTTGACATTTTTATGTATATTCAGGTATATTATCAATATCCGGGCCGCTAGCTCAGTAGGTAGAGCAACGCCCTTTTAAGGCGTGGGTCGGGGGTTCGAATCCCGCGCGGCTCATTTGTAATTGCTTGCTGCATAGAAATTATGCAGCAAGATTTTGTTCCATATTAGAACTGTGTGGTACCGTGTACATTATTTTTTCTCTTTCGGAGGAATAACAGGCCACGTATATCGAAACCCTTCACTATCGAGCGCAGGTCGGACTATAAAGCCTTCCTGATTATCCTCAATATGGCATCCGGGCTACTTATTTGGGGTATTCCGACCTCAAGACAACCAACCTCCATTCGACGACCATCCGGGACATCGGGAAAAAGATAGAGGCCGCGGTTGGTGAGCCGGAGGCGCCGTGAA
>JAITNU010000203.1 GCA_031290325.1 Treponema sp.
CCAAAACTTCTGAATCGCAGCATACTTTATAGATCACTACCTGTCTTTTGCCCCAAAACCTCATGAAAAAGCCTGGTCTTATACTCAAAAAAATGAAAAAAATTATCAAAATCAAATAAAAATCGTTGACAAAAAGCCATATCAATTATTATATTTGTTATATAACAATTGAGTAGAAGGGGGTGTTATGGAGAAGAAAAAACTGGTTATTGGCGTCATCGGCGCCGACGTCCATGCAGTGGGGAACAAGATACTCTACCATGCTTTTACCTCGGCAGGGTTTGAGGTTACCAACCTCGGTGTCATGGTCTCCCAGGAGGAATACATTGAAGCTGCTATTGAGACCGCGGCAGACGCGATCCTGGTATCTTCTCTGTATGGTCATGGAGAATTGGACTGCCGGGGCTTCCGGGACAAGTGTGAGGAGGCGGGCCTCAAGGGGATACTCCTCTATGTAGGGGGCAACATCGTGGTTGGGAAGCAGGATTTTGTGGATGTAGAGAAACGGTTCAAGGACATGGGTTTTGATCGGGTCTTTGGTCCTGGTACTCTCCCGGAGCAGGCTATAACGGCCTTGCAGGAAGACCTCCATATTCAGCAGGACGAGGCAGGACACTAGCTATGGAAGCTGTTTTGCTGATTGACTTCGGCAGTACCAACACCAAGGTGAGTGCAGTGGATATTCAGGGGCAGGTGCTTTTAGGTACTACCACCGCCTTTACCACCGTGGAAACCGATATTGGTGAGGGTCTTGCCGAGGCATTGGAAACCTTGGAGCGGAAGATCGGCTCGTTCAGCTTCTCCCTGCGTTTTGCCTGTAGCAGCGCCGCCGGGGGGCTGCGTATGGTTACCAGCGGTCTCGTTCCTGCCCTCACTGCCGAGGCTGCCCGGCTTGCGTCCCTGGGGGCAGGTGCTAAGGTGGTACGGATATTCTCGTATGAATTAACCGAAGAAGACATCAGTGAAATCACCGCCATCAATCCTGATATCTTTCTATTAACTGGTGGGGTGGATGGGGGAAACCGGGAGTGTATCCTCCACAACGCCAGGATGCTTGCATCCTGTCCTGCTGCTTTTCCGGTGATCATCGCAGGTAATCGGGGGGCTGGGGCGGAATGTGAGAAAATCCTCAAAAACCGGGAGGTCATCCGCTGTCCTAATGTGATGCCTCAGTTGAATAAGCTCAACATCGAACCGGTTCAGGAGGAGATACGCCGGCTTTTTCTCAGGCGGATCATCCATGCCAAGGGCCTCTCCCGGGAACAGGCCCTGATTTCCGGTATCCTCATGCCAACCCCATCGGCGGTCAAGCGGGCCTTGGAACTCCTCGCCAGGGGCACGGACCATCAGCCGGGCATCGGGGACCTGGTGGCGGTGGACCTGGGAGGGGCAACCACGGATGTCTACTCCGTGGCATCAGGGCTTCCTCAAGCAACGGATGTGCTGCTCAAGGGGCTTCCTGAGCCGGTTTCCAAGCGCACCGTAGAGGGGGACATTGGGATGCGCTACAGCGCTGCCGGGGTACTGGAAGCTGTTGGGGCGCAGCGGCTCGCGGCCCTCTCCGGGCTTACCATAACGGAGGCCGGGCAGCGGGTGGCATACTTAGGGACCCATCCAGAGGTGATACCTGTTACTCCAGAGGAAAGTGCCCTGGACTTTGCCCTGGCCGCGGCGGCACTTGAGACCGCCGTTACCCGTCATGCCGGGACTATCGAAGAGGTGTATACCCCCCTGGGGCAGACCTTTGTCCAAATGGGGAAGGACCTCACCGCAGTTCCGAATCTCGTGCTTACCGGCGGCGCGGTGATTCACAACCCCCGTGTGGCGGAGCTTGGCTCCTACGCATTGTACAACAAGGCGACCCCCGCTTCCCTCCGCCCAAAGGCGGCGAAGCGCTCCCTTGACAAATCCTATATCCTTGCGGCCATGGGACTTTTGGCGGAAACCTATCCCGATTGCGCCCTTACAGTTATGAAAAAGGAGATCCACGTATATGGAACTTGAAAACAAACGTATCAGTGACGATGAGTTTTATAAAATCCGTAAAGAGGTGCTTCAGCAGTGGCCCACCGGTAAGGATGTAAACCTGGAAGATGGCTTTGCCTATCACAAAAGCCTCCCGGAGCACAAGATTTTTTCCAAAAAGCTCCTCGACGCCAAGGCTGCCGGGACGACCCTGATCCAGCCCCGCGCCGGAGTGGCTATCATCGCCGAGCATATCAAGCTCCTCACCTATCTTCAGGATAAGGGTGGGGCGGACCTGCTCCCCACTACCATCGATAGCTACACCCGGCAGAACCGTTTCCAGAAGGCGGAAGAGGGAATAACTGAATCCGTCAAGCTGAATAAGTCCATGCTGAATGGGTTCCCTGCGGTGAACCACGGGGTCTCTGGGTGCCGGCAGATCATCGACGCGCTGAATACCCCGGTGCAGGTGCGCCACGGTACCCCTGATGCCCGGCTCCTCACGGAGATCAGCTACGCCGGCGGGTTTACGAGTTACGAGGGTGGGGGTATTTCCTACAATATCCCCTATGCGAAAAACGCGGACCTGGAAAAGACCATCCGGGACTGGCAGTACACCGACCGGCTCACGGGCATTTACGAGGAGGCAGGAACCCCCATCAACCGGGAACCTTTCGGCCCCCTCACCGGGACCCTGGTGCCCCCCTGTATTTCCCATGCAGTAGCCATCATCGAAAGCCTCCTGGCTGCGGAACAGGGGGTGAAAAACATCACCGTGGGATACGGTCAGTGCGGTAATCTCTTGCAGGATGTGGCGGCTATCCAGACCCTCCAGGGCCTTACCGACGAATACCTCCGGGCCAAGGGGCACGGGGACGTGGTGGTAACTACGGTCCTGCATCAGTGGATGGGGGGCTTCCCCCAGGATGAGGCCAAGGCCTTCGCGGTGATTTCCTGGGGCAGTACCGTGGCAGCCCTGGCCCATGCCACCAAGGTAATTGTCAAGACCCCTCACGAGGCCCTGGGGATTCCCACCATGGAAGCCAACGCCCAGGGCCTGCGCTGCACCAAGCAGATCATCACTATGCTGGGGGAACAGACGGTGGATACCAATTCCCTTATGGACGAAAAGGTGATCATCTCAGCAGAAACCCGGTGTATCGTGGATAAGGTCTTTGAACTGGGGAATGGCGATGTGGCCAGAGGTGCGGTCCGGGCCTTTCAAGCGGGGGTGTTGGATGTGCCCTTTGCACCGAGCCGCTTCAATGCGGGGAAGGTCCTTCCTGCCCGGGACAACGAGGGGGCCATACGCTTCTTCGACGCCGGAGCGCTGCCCCTTACATCGGAACTGCTGGAGTTCCACAAACAGAAGATCGCGGCGCGGGCTAAGTATGAAAAGCGGGAACCTTCCTTTCAGATGGTTATTGATGACGTATACGCCATCAGTAAGGGGCGACTGGTGGGGAGACCTAATTAACCCGCAAGCCGAGGGACTTTACGGTGGTATACATAGGAGAAAAAAATGAAAATTGTAAAAGCATTATGCGCCCCAGGGCGCACAGGGTTCTTTTTTGATGACCAGCGGGCCATCAAGCAGGGGGCAAAGGCGGATGGGGCGAGTTATTCCGGGACACCGGTAACCCCTGGGTTCAAGGCGGTGCGTCAGGCCGGGGAAGCCATATCGGTGATGCTGGTCCTGGAAGACGGGCAGGTGGCCTATGGGGACTGTGCGGCAGTACAGTATTCCGGGGCAGGAGGACGGGACCCGCTCTTTCTTGCCCAGGACTTTATCCCGGTCATTGAGCAGCATATTTTCCCCTGGCTCGTGGGAAAAGAAGCGGATAGTTTCCGTACTCTCGCGGGGGAGCTGGAACATAAGACCATTGACGGCAAACGGCTCCATACCGCCATTCGGTACGGGGTATCCCAGGCGATCCTTGACGCGGTGGCCCGGGCGAATAGGAAGCTCATGTGTGAAGTCGTGGCTGGGGAATACGGCCTCACGGTCCGTCCTGAACCGGTTCCCATCTTTACCCAGAGCGGCGACACCCGGTACGACAACACTGATAAGATGATCATCAAGGGCGCTCAGGTACTACCCCACGGGCTTATTAACAATGTCAGGACTAAGCTTGGTGAAAAGGGGGAACTCCTCCTGGACTACATTACATGGCTCAGGAACCGGATACAGCAGCTCCGCCTGGGCAGCTCCTACGCGCCGGTACTGCACCTGGATGTGTACGGTACTATCGGTCAGGTGTTTGGTAATGATAACTACGGAGGGATGGCAGATTACCTTGCCACGTTGAGCAAGGCTGCCGCTCCCTTTAAGCTGCGGATCGAAGGGCCTATGGACGTGGAGGATGGGGAAAAGCAGATGCAGGCATTGGCTGCCCTGACTAAGCTCGTGGACGAGCGGGGTATCCCGGTGGAGATTGTGGCCGACGAGTGGTGCAACACCCTGGAGGATATCCGCTACTTCGCCGATAACCGGGCGGGCCACATGGTGCAGATCAAGACCCCTGACCTGGGGGGCATCGGCAACATCGTGGAGGCGGTGCTCTACTGCAAACAAAAGGGCATCGGCGCGTACCAGGGGGGCACCTGCAACGAGACCGACCGCTCCGCCCAGGTGTGCGTCCACCTGGCCATGGCCACCCGGCCCGATCAGATCCTCGCCAAGCCCGGTATGGGAGTTGATGAGGGGTACATGATCGTCTACAACGAGATGCAGCGGATCATCGCCCTGCTGAACGCGACCGGTCCCGGCAGAGTCTGAGGATGCCCTATTCAGACCGTATGCAGAAAAGTCATCTTTACAGTGTATTTTTCGCCCCCCGGGGCTTTGATCGCATGGCCGACCTGGGGATGCAGATAGCTCAACAGTACCTCAGTCCCTTTGATAAGATCATCGGCCTGGTGGGAAGAGCGGGATCCGGCAAGAGCATGATGATCAAGGGGATGTTTCCGGGGCTGGAGCTGGTAAACGATGACGACGGGGTGAATGTGCGGCCCCTCCCCCTCTTGAGTGTGGGGGAGGAAGCCACGGGCTTTTACAGCCCCCACACCTACCATCTGGATATTCACTTCGAGGGGGCGTTCACCCAGATGCATGAACTCGCCCAGGCGATCCTGGATGCGGTCAACCTGGGCAAGCGGGTCATTGTGGAACACTTCGACCTCATCTACCCCTTCCTGAACCGCAATGCCCATCTCCTCATCGGAATCGGTGAGGAGGTGATCATCACCCGGCCAACGCTCTTCGGACCAGAGCCTCAGGATATTGCCGATATCGTCTTCAAGTCCCAGACTTTCCGGCGCATGACCCACACCGCCGAAGACCTCTGCGAATGGGTGATGAAGAAACATGGTCTCACCGAACCCTTTCTCCACGCCGACGTGCGCCGCGGCTTTCTCTTCAGTTTCCAGGACAAGCCCGAATTACAGTGCTCCCTTGAGGAGCTGGAACGGGAGGTAAACGCCCTGATTGCCCAGGATATCCCCATCTCCTTTCATGATGATCTTCACATCCGCATTGGGGAGGAGTTGTGGCTCTGTCACGGTCCCCGGATGCATGTCCGCAGTACCGGAGAAATCAAGGAGTTCACCTTGAACAAGGAATACCTCGTGGAGCCTATCACCGGACGCTTCCTCCTGGTGGGGGTAGTGGGGGAGCAGGGTCATCAAAAGATAAGTGATTTAAACAAGATTGGATAACAGGGGGTATTATGAGGATAATTGAGGCGGCGCTCATCACCGCCACGGTGAAGCGGCTCTGCATAGAAGCCAACCGAAATCTGCCTGAGGATGTACGGGAATGTATCAGAGGCTTCCGGCGCGGTGAATCCTGGCCTGTGGCCCAGGATGTGCTGGACAAGATCATCACCAACTTTGAGCTGGCCAGGGAGCGGCAGGTGCCTATCTGCCAGGATACGGGGATGGCCTGCGTGTTTCTGGAAATCGGCGCGGATGTGCATATTCAGGGGGATATCAGCGCCGCGGTTGACGAGGGGGTGCGCCAAGGCTATAGTGAAGGTTATTTGCGGAAGTCCGTGGTGGGGGATCCCCTGAACCGGGTGAATACCGGGGACAATACTCCGGCCATGCTCTATGTTGATGTTGTCCCCGGGGACCGGCTTGCCATTACGGTGGCCCCCAAGGGGTTCGGCAGTGAGAACATGAGCCAGATCAAGATGCTCCGTCCTTCCGACGGGGTAGACGGGGTGATCGAGTTCGTCCTTGCCACGGTGGAGGCGGCGGGACCGAACCCTTGCCCGCCTATCGTGGTAGGGGTGGGCATAGGCGGTACCTTTGATAAGGCCGCCCTTCTCGCTAAGAAGGCCCTGCTCCGTCCTCTGGGAGAACGGCACCCCTTCTACGCAGATCTGGAAGCTATGCTCCTCAATAAAATCAACGCCCTGGGCATCGGGCCTCAGGGATTCGGGGGTGCTACCACCGCCCTTTCAGTGGCGGTGGAAACCATGCCCACCCATATCGCGGGGCTTCCCTGCGCCGTGAACATCAACTGCCATGTGGCGCGCCACGCCAAGGAGCTTATCTGAATGGAACACCGGATTGAGTTACCCCTGACCAGGGACAAGGCCGCCCTCCTCAGTGCGGGGGACACGGTATATTTAAGCGGCATCCTCTACACTGCCCGTGACGCTGCCCATAAGCGCCTCATCACGTTACTGGATGAAGGTAAGCCGCTCCCCTTCCCCCTGGAGGATGCGGTTGTGTACTATGTGGGTCCCACCCCGGCGGCACCGGGGCAGATCATCGGCTCGGCAGGTCCTACCACGAGCTACCGTATGGACGCCTATACCCCGCGCCTCTTGGACCTGGGTATGCGGGGTATGATCGGCAAGGGCAAGCGTTCACCTGAAGTGGTGGAGGGGATGAAGCGGGCAGGGGCGGTGTACTTAGGGGCCATCGGCGGCGCCGGGGCCTTATTGTCGGACCGTATTAAGGCCGCCGAAGTCATTGCCTTTGACGATCTGGGACCCGAGGCCATCCGCCGCCTCAGCGTGGGGGACTTCCCTGTGGTGGTGATCATCGACCATTGGGGGAACAACCTCTACCAGACCGGCAGGGAGGCGTATTTGGGGACTGTACTAACCTCATAGTTTAGGATATACTGGGTAGTAATCTTAGAGGGGAATTACAGGATGAAGACGATACTTTGCTATGGTGATTCCAATACCTGGGGTTATAATCCCCATACTGGCGGACGGTATGATCACAAGACCCGCTGGCCCATGGTTTTGAAAACCTTACTCAATGCCGGCTCTTCTGAGGATGATCCTGCCTGGTGGGTGATTGAGGAGGGCCAGAACGGGAGAACGAGCTGCCGGGATGACCCGGTGGAAGGGGACCGGAACGGACTCCGCCAGCTCATCCCTATTCTGGAAAGCCATAAGCCCCTGGACCTGGTGGTGGTTATGTTGGGAACCAATGATTTGAAGTCCCGTTTCAGCCCCCTCCCCTACGATATTGCCCGAGGGGTACAGCGCGTCGTAACCGCCATCCAGGACTCCCGCACCGGTCCAGATGAATCAAGCCCCGAGGTGCTCATGGTATGTCCCCCGCCAACAGTGGATGCTCCTGCTTTCAGGCATATATTCGGGAATAGTATTGAATTATCCAAGAAGCTGCCTCCCTTTTACCGCCAGCTTGCTAAAGAAAGCGGGGTCCTCTTTCTGGATGCCGGAACCGTGATCCAAACCAGTAAGGCCGACGGCATACACCTTGAACCAGAGGGGCACCGGAAACTGGCGGAAGCAGTGGCAGGCTTAGTAATGAACATTTGTTCTATAATATCTCTATAATAAATAACTGGAGTTATTTATGGGAATAAACCTTGATAAACCACATAAATGGAAGCAGGATATTAAGAAATCAGTCGATATGTATAACGATTGGTTTATAAATTTCGCATCAGAAACTTTTAGAAGCACGCGCCTCAAAACAGCGGATGATGTATTAAATACATTGTCAAAAACGGATTATTATAGAAATATATCCCCGCAATTACTGGCAGATAATCCTGAAATATTAGCAACATTGCGAATGTCTACCTGTCCTCCAATA
>JAITNU010000204.1 GCA_031290325.1 Treponema sp.
TGCATTGATAATTTTGTTTCCCATTGCCTTTTTTTCCATGTTTCTTTATACTCATACTATGACAATACCAAAGAAGGCTTTGGGATGGTGTTTCCCGATCTTCCTGGATGAAGTGGCGCTTTGTATTGGACGAGGTGATGAGTGAAAGCGTATCTTGAGTTATTACTCACCTTTATGAAACTGGGGTGCATCACCTTTGGCGGCGGGTATGCTATGGTCCCGGTGCTCGACCGGGAGCTTATCCGCAAAAAAGGCTGGATCACCATGGAAGAGGTGATGGACTATTACACCATCGGCCAGATAACCCCGGGTATCATCGCGGTGAATGTCTCAACCTTCATTGGGTATAAACGGAAAGGCCCGCTGGGAGGGGTTCTGGCCACAGTGGGCTTCGTGTTTCCCGGGGTCTGCCTCATCACGGTGATCGCCCTGTTTCTTACCAATTTCGCGGATATCCCTGCGGTTCAGCACGCGTTTAAAGGCATCAGAGTAGCGGTGGGGGGCCTTATCCTCGATACGGTGATTAAGCTCTTTAAAGGGGTGTTTAAAAACGCGCAGGCTGTCATCATTTTTATCCTTGCCTTTGCCCTGTCCACGTTCTGGAGCGCCTCTCCGGTACTCCTCGTGGCCGCCGCCGGTGTGGTGGGCTTTTTTCTGTACCGACCCGCTAAACAGAAGGAAAGCTCCCCATGACCATGGTGTTCCTCTTTGCCCTGTTTTTCCAGACCGGGCTTTTCTCCATAGGCGGAGGACTGGCGACCCTGCCCTTTCTCTACCAGATGGCGGACCACTACGAGTGGCTGAACCATGAGATGGTCGCGGATATTCTGGCAGTGGCCCAGTCATCCCCCGGGGCTATTGGGGTGAACATGGCGGCCTACGCGGGGTATCGCTGCGCGGGCATACCCGGGGCCTTTGTTGCGGCCCTGGGATTGATCAGCCCGTCGATCATCATCATCATCATCATCGCCCGGATGCTCAAGGCGTTTCGGGCAAACACCACCGTGGGTGCGGTGTTTGCCGGGCTTCGTCCTGCTGCAGCAGGGCTGCTCGCCGCCGCCGGTTTTGGGGCGCTCAAGCTTTCCCTCTACAACAGCGCCGCTTCAGTATGGTATGAGCTGCTCCGCTGGCGTGAGTGCCTCCTCTTTGTGGTGCTGTTTCTGCTGATCTACCATTTCAAGAAACACCCCATCATCTATATTGCTGCTGCCGGTGTAATCGGCATCGTGTTAGGACTGTAGGGCGTCATTTACCAAATTCTTCATGATATAATCCCGGCGTTCAGGGGTGTTTTTTCCCATGTAAAAGGTCAATACCTGGGGCACTGCTTTGAGGGCGCTTATGGCAACCGGTACCAGTCGTATCTCGGCCCCGATAAACTGGCCGAATTCCTTGGGACTGATCTCCCCTAGTCCCTTGAACCGCGTTACCTCGTTCTGGGTTCCCAGGGCTGCCACCGCCTCGTCCCGCTCCTTCTCAGTATAGCAGTACCGCGTCTCTTTCTTGGTCCGCACCCGGAACAGAGGGGTTTCCAGGATGAAGATGCGGCCTCCGGTTACGAGTTCCTCAAAATAGGAGAGGAAAAAGGTGAGGAGGAGATTGCGGATGTGGAAGCCGTCAAAGTCCGCGTCCGTGGCAATGACGATCCTGCCGTACCGAAGCCCGGCGATATCGTTCTCAATGCCCAGAGCCATCATCATGTTGTAGAGTTCTTCGTTCTTGTAGATAGCCGCCCGCTTCTTGCTGAACATGTTTTCAGGCTTGCCCCGGAGGGAGAAGATCGCCTGGGTCATCACGTCCCGGCATGAAACCATGGACCCTGTGGCTGAATCCCCTTCGGTAATGAAGATGGTGGAAGCCCTGCCTTTTTCCCCGTCTTCCAGATGGTACTTGCAGTCCTTGAGTTTGGGGATCTTAAGGGCTATGCGCTTGGCCGCTTCCCGGGCCTCTTTCTTAACCTCGTTGAGTTCGGTCCGCAGGTTTTCGTTGGCCATTATCTTCTGCTCAAGCTGCTTGCCGGACTCCTGGTTCTTGTGAAGCCAGTCCTCCACAGCCTCCTTGGTTTCCTGGACTATCCAGGCCCTGATATCCGAGTTCCCCAGCTTGTTCTTGGTCTGGCTCTCGAAGATGGGGTTCTTGAGTTTAATCGCCACCGTGGCAATGGTGCCTTCCCGGATGTCCTCACTGCGGTAGTCCTTCTTGAAGTAGGTTTGAATCCCCTTGAGAAAGCCCTCTTTGAAGGCTGAGAGGTGGGTGCCCCCGTCAGAGGTGAACTGGCCGTTTACAAAGGAGAAGTATTCTTCCCCATAGTTATTGGTATGGGTAAAGGCGAATTCCAGCCGTTCCCCCTTGTAGTAGCCAATGGGATAGAGCCGCTCTTCCCCGGTCTCTTCGGTGAGGAGGTCGAAAAGGCCCCGCTGGGACAGGTAGGATTTGCCGTTTAATGAAAGGGTCAGGCCGGTGTTGAGATACGCGTAGTTCTGGATGCGCCGCTCGATGAACTCCAGGTTGAAGGTATAGTCCCCGAAGATCTCCCGGTCCGGGATGAACTCCACGTATGTGCCGTCCTCCTGCCCGGTTTTGAGCTTCCCCTTCTTGCTGCTTTTGAGGGTGCCCCGTTCAAAAATCGCCTCGGCAACGGCACCGCCCCGCACGGCCACCACCCGGAAATAGGAAGACAAGGCGTTGACCGCCTTGGTTCCCACTCCGTTGAGGCCCACGGAAAACTGAAATACGTCGTCGTTATATTTGGCCCCGGTGTTGATCACCGAGACACATTCCACGAGCTTCCCCAGGGGTATGCCCCGGCCAAAGTCCCGGACCTTGACGGTTCCATCTTTGACCACGACCTCAATGACTTTTCCATTGCCCATGATGAACTCGTCGATGCCATTATCAATAATTTCCTTGAGGAGCACGTAGATCCCGTCATCCGGGTTGGAACCGTCCCCCAGACGTCCGATGTACATACCGGTCCTCAGCCGTATATGTTCCAGGGATGAAAGGGTCTTGATCTTCGACTCATCATATACCACCGGAGACCCTGCCGGTGGTATGACCGATTCAGCTTTTTGTTTTGTTTTTACGGTTTGTTCAGTTTTTGCTGCCATGAGGGTAGCCTACCATAAAAACGGGTCATGCTGGAAGCCGCTATTTTACCAGCAGCCGCTGAATCAGTTTGTAGATCTCTTCTCCCCCCTGGGCCACCGTGAGCTGACCAAAGGTTACCCGCTGGTGAATGAGCTTAAAGGTGTTGATGAATTCCTGATCATTGGGCAGGTTTGGATCCATCGGCTTCGTATACGTGGTAGCCACCGCGTAATAATCGTAGAGCTTCTGATCCGCCGGCGTCGAGTTTGCCCCAATAGCCTCCCGCACCACCGATGAAATTGAAATCCCCCGGTCATTACCGAGGATTTTACCTGCATCGGGGTTGTTCACAAAGAAGTTGATGAAGGCCATGGCCGCGTCAGGATTGGCGGATTTTTTGTTGACGCACAGGTACTGACTGGGCATGATCCAGTTCGCGTAGGTTTCCGGGCTGGGGAGCAGGATGATTCCCAGCTCATGCTCGGTGGCGTTTTGGTAGGAACCGAACTGATTTGACCATATCAGGCTGATTGCCGCTTTGCCTGCAATCAGGGTGGATGAATCAATGCTGGTGTCCGCATACGACGAGGTCGTTTCAGCATCGGGGATGATTTTGTCCGCCCGGAAGCCTTCCCAGAGGGACACCCACTTGGCCGCGTCTTCGGCACTCACGCTGGAGGTGCCGTTGCGGTACACGGGGGTGTTGTTCTGGCGCATGAAATACACGAAGTAGTTGGCCTGATTGCTGCAGTTGTCGGTCATGGGGAACACGCCTTTGGGCAAGCTGGGGGCAATCGAAAGGCAGTAGGCCCGCAGTTCCTCCCAGGTCATTATTTCTTTGGGAAGCGGCGCCCCTGAGTTTTCCAGCAGGGTTTTGTTGTACACCAGGCAGAGCATATTGGTACCCAGGCAGACCCCGTAGAGGTTTTGGTTCATCGTGGCAAGTTCCAGAGCGTCCTGGTCCAGATTGGTAATGTCCAGCAGGTTCCCCTTGTACTTGTTCAGTTCCAGTAAGGCGTCTTTTGCCACATAGTCGGGGTAATTACCGCCGAACTGAATCACATCCGGTGCGGTTCCACCAGATACCTGAACGGCAAGCTTGTCCCAGTAGCTATCGCTTCCCATGTATTCGGGGCTTACCTTGATATCAGGATTGGCCTTTTCAAACAGGGCGATTACTTCCAGGGTCCGCTTGTGTCGCTCATCGCTTCCCCACCAGACCACCCGGATGGTCTTGCTGGCAGCGCTACGGGCTTCCGAAGAAGACGCTGCCGGCGCGGTTTTTTTCCCGCCGCAGGATACGAGACTTACCGCCAGAAGAACGGTAATAACCAAGGCAATGTTCCGCATTGCGTTTTTCATTTTTTCCTCCATGAAAAAAATATTACTATTGATAACTGTCTTGCCTCAAGGCAACACAGTACATCACTGTTAGTATCCCCTGATTAACGCAGGGGCTACCCTTTCATCCCTGTTGTGCTGATTCCTTGCACAAAGTATTTCTGTAGGGAGAAGAAGAGCAGAAAGCACGGGACTATCGACAGTACCGACATGGCGAACATCGGTCCCCAGGAAGACGAGCCTGAGGAGTCCATGAAGAGCCGCAGCCCCAGGGGAATCGTATATTTTTCCGTGGTGTTGAGGTAGAGCAGTTGATTAAAGAAATCATCCCAGGTCCACAGAAACGTGAAGAGTGCGGTTGTTACCAGAGATGGCACGGAAAGGGGCATGACGATGCGGATGAAGATGCCGATCTTGCCGCAGCCATCTATGGTTGCCGCTTCGTCCATGTCTTTGGGAAGACTACGGATGAACTGGACCAGGAGAAATATAAAGAACGCGTCGGTTGCCAGCAGTTTCGGTACCACCAGGGGCAGGTAGGTGTCTACCCAGTGGAATCCATTGAACATGACGTACCGCGGAATCGTGGTAACATGGGCGGGGAGCATGATTGAAAGCATCATAATGCCGAACCACACCCCTTTGAGGGCAAAGGACAGACGGGCAAAGGCATAGGCCGTCATGGAGCAGCATATCACGTTGGCAATCACGCAGATTGAGCAGAGCAGGATCGAATTGATGAAGAACCTGCTGAAATGGATGTTCCCGACACCTGCCCAGCCTTTGACGTAGTGGCTGCCGGTTACAACTTTGGGAATCAGGGAGGGATCACTGAAGATCATGTTTCCCGCTTTAAAAGAACTGGCAATGAGCCACACCACGGGGTAGAGCATCATAATACCAAAGATGATGATGATGAGGTGTGAAAATACCGTTGAAATGATGGGGTTGGATTGGTTTTTCATTTATCCCCTCCTTCGTAAAACACAAAGGAGTTTGAAAAGCGGAACACCAGAAAGGTGATCACCCCAATGATAATCAAGAGCAGCCACGCCATTGCCGAAGCGTATCCCATTTCGTAGTAGAAGAAGCCTTTGATGTAGAGATACAGGGTATAGAACATGGTGGAGTCCAGCGGCCCGCCTTGTCCTCCTGAAATGATGAATGCCTGGGTGAAGGACTGGAACGCGCTTATCATCTGCATCACCAGGTTAAAGAAGATGATCGGCGACAGACTTGGAATCGTGATGCTGAGGAATTGGCGCATCTTGCTTGCGCCGTCAACGCTTGCCGCTTCGTAGTACTCAGCGGGAATCTGCTTAAGCCCTGCCAGAAAGATGATCATCGGTGAACCGAATTGCCAGATCGCCAGAAGCATCAGGGTGTACAGGGCGTACTGGGGGTTCGCGATCCACGCGGGGGCCTGATAGCCGAAAAGGGTGAGCAGGATCGTGTTTATCACGCCGTCTCCTGAAAAAAGGCGCCGCCACAGTACTGCGATGGCAACAGATCCGCCGAGGAGGGTCGGAATGTAATAAATCGTGCGGTAGATGGGGATCAGCTTGAGTTTTTGATTCATGATTACCGCCACAAAGAGCGCAAAGGCTAACTTGAGGGGTACCGATAGAAACACAAACTTGAAGGTTACCAGCAGCGAGTTCAGGTAACGGTCATCTTCGGTGAACATCGTTACATAGTTTTGAAAGCCAATCCACTTTGGGGCACTGAGCATATCAAACCGGGTAAACGATAGATACAACGAACTGAGCATGGGATACAAGGTCAATATAAAAAAACCAAGTAACCAGGGCAGCAAGAAGAGATAGGCTACCGCATTTCGCTGCATAAAACCAGATACACCTTTTGTGTTCATACAAACTCCTTGACTATGATATAATCTTTCCACTAAGGGACAAGATACCGGTATTGATAGCGCCGCTCTCGTGTATTTCAAGAAAAACAGGGCGTTCATGAGGACTTGTGTTTGGGGTATGTATCGCAAGGTACAGGGTCTTTTCAAAAGACCGGAACACCATTCCATGACCGCCATCGGATGCGTAGAGAGGCGTGTGCTCCTGTTGCCACGGTCCTTTGATGGTTCCGC
Organism: Treponema sp.; assembly: GCA_031290325.1. GTDB lineage: Bacteria > Spirochaetota > Spirochaetia > Treponematales > Breznakiellaceae > JAITNP01. The sequence continues at coordinate 6,536 of JAITNU010000204.1, forward strand.
TTTCTGACCGGGCAAGCCCAATGCAGTACTTTCCGTCTTCGCCAAAAGAAGACCAGAACATGGTAAGCTCCCCGGTTGAGGTGGTATACAAAAAAGGACCATCGGTTACATAGCTTCCCGGGGCGCGGCCCTTGAGTTCCCGTGCCCAGGGCGCTTCGCTTGCACGGAACAGGAGCACAGGCTCATCCGCCGCTTTTTGTAGCGTATCCATCAGGGGCATACAGCAGATCTCACCATCTCCTACCTGCTGCCATTCATGGCAGAACACCATCCAGGGATTTCCGTCACCCTCCACATAGAGGGTACCGTCAAGACATTCCCACCCTGGTGGTGTAACAGGCCCATCGCTGTAAAGTGTGAAAGGCCCGGCAACAGTTTCGCTTTTCAGCACTGCCGTACCGCGGCGCCCTGTTTTTGGCTTGAAGGTCGCAAACATGTAGTAGGCGCCCTTGTACGCGTACACTTCAGGGGCCCAGAAGTTTTTTTCCGACCAGAAATTTTCAGGAGGACGAAAGGCGGGGAAGGGGCCTTCAAACTCCCCCAGACCATGAACACTCTTGTATACGTCGAATCCTACTGCCGGGGTTTTCCATATATCTTTATCCGTTGAACCGTAAAGATAGTAGGTTCCGCCATCAGGTATGATAAAGGGATCCCGTATTTGTATCTCACAAAGATGCATGGTACCTCCTGGTACACTGTTCATATATATTTTTGTACAAAACCTTCTCCCTGGACCGTAAAGGAACCGGGGAAACCCGGCGCAACTGAGCCGCCATCACCGTCAAAGCCCGCCGCCATCATGGCGGTCGCAAGCAAGATCCCGCCGTTTCCAGGCAGGTAAAGGGGCAAGTCCGCGCTTCCGACCTGCGCGTTATGTCCGTTCGCACGGTAGGTGTTTTTAGGGGATTCCAGCAGCAAAAGACGTACTGCATCGTCCCGTCTTCCCAGGCGGCAGGCTGTCATCGCCATCATGGGGAAATCCCAGCCCCACAGGGATTCCCGGTCCCAGCATTGCAGCACCTGGTCAAGGGTGGCCGACATAACGGCGGGGTTTACGCCCGCACCGGGAAGCATACCGAGGATTGCCAGCATCGAGGGATGATCCGTGTAAAAAGGCAACCTGGTAAAAGTGTCAGGACAGTTTTCATGGGCAAGGTAGCAGCCGTCTTTTACCGCAGGAGGCGCGAGCCGCTCTGCGGCTTCGGCAAAATCCCGGCGCGGAGCCTCACCAAGACGCTTGAGCCATATAGTAGCCTGTACCAGCGCCCAGCGGAAATAGGCGACCTCATAGGCAGGATTGAGGACGATACGGGGATCGTGCCGTTCCTGGGCGGGTATCAGAGGGGGGCCCAGGACAAAACGGTTCCCGTCCTGGTACACAAAGCTCTGTATAAACTCCGCACTTTCCACCACCACATCACGGTACTCCTGCAAGAACGCAGGGTCAGGATTGGCACGGTAACAAAGTTCAGCAAGGAAAATAGGGTGGGGCTGCTGCCACACCAGCAGAACCGCGATAGAAGAGGGCGAATTATAGCCTGAGGGGTCACACATCTTGGGCCACCGTGCACCGCAATAACCCTGGGAGGCCGCGAGTTCCCGGGCCAGAGGAAGGATACGCCGATAATACTCAAGACTTTTCCTGAGTTCCTGCGCCCGTCCCCAGAGCGCGAAGTGTGCAGCATGCCAATAGTGCATTTCCAAATGAAATTTGCCATACCAGCTATTACAGGTAAGTCCTGTTTCCGCAGGCGGAATAGTCCCCCTGCTTTGAATCGCCGTAAGGTACTGGGAAAGCACGATACGCCGTTCAAGTTCAAGCGCCCGGCCATCACGGGAAGCGCTCAGATCAAGCGCCGCACCTTCGTTCCAGTAGCGCTCCCAAAAGGAAACACAGGCAGCACGGGCTTCTGCAAACATCGGAGGCACACCAGAGTGCGCCGGCAGTGTTTCTGCCGGTACAGTGGGGATCGATACAGGCACAAACCGAATCGAAAGCTCCATCACATCAGAGGCACCGGTAAAGCGCAGGGTATGCGGCTCATCAAAGGCTGCTGATACGCCTTTCCCCAAGGCGATGTGTACCTGGTATACAGTTGTGTCCAGGGTACGCCTCAGTACAATCCCTGCCGCGCTCTTTTCAATGAGTGCTGTTGTATGCAGAGCGGGTACTGAAAAATCGGCCCCTGTTTTTTTGTGACTCCCGTAGGGAAATGAAAGCCGTACTCCCAGGGTTCCTGTTTTCAAGAGCAGAGAGACTATGCGTATACAAAGGGTATCTTCTGTTGGATGCACCAGGGTTTCAACAGAAACCCCCGCTCCTGCACAGACAAACGCGGAACTGAGGATTCCTTCCCAGAGGGAAAGTTCTTCCAGGGTACCGGCCATTATACCGGAAGCCGTAACCGGCAGCTCAAAGCCGATGCTCCCCAGGTGGAACTTGTGGGCATTTTGTCTGAGGGCCTTGAAAAGCTCCTCCTGGCCGGTTTCATCCGTGGCGTAACCAACCTGCCGCCCGAAGGTGTCGTAAGGGGTCAGGCGCAATGCTGACAGGTCGGCGGTACAATAGGAATGCCAGCCCCAATTGGCCATGGTGCAGAGCGGAAAATCCGCATAGTGTTCCGGAAAGGTTTGCAGGCCCGTAACATCAGCGGTAAAACAAAAGGTTCCGTTTCCCACCGACAGGGGTGCGTCTTTTTCTGCTTTTGTATACCGAGGGTTATGGCGGCTTATCAAACGTTTCCGGTCTATCATGGAATCCGCCTCAGTTTTCCCACTGCCCGTGCAGGGTCTTGGCGATCATATCGCCAAAGAGTTTCCGGGCGTCCTTCAGGGACAAGGTCTGAATAGAAAGATCATGGGAGAATACCCGGAAGGCCTTTTCCCGGTCCCGCTCAAATGTTGCTTCAACAATACCTTCCTGACTATACACATGGGGCATAACAAGGCTTCGTATGTCCACTGGCAGCCCGTCGCTTACCAGGGGCTGTATGCGGTCCCGTGAAAAAAGCGCGTTGGTTTCTACCACCGCACCACCGGGGAAATCAGGCATCTGCCCCTGGTTGGGAAGGTTTACGTTGGTTACGATATCCTCTAAACCAAGGAGGGCTTTCATAATCCTGATACCCTCCTCACCTGAAGCCAGCGGCTCCATCTTTTCGGTTCCCTCCCGATAGGCACGGGCCTTCTGCTCAAGCTGTTCGCGCTTTTCAATGCGGAAGGATACGGGGGTGAGGGAATACATCCAGGTTTGTACCTGCTCAGGACTGTGCATATACCATGAGTGGGGGCAGAATTCCGCCAGATGCCGGTCCCCCGCGCAGGCGATACATCCGTAGCGCCGGAACAGATCCATTTTGACCCGTTCGGCGCAGGAAAAGTAATCGTTCCGCCACGTAAGAGGCCCTGGCCTTTCAAAGCCTGTTTCACCGTATCGGGCGACAAAGGCTTGGTAATAGGGAAAAATGTCGATGTTTTTGTAAGTTGCCCTATCCATCCAGGTGAAGTGATTGATGCCCAGGACCCGTGTTTTGATTTCATCCCGTTTGACCGTGTTTTCAGGGATCACCTTCGCTTCTTCAAGCACCGTGCGAAGCAGTTCCTGGGTGTGAAACACTTCATGGCAGCATCCGAAGGCCTTGATCCCCGGGAATTCCCGGTATAAGGTGCGGGTACATATCGTCATGGGATTGGTATAGTTGAGTACCCACGCATCAGGTGCCCAGGTTTTAATCGCCTGTGCTATTTCCTGAAACTGGGGGATCGTGCGCATGGCCCGAACAAGTCCCCCAGGGCCAACGGTGTCGCCGACAGACTGATAGATGCCGTATTGTTCCGGCGCGTGGACATCCACCGCCATTTCCTCAAAGTCCCCAGGGAGAATTGATATAAACACAAAATCGCTGCCCACGAGGGCATCCTGGAGCGAAGGATTTGCCTTAAAGGTCCATTGTCCCGGATTATGTTCCGCCATCAGGCGGTTCCCGATTAGTGCATTGTCCTGTGCCGCTTCATTTTTCAGATCGTATAAGTCAACGGTGCCCTTAATATCTTTTTCAAACCCCAAATCCTGCAGCAGCACCCAGGCCCAGTTCCGTGAACCGCCGCCAATATAACATATTTTCAGATGACCGATATCCGCTTTCATCCGTTCTCCTTCTCACAAAACTGTTGATTCAGTTTCCACCTGATTTTCACTACCGTGAATGGATATTTCTATTTAAATGATGGATAAAAATTGTGGCTTCATCAAGAGTATGGGGTGGCGCTATAAAAAAAACCGTGGTATTATACCATACTATGAAGAAGATGGCAAAGAAAAAATGGGAACCCTTTCTGCACTATTTCCCCTATAGCGAGGAAGATGAGAAGCTGGGGATGGTCTGCACCACTGCAGGGGATATCGATGTGCTCCCGAATACGGTCTATCCTCCGAATAAGAGCGCCCATCCCATGATATTCCGCCAGGTTGCCGAAGGCCGGACTCTGCCGGAATTTCAGCTCGTCTATGTCAGTAACGGTGAGGGCATCTTTGCGGCAGGCGGGAAAACCTATACGGTCATACCCGGTTCGCTGCTCCTGCTCCTGCCGGGGATGAAACACTTCTACAAACCGGTCTATGAAATAGGCTGGCACGAATACTGGGCCGGGTTTAACGGTTCTTTCTTTACCCGCTTGCTGGAAGAAGGGATACTCTCCCAAGAGCATGTCTTTTTTGAAATCGGGCTTCGTGATTGTATCCTGACGATTTTTAATCAGATTTTCGATGAGGTGCGTACCCAGCGACCCCTCTATCAGCTCAAAGCCTGTTCCGGGATCCTAACCTTGATCGCCGAAATGCTGGCCTACAAACGGCGGAAGGAACAGCCCAATTATTACCAAAAAATCGTAGAAAAAGCCAAATACCTCATGGAATCAAATATCTATGGGGATATCAATATATCCGGTATTGCCGAACAACTGAACATCAGTACCTCACGGTTTAACGAAATTTTTAAAACCTATACCTCCATGACGCCCTATCAATACTATATGCACATTAAGATACATCACGCCAAAAGTATCCTCGAACAGGAGGACCTATCGATAAAGGAAGTCGCCTTTAAGCTGGGCTTTGAGGACCAATACTATTTTTCCCGGGTCTTCAAAAACAAGACCGGTATTACCCCTTCAGCATGGAAGCACTTCATTTATCAAGCCTAAGGGAATCCCGCCGTATTGTTAATGCGGCAATATGCCGGTTCGCTTCATCAATGCGGGTTTCAAAGTCCGCAATGGCCTTTTCACTGGCAGCGATACGCCGGCGGTGCTCCGTGATGGTGCTGTTCAGCTTTTCGATGTTTGCTGTTTCTTCATCAATGGCAAGGGCGGCATTGAGCTGATCTATCTCATGCTCAAGGCTTCGTATCTTTTCCCGCTGCTTTTCAATGGCCTCCACTAGCAACTGGTCATCCCGCTCCATGATGGAAGCGGCGGATTTACCGGCCTTGCGATAGAGGATCCGTAACTCGCTCCTCGTCTGGGCAATGTGTTTTTCAAGGCCCTGTTTTCCCTGGGCGTCAAAGGCTTTAACGATGTTCCGGCGTTCCTCCCGAAGGGCGCTCAGTTCCTCCTCAAGCCCGGAAATACCCTTCCGTATATTCTGGATATCCTGCACCAGGGGGAGTTCCCGGCTTTCGATGGATTCAATAACAGGGGAGTGAAGGAATTGTTCCCCTGCCATCCCATAGACCCGCTGTAAATTATCCTGACTCTTTCCCAGAAAAGAACGGATCACCATACTCTGGGCATTTTTGCCTATCCAACTGAAGACCCCGGTCCGCTTATCATCCAAAGTGCCCAGACGGTCTTCCAGGGCGGCTATTTTGGGGAGCAGCCCCTCGGTCTGCTTCTGATACGAAGCGGCAAAGGTCTCATAGTCCGGGTCCTGCAAGACAAGCTCCCCAAGGCGTATATAAAGACCGGCGAGTTCCTGGGCCATCTGGGAACGGTCCGCTTCCTTTCCGCTTATGAGGTCCTCCAGTTCCCGTAACCGGGCAGTATCCGCTTCAATGGCCTTGATAGCCCCTTCGGAATCGGCTATCTCCTTAAGCAGCCCCTGATATTCCGTTAAATCCTCACCATCATCCGCCTGAGCAGCTTCAGCGGAGGTCTTCATGCTGTTCATACGGGCTTCCCCCAGGTTTTCCAGCATCAGGTTAAGGGATTCCGCCGCTTCCTGTTTTTGGGTTTCCAGTTCTTTGATATTTTTTTTTCGTTCATCCATGATAGTTTTTACTATAATATATAGACATTTTTCTTGACAATCCGGCCATAGGGCTTCATCATATTCATATTGAAAGATTAAGACTTTACTGCAAGGAGAACTTCTGTGAGCTACACCACGGATCTTATCAAAAATATTTCCATCGCCGGTCATGGTGGAACCGGCAAAACAACCCTCTTTGAACACCTGCTTTTTGTGGGGGGCGTTATCCCCAAGGCCGAAACGGTGGAATCCGGCAAGACCATTGGCGATTCGAGTCCTGAAGAAATCGAGCGGAAAATCTCGATTCATGCTGCCTTAGCCCACCTGGAGCGGAAAAACAAGAAGATAAATCTCTTTGATACCCCTGGATCTTCCGACTTTATCGGGGATGTGATTCTGACCTTCCGGTCCTCGGAATTTGCCCTCCTCACGGTGGACAGCAGGGCGGGGATTCAGATTGAGACGGTCAAGCTCTGGCGTAACCTTGAGGGCCGGAACAAGCCCCGCGGTATTTTCATTACTAAAATGGATGATGAACGGGCTGATTTTAACCGGGTTCTGGGGGATATAAAAGAAAAGTTCAAAGTGAATCCTGTGGTGCTTACCCTGCCCATGGGGAACGGTCCTGGGTACCAAGGCGTCATTGATGTGTTGAATGAAAAGGCCTACTTTGCCCAGGGGGACGCGGTTGAAAAGGAAGGGACCATTCCGGCGGAGTATCAGGATGCTGTTGCCGCCGCACGGGAAGGACTGATTGAGGCTGCTGCCGAGGGGAACGACGCCCTGATGGAGCGCTATATCGACCAGGGTTCTCTGGATGCCGCAGAAGTACGCCAGGGGCTGATCGAAGCCCTGGCAGACCACAAGGTGGTTCCCGCCTTTGGCGGGGTGGCCCTCAAAAACTCGGGGCTTATCCCCTTGCTGGACTTTATCGCCGATATTAGCCCTGATCCCCGGACCGCAAAGGATGTCTGCCTGAATGTGGACGGAACCACCCGGGAGGTCTCCATTGACCCTGATAAGCCCCTGGCCGCGCTGGTGATTAAGACCACTTACGATCAGTTTTCCGGGAAACTATCCTGGATCAAGGTTATCAGTGGCAAGCTCTCCGCCGATTCTGAGGCTTTCAATGTTTCGGAAAACAAGAAGGATCGGATCGGCAAGCTCTACACCTGCCAGGGCAAGAAACTGGAGGAAATCCGGGAACTCTACGCCGGTGATGTGGGGATCGTTTCCAAAGCGGCAAGTCTGAACACCAACAACACCCTGAGCGGTGGGGACACTTCCATCAACTTCTTGCCCCTCCGGCTCCCCGAACCGGTCCATTCTGTGGCGGTGAACGCGGTGGCGAAGAAGGATGACGATAAGCTGGGGGAATTTTTGCTCCGTGCCGCCGAAGAGGACCGGACCTTCCGGTACGAATTCAACGCCGAAACCAAGGAAACGGTTATTTCCGGCATGGGGGAACTCCAGGTCAATATCATCCTGGATAAGATCAAGCAGAATCAGAAGATTGAGGTAGAAACCCGTATTCCCCGGGTGCCCTACCGGGAAACCATCACCAAAAAGGCTTCCGCCGAATACACCCACAAGAAGCAGACCGGCGGCCACGGACAGTACGGCAAGGTGGTTCTGGAAATCGCCCCCCTTCCCCGCGGGGAGCGGTACAAGTTCATTAACGCCATCTTTGGCGGTGCCGTGTCCAAGGGCTACATTCCAGGGGTTGAGAAGGGGGTACTCGAAGGCATGGCCGCCGGGGTCATGGCGGGGTATCCGGTGGTAGATGTGGAAGTGAAGATTGTGGACGGCAAGGAACACCCGGTAGATTCTTCGGAACTGGCCTTTAAGCTGGCTGCCCGAAACGCCTTCCGGGAGTCCATGCGCCAGGCCGCCCCGACCCTCCTGGAACCTATCATGAACATCACGGTGTTTGTGGAAAGCAAATACCTGGGGGACGTGATGTCCGATTTATCGGGCAAGCGGGGCAAGATTCTGGGACAAAACTCCGTGGGCGGTGGCATTGAGGAAATTCGTGCCCAGGTACCCCAGGCAGAACTCCTGCGGTACTCCATTGATCTCCGCTCCATTACCAGCGGAACCGGATCGTTCAGTGTAGAGTTCGACCACTACTCCCCGATCACCGGTAAAATCGCCGACGAGGTCATCAAGTTGTCCCAGGCGTTCCGGGTACAGGAGACTGAGGAATAAATATCGGCGTCATGCCACAAACAAGGGGGTGCCGGGGTTGTCCACAAAAGCGGGCAGCCCCGGTTTTTTTCTCGGTTTGGACAAAGTATTGACGACACGGAAGGGAATACAAAATCTCTTTCCTCCTCCGTGTTCCTCTGTGTCCTCCGTGGTTTTTCTCCTTCTACGGTTGTATCGCCATTATGTCCTCGTAGGCGCTCCAGTTG
>JAITNU010000039.1 GCA_031290325.1 Treponema sp.
TCAGATAAAGAACGCATAGAATGTCCTCTTGATTTACCTGACCAGTGGCGCCGATACGATGAGTTTACGATTGCTGAAATCAAGGCGTTTACTTTTGTCTGCTCCATGCACTTTATCCCTCGCTTAAAACTGTATAAATACTGGAATGAATCACTGAAAAAATAAACGGTGTTTTATATGAAAAACTTAACAAAAACAGAAAAAGAGATCGTCAATTATCTCATTGCAAAAAACGAAGGCATAAGGCCACCGCTGCTACACATTTACCAGTATCTACAAGCCTTCACCGGTAATTTTTCCCCGGACATGCCCTTTACGTTTTATTTCTCCGATGAACGCAAACCGATCATGTATGTGCGGGATATGACAAAGTCCCATGAACGGAGCAGTCATGCCGTGTTTTTCAATGAATGTGCGAAACGAAAACCGAAGATCGAGGAAATCACCGGTTTTTATGAGTATCTCGTTGATAACGGCTATGTCAAGAGGTTCTATAAGGGCCTTGCAGGACGGCAGGACTTACTGGAACGGTATGATTTGATGTGGCGTCGGTACAATGATTTTTACAGCGGTATTATGACCGGTCTGACTTTGGTGTGTTTATCTGAATTTGTACCTAAACTGAAACTCTACGAACTCTGGACCACAATACAACAATAAGTTATGCTGATTTTTTTCCCTATTAATGGCTCGCCTGACGGCGGGCTTTTTTTTTCACTTCAGCCTTACGGCGCCGATGCTACGAAAATCTGCGGCAAAGCGGATTTTGTCGCAGTATTCACAGGTCTGCAGTTTCTGGTTTTCCAGGTGAAAAACCTGGGGCTTACCTGGCAGTCCCCTGGTGATTACCACTCGGACAATTCCCGGCACAGCCGCATGTACAGCCGCAGGGGGATTTCCCCCGCCGGATATTCAGGACAACCCTCGCCAGGACAATCGCGAGGGTGCCGAATACCACCACCCCTACCAGAATGGTGGATACATTTTCCCTTAAAAAAGACAGCATGATCAGCTCCTAACCTATCTGTTGTATGCCTATAACTATATTATTAAAAACTAACAATTATGTCAATCATTATGTGGATAGTGATCCAAGAAGAATGTAACCACAAACCATAGGAGCAACACGTTTCTGGATCACCTCCCTTTATTTAACAGAAAAAAGCCTTGTGCAACTTTTTGACCACCTCTGCGGCCTGGGTATCATCTACAATAAAACTGATGTTGACTTTGCTGGCCCCTTGGGAAATCATCTGCACCTGTATGTCCAAGGCGGCGCATACCCCGAAGGCCCGCTGCAGGATCTCTGAAGACCGGCGTACATCCCCGATGATGGTAACGATGGCCTTGCCGGTTTTGATCGTTATCGAGGCAATCCGCGAGAGGTCCTCTTGCAGGGCTTCCAGCGTATTAGCCGCATCTATGGTCAGCGAGATGGAAACCTCACTGGAGGCGACCATGTCCACGGAAATGCAGTGTTTGGCAAAGTTGGAAAATACCTCCGCCAGGAACCCGTACTGGCCCACCATCCTGGTGGATACGATGTCCACCAGGGTAACATTCTGCCGGGAGGTAATCGCGTGGACCGGTCCGGTCCTTTGTTCTAAAGAAGCGACAATCCGGGTTCCCGGAGCTTCTGGATTATAGGAATTTTTCACCAAGACCGGGGTCCCGGTTTTGGCACAGGGCTGCATGGCCCGCGGATGGAGCACTTGCGCGCCGAAGTAGGCCAGTTCCGCTGCTTCCTCGTAGGTAATCGCCTCCAGGGGCCGGGCATCAGGCACCAGCCGGGGGTCTGCGGTGAGGATCCCGTCCACGTCCTTCCAGACCTGGACTTCCTCTGCCTGGCACGCCGCGGCAATGACCGTGGCGGTGAGGTCCGAACCACCCCGTCCCAGGGTGGTGATGGCGCCGTTCCCGTCCTTGGCAATGAACCCCGTAACCACCGGCAGGATACCCTCCTCGGTGAGGGGCTTCAGTTTACCGGGAATCAGGTTCCAGCTTTCCTTTGAAAGCCACGCCGCGGAGAATTGTGAATTCGAAAGAAACCCTGCATCCCATGCGTCCAGGGCCTGGGCTTTAATCCCGATGGAGTTGAAGTAGGCGGCGGTGATCCGTATCGAAAGCCGTTCCCCAAAGGACACGAGGTAATCCCTGGTCTTGCTGGTTAACTCCTTTATGAGGGATATACCGGTGAGGAGATTTTGCAGTTCTTCCAGCAGGGACCTGATTTCCTCCTGAACTGAGAGCTTCAGTTCCTGTATGGTTTTTATATGAAGGTCCGCAATTTTATCAATTGATACTGGCCTTTTTCCAGCTTTAAGCACCTCCTCGGCAGCCTCCAAAAGGTGATCCGTGGTATCCCCCATAGCGGACAATACGAGTACCGGCTTCCGTTTCAGTTCCGGTCCCACAATCTGAGCAACATAGCGGATCCGTTCCGCATTGGCAACCGAGCTGCCTCCGAATTTCATCACAATCATCAATGTACCTCTAGTTTCTTCAATAAAATAAGACTCAAAACCCGGCATATCAGGGTTTATATAATGAGAAACCTATCAAATAATAAATATCTATATACTCATAATCAAGGGGAATCTTTTCATTTTACATACTATGAGCCGCGAAGGGATCGAACCTTCGACCCGCAGATTAAGAGTCTGCTGCTCTACCAGCTGAGCTAGCGGCCCGTACAAAATCACTTACTTATGTTATCTATAATACAAAAAAAGAACCAAGCAAGTCAAGTTCTTTTGATTCTTTTTTCAGATTTTCTCTATAAAACTACGAACTTATTGTTCATGATGGTTTGTGCGGTTCTGCTCTTAATATTTTACGGTGTTTATAGTACTATTGCAATGGGAGATTCACCTTATGATTGAACTTATCGCCTTCCTGGGCAACCCCGGCAGGGAATACGCCCGCAACCGGCATAACGTCGGATGGCTTTTGGCAGAGGGGCTTCCTTTTTTTTCTTCCCTGAATTGGCAGCAGAAATATAAGGGACTGTATGCCGCTATAGAGGGAAACCGGCTCTATGTTCAGCCAGAACCGGGCCTTGGGGAAACGTCCCCGAAGACCCTGGATGAACACAAGCTGCCTGCAAAACTACACCTCCTCATGCCCCATACCTACATGAACTGCTCCGGTGATTCGGTGTATCAGGGGGCTACTTTTTTTAAGATACCGGCGGAGCGGATTCTCCTGGTCCATGATGACCTGGAACTACACCTGGGCACCGCGGCCCTGAAGTTTTCCGGAGGGCTTGGGGGCCATAACGGGCTTCGCTCCATGAAAACCCGTTTTGACACCGCCGACTTCTGGCGCCTTCGCATTGGCATAGGCCGGCCCAACCATGATAATATTGCAGGCTGGGTGCTTTCGGACTTTAGCGCTCAGGAGCAGCAGATCCTGGATCAGGTCCTGGAAACCTGCGCCGGAGCCTTGATCCGGGCATTAATCTATGGCCCTGAATCCCTGCTGCCGGAATGGAACAAGAAGAAAATAGTGGAAACACCGCCGGCACGGTGATGTACTACTGCTTATTTTGCGGAATATCCGGCAGGGATGAAAAGCCCCGTTCTAAGTCAGCGTCGCTTGGGATGACGTCGCTCATGGTTTTGGCATTGTAAGCCATGTACGCTGTCATATCAAAATAGCCGGTACCGGTCAAGCCGAAGAGGATACTCTTCTTTTCGCCAGTCCGTTTGCATGCAAGGGCCTCGTCAATAGCGATCTTGATGGCGTGGGACGATTCAGGGGCAGGCAGGATCCCTTCGATTTTGGCAAAACGAACTGCGGCATCAAACACATCGGTCTGTACGGCAGAGCGGGCTTCCAGAAAACCGTCGTGGTAGAGCTTCGAGAGGATCGGGTTCATACCGTGGTACCGCAAGCCCCCTGCGTGATTGGCCGAGGGGATAAAGCCATTGCCCAGGGTGTACATCCGTAACAGCGGGGTGGTCTTTGCCGTATCCCCGAAGTCGTAGGCATAGCGTCCCCGGGTAAAGGAGGGGCAGGAAGCAGGCTCTACCGCGATAAACTGGGTCTTTGATTTTCCGGCCAGCTTATCCCCTATGAAGGGCGCGATTAACCCACCGAGGTTTGAGCCGCCTCCGGCACAGCCGATGATAATATCCGGCTTGATATCGTACTTATCCAGGGCGGCCTTTACTTCCTGCCCGATGATCGATTGGTGCAGCACCACATGGTTGAGGACGCTGCCCAACACATAGCGGCATTTATCTGTTTTAACCGCGGTTTCAACTGCTTCCGAGATGGCGCAGCCCAGGGAACCACCGGTATTGGGGTTAAGGGCCAGAATCTTACGCCCCGCTTCGGTGGTATTTGACGGCGAGGGGATGAGGTTCGCGCCGTAGGTCTCAATGAGGGCCTTCCGGTAAGGCTTCTGTTCGGAACTCACCTTCACCATGTACACGGTAAGCCCAAGGCCGTAAAAAGCGCAGGCCATGGCCATGGCAGTCCCCCATTGACCCGCTCCTGTTTCGGTGGTAAGGGAGCTGAGGCCTTCGGCTTTCGCGTAAAACGCCTGGGCCGCCGCTGAATTCAGCTTGTGGGAACCAGAGGTGTTGGTCCCTTCGTGCTTATAGTAGATTTCCGCAGGGGTACCCAGGGCCTTTTCCAGAAACCTGGCCCGAATCAGGGGGGCGGGGCGGTAGGCCCGGTAAAATTCCTGGAGCCCCTCGGGGATTTCGATGAGGCGGGTGGTTTCATCAAGTTCCTGTTTGATACATTCCTTGCAGAACACGGTCTCAAGGTCTGCGGCAGTGGCAGGTTGTAAGGTACCTGGATGCAGTATTGGGTCCGGTTTGTCCTGCATATCTGCCCGGAGGTTGTACCAATATTTGGGGATCTCCTCCTCATCAAGGTACAACCGAGTGGGGATTTTCTTTGCCATGATGTGCTCCTTTCATAATGCTGGTATTGTTTCTGTATTCAGAAACGTTTCTATAAATAGAATCATTATAATTGTAACTATTTCAGATTGCTCTGTCAAGAGCTACTGTTTATGCACAACGTTTTTTACCCACAAAATTCTTAACCACAGAGTTTCACGGAGTACCCACGGAGGGAATATAAAATCTTCCTCCGTGTTTTTCTTCTTCGGTGGACTTACTCAACCTTAAACTTGGACACTTCCCGTACCAGGGCGTTAATATTTTCTTTATTATGACCACTGATATCATCTACCTGATTGACCGCGATGCTGATATGATCCGCGCCGTTAGCCATCTCGTTTATACCGTTGGTGATTTCCTGGGTCGCCATCTCAAGGTTCTTACCCTCGGTGATAACCTGCCGACTGCCCTGAAGCATCTCTTCAGAACCGCCCTTTACCATCTGGGTTACTTCGTTCAAGTAGCTTATCGCTTGGAGGATCTGCCGGCTGCCCTCATTCTGTTCTTCCATAGCGCTGCGGATAGTTTGTTCCTGATCGGATACAATCTTAACGCCTGAGTCAATCGCTTCAAACTTGTTCAAAACGGCGTCTGTGGATTTCGTGATCTTGTCTATGGAATCCTTTATCTTCTTCAAAACGCTGCCGATTGTTTTTGACTGCTCCC
>JAITNU010000077.1 GCA_031290325.1 Treponema sp.
GTATCCACCAGGTTAAGCTCGTACTCATGGCCATCTGCCGCAGTATAGGGAATCGTAACGGCCTGGCTTTTTATGGTGATGCCCCGTTCCCGTTCAATGTCCATGGTATCCAGAATCTGGTCCTGGAAATCCCTGTCCTCCACGAGGTGGCCCTTTTGAATGAGCCGGTCCGCCAGGGTGGACTTTCCATGGTCAATATGGGCTATGATGCAAAAGTTACGGATATACGCGGTTGTTACCATAGATTTCAGCCTTGCTCAAGGAGTTCTTTAAACTCCTTCTCATCCAGGGATTCTTTTTCCAGTAACAAGCCTGCCACCCTATTGAGTACGTTCCGGTTCCGGCCCAAGGTATCCTTTACCACTGCGTATTGCCGCTCCACGATGTGGGCTATCTCTTCATCAATGTACTGCTGGGTCGCCTCGGAATACTCCCGGTGGAACATGGGTTCCGGGGCCTGGGGTCCCAGTATACCTGCGCCCCGCTGGGTGAGGGCCACATTCCTAAAGCGGCTGCTCATGCCATAATCGGTGATCATCTTCCGGGCAATGTCCGTGGCCTTGGTAAGGTCATTGGCCGCGCCGGTGGAGATCTTCTCGAAGACCAGCTCTTCAGCGGCCCGGCCTCCCAGGAGCACGTCGATCTTTCCCAGGAGTTCGTCCTGAGTCATGAGGTAACGATCCTCCACAGGCATCTGGAGGGTATAGCCCAGGGCGCCAAAGCCCCGGGGCACAATAGAAATTTTCTGCACCGGATCCGAGCCGGGGGTAAAGGCCGCAACCAGAGCGTGCCCGGTTTCGTGGAACGCCACGATCCGGCGCTCATGGGGGGAAATGATACGGTTCTTCTTCTGAAGTCCTGCCACCGTCTTCTCGATAGCCTCCTCAAAGTCCTTCTGGGCCACGAGCTGTCGCCCGCCCCGGACCGCGAGGAGGGCCGCCTCGTTCACGATGTTCGCCAGGTCCGCCCCCACAAAGCCGGAGGTGCTCCGGGCAACCGCGGCGAGGTCCACCTGGGAGCCGAGTTTCACCGCACTGGAGTGGATCCGTAATATCGCCTCCCGTCCCTTGAGATCAGGCCGGTCCACCAGGACCTGCCGGTCGAAACGACCCGGTCTCAGGAGGGCCGGGTCCAATACATCGGGCCGGTTCGTGGCCGCCAGGATGATGAGGCCGCTGGTGGCATCGAAACCGTCCATCTCCACCAGGAGCTGGTTCAAGGTCTGTTCCCGCTCGTCATTGCCACCGGCGATGTTGTTGATCCGGCTCTTGCCGATGGCGTCCAGTTCATCAATGAAGATGATACAGGGGGCCTTATCACGGGCCTGCTTGAAGAGGTCCCGGACTCGTGCGGCCCCGACCCCGACGAACATCTCCACAAAATCCGCGCCGCTCATGCGAAAAAAGGCGACTCCTGCCTCCCCAGCCACCGCACGGGCCAGGAGGGTCTTTCCCGTACCTGGAGGACCTACCAGGAGCACCCCCTTGGGGATCTTGCCCCCGATATCCGTATACTTCTTGGGGGTTTTGAGGAAATCAACCACCTCCACCAGTTCCTCCTTGGCCTCGTCAACCCCGGCTACATCGGAAAAACGGGTAACGATATCCCCTTCCGCCACGATCACCGCCCGGTTCTGCCCCACCGAAAGCACATTGCCCCCCATGTTGCCCAGCCGTTTCATCAGAAAGCGCCAGATAAAGAAGAAAAACGCGATAGGCAGGACCCAACTGAAGATGATGTTGAGGATCGTGCTCCCTTCACGGGAAACGGCGTAATAGGCAATCCCCTTTTCATCCATGAGCTTGATAATCTCAGGGTCGTTGATCGGCACGGTCCGGTACACCGCATCAGAGGGCGCAGCATAGGGATTTCTCAAGGGCGGCGTGGGGAGCGGTTCCCGCCGCTGCAAGGTGGTATAACCGGTAAAATAGGAATCCGTCAGTTCCACCCGTTTAATTTCACCTGAGACGATCTTGTTCTTAAACTCGGAAAAATCAATCGTGGGATTCACCCGGTTGAGAAACACGTAGTTAAAGAGGCTCATCCCTACCACCAGGATAAGAATATACACGATGGAGAATTTCCATCCCTTAAAAGGCTTAAAATCCGGCAGCCGGGGCCCCCCGAAGGGGAAATCAGGCCCAGAATTCTTCTTTTTGTTTTTCCGGGGATCCCCGGATCCGCTGTTATTCATCAAACATGCTCCTCATTGATGCCGGTAACGCTGTTACTTATATTAATATCAATCTTTTGATAGGGTATTTCAATATCCTGCTCCTCAAAGCTCTTTTTAATCGCCATAAGCAGGGAATTTTTAAGATTCCAGAGGTTGTCTTTCTCAAACCACACGTTGAATAGCAGGGAAATGCCGGAATCGCCAAAGGTATCAAAGCCAAAGAAAGGGGCGGGATTTTTCAGGCAGTAGATGTTTTTGGAAGCCAGGTCCATGAGTAGAGCCCGGACCTGCTCCAGGTCTTCCTTGTAGGCCACACTGAAGCTGAGAGAAAGGCGCCGGATGGGGAAACGGGTAACGGTGGTGAGGTTGCCTTTGAGAATGGTCTCATTGGGGATGCGGACGAAGAGGTTGTCAAAGGTGCGGAGCTTAACTGAGAGGAGGTCTATCGAGAGCACAACCCCGCTCACATCTCCCACGGTGATAACATCCCCCACCTGGCAGGGCTTTTCCGAAATCAGAAAAAGCCCGGATATGAAGCTTGATATAGAGGTCTGAGCGGCAAAGCCGACGGCGATACCTGCAACCCCTGCGGCTCCCAGAATGGCGGATGTATCGATCCCCAGGCTCTTAAACAGAAACAGGACGGCCATGATCATCCCCGTGTATTTGATACCCTTACGTACCATCATGACCTGGGGGTCGCCGATCCGTCCCTTGATGATCTTTCCCACAATAAGCTGCACCACATTAAAGACCACGATGATAAAGAATATGGTGAGGGCCAGAGAAATGAACCGGCCCAGGATGGTGAGGGGGTCAGTATCCTGAAATAAATCGGAAATGATATTGGTTATGAATGTATCCATGATTACCTCTTAAAATGAAAAAAAATGAACATTACAGGTACCGCAGCTCAGGCCAGGGCGGTAATATTTTTTAAGAATCCCGCTCCATGCCGGATGAGCCGGTTTCCTAAACCGTCTTTACTGCCGGTGCTGATTTTCCGGTATCCTGCCGGCACCACCGAGGGGGTATTTACCCTCAGCTCCCCCCCGCCCAGGGCGTCAACGATCACCACATCACCAATAAGCCGCCCCTCATGTTCAAAGAGATCGATGGTTTCTGTATCAATGACCAGATGATCCAGGTCCAAGGCAGCCTTGGTCCGGTTGCGGAGGATGACCTCACTGTGAATAAACACGTCAGCCCGGGAACCTTCGGTGAGGCTCGAACCAGGAGGAAGGGATTCGATTGCCCCATAATAAAACGGCGCCTGGGGCCGGGGCAGGGCATAACAGAGCATCCCGGACATGGTATCATCCCCATCCCAGGTTTCAGGCAGCAGGAAGGGCATGGTCCGGGCTAAACACTCCCCGGACAGTTCAAATTGTACCTGCGGTGGCAGGGCCAGGTTGAACCGTACCTCCATACCCGGAAACAGGCATAACTTATCCCCCAGGGAGAGAAAATAGGGTTGTTTGGCAATATAGGGATGCAGGGAAACCGCCTCCCCTTTCCCCGCTCCCAGGGTTATGGGCAGGGATTCGGGGGGCGGCGCGTCCTCCGGTCCACCGCAATCATCCTGCATATCCATAAAAAGTATGGTCTTAAAGGCGCTCTGCCAGAGGTCCCCCACTTTGCACAGATAAGCCAGGGCTCCATTCAGCCGCCACCGGTACCATAGCCCATCCTTAACCGTTACCGTATCCCACATTGACATTGAAAAATGCCTCCTCAATCGTAATATCCTGGATTATACTATGCTTACAGGATAATGACTATAGGGGAGGAAGGTATCCATAATTATAGAAAATTCCATACATCTTCAACCAGTAAATGATCTAAAGTTCCTGGATATTATCCGAAATAGCTTCGACCGCAGCTTTGGAGGTTACCGCGTGTTTGCGGATCTCCGATGCTACCACGGCAAAACCCTTGCCTGCCGCTCCTGCCCGTACCGCCTCGATTGACGCATTAAGGGCGAGGATATTTGTTAGCTCGGTAATATTATGAATCACCGACAGATTTTCCCCTGCGATCTTCGCGACACCCTGCAATTCATCGGTAATGGTAAAAGACTCCCGAAAACCAGTACCGATAATCTTAAATCCATTATTAATACGGTCAATATGATGCTGATTGGTTTGGAAGGTATCAACAAAAACTTTGGTACTCTTCTGAAATGAAAGATTCACCCGTTGCATTGTTTCGGAAACACCTCCAAAGGTATTATTCAAATAGACAATCGTAATACTCAGAAGTTCGCTTCTGGAAATGATTTCAACAATCAGCGACTTGAGTTTGCTATTTAAATAATGAAAGAGCCTTTTTATTTTCAGGTTAAAGCTCTTCCCTGAACAGGTGTTGTATGCTCAAACTGCGCCATTTAGTTTCTCCCAAAGAAAATCGCGGTTAAGGTCTGATTATGGTAGGTGAATAATTCCTCACCATAAGCATTAAAGCCAATAAAATTGAGATGACTAAACACGCTATTAAAGGCATCAATCTTTCTCAGCTCCTGAAGTTCAAGATACCTGACCACACAATTAAAAAGAATTGCCCCGCACACATTCGGAATATAGGATTCCGCATCTCGCAAGGCTTTCCGTGTATTGTCAATTATATCACCGGGTTTCATAATGAACACCTTTGTTCCCGCTTCGATATAACAAAAGAATTGCAGACCGGTTCCTTCGATTATCCCGACAAAACTACGTACATAGGTGGTTTCTCCAACGACAATACCCAGGGGATTTTTCATAAAGATATTCATGTTCAGTTTATCAACCCCTGATACACCGGCCAATTTCGCGTAATAAGGCGCCGCAGGTTCGCCGTTTATCTCCCATACAATTCGCTTGGCAGGATCAGCTTTTGTGACGACAAACGAAGTATTGGTAGGATTCACCTGTACATAGTGATTATAAAAAAAGGGTATCTTCATTTTCATAATGATTACAGCAAGGCTATCACTTGAGCATTTTTCGTCAACACCAACAAAAGTCGGCTTTGTAAAAGTCAGATACTCTGCAGCACTGCCGCCGACAAAGGGCATATTTAACTCCTTTGACAACGTAAACACTTTCATGATCTCTTCACCCATACATAAGCCGTCTACGAGCACCCAGGTATTCATCAGGATTGATGGTGCGATACCCCTCCTTAAACAGTCCGTCTATATCCATAGTACGAGCGGAAAAAACCTTTATTGCCATAACACCCCTTATAAAACAAGAGCCACAAATTTTAAACTTATGGCTACTATACAAATGAAGGGGATAGGCTGTCAAGTATAGTAACTATCAGAAAAAGGGGCCTCAATCACCGGAAGGTATCCCCTGAGCGCCGCTTCAAGGGCATCAATGATTTCATCTGGGGTGGAAGCGCCGGCAGCGAGTCCCACCACAGGGTAGGATGCTATTTCGGGGGGTATCTCATGGACATCTTCCACCAGCCATGCAGGGGTGCCGCACTCTTGGGCTATGGTGAGAAGTCGCCGGGTGTTAGCGGAGGCCCTTCCCCCTGCCACCAGAACAGCATCTACCTGAGAACACAGGTCCCGCAGGGCACGCTGCCGATCCCTGGTGGCCCTGCAAATGGTATCAAGAATTTTTACGTCGGGAAAGAATTGCCGTATTCCCTCCCCAATGGCCTGGTATTCATCTGGGGAAATGGTGGTCTGTCCTATCAAAGCGGTCCGCTCATGAGGGGCTTCCCGGTACCGTTTTTCCGCCGCCTTTTCCGCTTCCTCCCGGTTCGCCGCAATCAGACAACCAGGAGCATAGCCCTGGATACCGATTAGTTCCCCGTGATGCGCTTCACCAGCGAGAAATACCCCGTACCCCTGTTCCGTCAGCGAACGGGCCTGTATCTGGCTCGCCTTGACCCTGGGACAGGTGGCATCCACCACCGATGCCCCCCGACCGGTCAACAGGGCTTCCAGTTGAGGAGTGATGCCGTGGGCCCGGATGATAACCACCGTATCCCGCAGATCTGCCGGGAGCTGCTCCTCACCCAGAATAGTAATACCCTGTTCTTGTAATCGTTCCAAAACCTGGGGATTATGAATCAACGGCCCGAGAGTATAAACCGGGGAACCGCGAGATGCCGCGATAGCCATATCTACCGCCCGGCGCACCCCCATGCAATAACCCAGGATACCGGCCCTTATGACCATGCAGGGTTGATGGCGGCTTTCCATGCGGCAATAACCTGTTCATAGGCAGCGATGGTTGCGGCCATAATGATATCCTGCACTTCACCGCGGCCCGTCCAGTCAGCTCCATCCATGACGTACAAATGCCGAAGCAACCCCTCCAAATCCTCCACCCTGCAGCCCGGATCCGATTCCCTGCGGCGCTCAAGGCCCCGGACTTCCTGTTCAAAGGTCTGGGCGTAGGTAACATCCCGCCAATCAACCGATCCGCTCATCCCTACGCTCCCCGGACTAATCGTTTACCCGTTCCACATATTCATTGGTTTCGGTATTGACCAGGATCTTTTCACCCTGCTTAATGAAGAGGGGCACCCTGACGGTAAGGCCCGTCTCGGTAACAATGGGCTTGGTCGCCCCTGAAACCGTATCACCCTTCACATAATTTTCACTCTCCGCAACGATAAAGACCACCTTATAGGGTATCTTTATATCAATAACCTTCGATTCCCAGATAGTAATCTCATAGACATTCGCCTCTTTAAGATAGTACTTCTTATCTTCCATATCACCAATGGGCACTTCATACTGATCAAAGGTATCATTATCCATGAAATGATAATTATCCAGATCGGCATATTGATACTGACAAGTATGGACGTCCACCGTGGCATCTTCAACCTCCATTTGAGTGGGTATAGTCTGACTTAAAACAGTACCGTCCTTGATGCTTTTCATCTTAACCCGTGCAAAGGCGCCGCCCTTCCCGGGGTTGACGAATTCCCGTTCCACGACGATATAGGGCTGCCCTTTCTGAAGTAAACAGGTCCCTTTAGCGATATCTCCACATCGAATCATGTAGTCCTCACTTGTTTCAATCCACGCACTCACATAGAGCGCGACCCAGCGACTTCACGGCTGGATTCTTTATTAAACGTGTTTTTTCAGTATAACGAGTTTCTTATCCTTCGTCTAGTACCGCAGAATTTTTGGAAAAGCTCGCTTTGTCAGAAGCAGCCCGGCTATTTCCGCAAACCCATCGCCACCTTCTTGTGACGCCACAAAGGCGGGAAGCCGTTTGATGTGTTCCCCGTACCGGCGGACATTGGCCACAGCACAGGCCAGGGGAAAGCGGCTGAACATCGGTTCATCATTAGGGGAATCCCCCACAAAGACCAGTTCCCGGTCCCCGGCTCCCGGTTTCCAGCCAAACCGGTGTTCAAGAAACCCTTCGGTCATGGAAAGCTTATCGTACTTCCCCATCCAGACATTCACATGAATAGATGAAACCTTTGCCATAGCCCCTTCTTCCAGGGCGATAGCCCGCACCCGCTCCGCCGCTTCCAGGGGCAGGACCGGCTCCTCTTCGGCGAAGTCCAGGGCCAGGTCAAAAAGACGGGCGAACTGATCCTTGGCCATCCGCAGCCCCGGTACCTCCGACAAGGCCCGCTCTTTGATACGGGCAAGAATGGGGTGATCGTTCCGTATTGCCTCGGGGTGCACTTCCTGCTTGAGGATCGGAAGCCCCCGTGCCTGGGGTTCCTCCCAAAAGGCCAGGGCGCCGTTCTCCCCCACCACCCCATCAACGGGCCACTCCCGTGCGATAAGGTCACACCAGCCTGCGGGCCTGCCGGTAACGGGGATCACCCGGAGTCCCGCATCTTTCAGGTTCCAGAGCGCCCTGTAGGATGAGGCCAGGAGCTTCCCCTCCCGTGTGAGGGTATCGTCAATATCCATGAGCACGAAACGGACAGCGGCGGCCTCATCCTCCGTCATTTCCGCGATTGGCTTCATAGCCGTAGTATGACACGGAAAAGGAGAAATCCTCAACCTAAGCTCCAATTCAATTGACTTTTTTTCTTTTTTACTATATTATTACTTTACTATTTACATGCCAAGGAGTTATTGTGGCAAAAGAAGAAGCAATTGAAGTAGAAGGGGTAGTCCGAGAGGCCCTCCCAAACACCATGTTCAGGGTAGAGCTTAATAATCAGAATGGACACCTTATACTAGCCCACCTTTCCGGCAAGATGCGCAAGCATTATATCCGTATAGTTCCCGGGGACCGGGTACGGATTGCCCT
>JAITNU010000082.1 GCA_031290325.1 Treponema sp.
ACTGTTTACGCTGCGCCGCTAAAGCGGCCTGGTCTTCCGTTCGCTAGGTCATTTCGCTACGCTCCATTCCCACGCTCAGACACATTTTTGTCACCCTGCTACGCATTGCTGGCAAAAACATCGTAAATAGCCGGAACTGTGCAATGCCAACCAAAATTTTTATAAAATGTTACTGAAAGTTTGACGTTTCCCTTGACAAAAACTGCTATGGGGACAATACTGAAAACAGTATTTTTCAGGAGGGTTATATGAAAAAATTATTTTTTATTATGGTTTGTTTGTCGGTGATGGTCGCATGTGCAACAAAGGCACCGACCCCACCAGTGGCCGAAGCATCAGTAATTGAGGCAACACCGGTTAATATGGTTATTCCCATTCCAAGCGGATATGTTCCGAAATATGCTCTTGAAACAGCGGAACAGTATAAAACAGAATTTTTACTCGAACAATCCGAATCCGCTTCGGATTTACAGTATCGTTTTTTCTATAACGAAGAAGGCGAGGCGTGTTTGGAATATACGGTAACGCCGAAAGAAAGATATACGTGGGATAAACCAACATGGATTGGTTATACTTGGGGGAACAGCGAAGGTTCTATTGGAAACAATGAAACCAACTATACTTTTACCAAAAAAATAGCTGATGAAGCGCAATATCGTATTGAAGAACGCAGAAAAGACCCTGTGTTCAGGGAAATTGAAAAAGTAGTTTTACAGATAGCTACCGAATATGATTACGACTTTTATAGCGCCTATGGTAGAACAGTAAAATACCGTGATGTACATGTTAAGAAAGCCGTTTGTGAAGGATACTCTGACGCCGTGTCACAGTCGTTTAGAAATCATCCTCTAGTAGCTAATGTTGAAACATGGTCTGGGCATAATCATGCTTGGAACGTTATCGTCTTAAAAGACGGACGCAGACTTTATTGTGATACCACATGGTATGATGGCAATAGTGTAGATGATGAAGGTTATGTAGTCCATGTTCCGGGACAAAATCCAGTAGATTTGACTTTTGATATAAATGAATTCAATAGTTTAGGCGGCGCTATTGATAAAACTACCGGGAAATTATTGGCGGTTCATTTTGCTTGGAATAACATAAAAATGAACTGAAAATAGTAATCAAATAATATAATTCGTATTTCTGTAAGAAAAATAGCATTAATTTGTAATTCTGGTTTCTTTCTTTTTGCAGGATACCTTTTCTTTCTCAATATTAATTCATGGAACTATTTTTTGGTGGATGTTCCGAAAACAAACCGAATATCGCTCTCTTCCGGGGACTTTGCTCCACCCTTTTCCCCTCTATTCCATACGCGGCCTCCATTCGGGGCAATACGGCTGAATAGATATTGACAGGTTTTCCCCGTCTCGTTATACTAAAAACCATGAACAGGACCGTTACGTTTCATCATCAGAAGGGAAAGCCGAGAGTCCGGCGCCGTGAGGTGCATTGAAGCGGTAATACAGCCGTGGACTCGAGGTCCACGGCTTTTTTTTGGAGTGAAATATGGATAAGCTGCGTATATTAATACCTAAGGGGCGTATTTTTGAGAATATCTCCCGCCTCTTTGCCGAGGCGGGGTTTCCTATCTGCCTTGCGGACCGGACCTATAGGCCGGTTATTGCTGCGGATTGGCTGGA
Organism: Treponema sp.; assembly: GCA_031290325.1. Taxonomy (GTDB): domain Bacteria; phylum Spirochaetota; class Spirochaetia; order Treponematales; family Breznakiellaceae; genus JAITNP01. The sequence goes on from JAITNU010000082.1 coordinate 1,650, forward strand.
CGCCAAGATCATGAAACCCCAGAACGTCGGGGAACTCCTGGAATTGGGGAGCCATGACGTGGGGTTCACGGGCATAGACTGGATTCGGGAAAGCGGGGCTGCGGTGGAGGAAATCCTGGACCTGGGTTTTGACCGGGTTCGCATTGTGGCTGCAGTTCCGGTGGAGCTGGACGAGGCCAGGCTCAAAATAAAGAAGCTCACCGTAGCCACCGAGTATGTGAGCCTTGCCAAGGCATGGCTTGATCAAGCGGGCTATGGGTACCGTATCCTCCGTACCTACGGCGCCACCGAGGTCTTTCCTCCAGATGACGCGGATATGATCATCGACAATACCTCCTCAGGCCAAACCCTCCGGGATAATGGTCTGCGGATCATTGCGACGATTCTGGAGTCCTCCACCCGTTTTGTGGCTTCCACCACCGCAATGGCAGACCCGGAAAAACGGGGGCGGATTGAGGAACTGGCCATGCTGTTCAAGGCGGTCCTGGACGGACGGGACAAGGTGATGCTTGAAATGAATGTGTCCAAGTCCCGGTTTACCGGGCTGGTCGCCGGACTCCCCAGTATGCGAAGTCCCACGGTGTCGCCTCTCTATGGGGATGAAGGCTACGCGGTGAAGATCGCGGTGCAGAAGCGCGAGGTCCCCGGGCTTATACCCCGCTTGAAGAAGCTGGGCGCCGGGGATATTGTGGAATACGATCTACGAAAAGTGGTACCATGAGGAGTGTTTATGAGTAGAAGTGGGGAGATTACCAGGAAGACCAAAGAAACTGAGATACAGGTTAAACTGAATGTGGATGGAACCGGGGAGGTTCACCTGGATTATCCCATCGGCTTTCTCGTGCACATGCTGAATACCTTTGCCCGGCATGGCCTTTTTGATCTGGACATCCGGGCAGTCGGGGACTTGGAGGTGGATCAGCACCACCTGGTGGAGGATACCGGCATTGTGTTAGGTCAATGCTTTGCCCAGGCCCTGGGAGAACGGCGGGGCATCCGCCGGACCGGAGCGTGCCTCTTTCCCATGGATGAGACCCTGGTGCGGGCAGCGGTGGACATTTCAGGCCGGCCCTTTCTCGTGTTCAATGGAGGGCTTTCAAATATACCCCTGGTTTCAGGTTCCGTCCATGCCGCTGGTACTGCCACGTTTCAGACCGATACGGTGGAAGATTTCTGGCAGGGCTTTACCACTGGTGCGGGCATTACCCTGCACCTGGATGTACTGCGGGGGAGGAGCGATCACCATAAGATCGAAGCCCTGTTTAAGGCTGCTGCACGGGCGATCAGGGAGGCGGTTGAACGGGATCTCCGTTCCGCGGACCTGATCCCCTCTACCAAAGGGGTCCTCGTATGAGTATGCAGAGAGCCATGATTGGAGTGGTGGATTACGGGGCGGGAAACCTCGGTTCGGTGATGAACGCCCTGGCACGGCTGGGCATACCAGCCCGTTTTGTCAAAGGTCCGGAGGAGCTTGGGGGGACTAGTCCCTTTGAAAAGATCATCTTCCCTGGGGACGGGCACTTTGCCACGGCCATGGCATCCCTGGAAACCTCCGGCTATGACCAGGCGCTCCGGGAATGGATACAGGCAGATAAGCCCTTTCTGGGTATCTGCATCGGGCTTCAGCTCCTCTTTGAAAGTTCCGAGGAGGCCCCTCCGGTGGAGGGCAGGATGATACAGGGCCTTGGAGTGATTCCCGGCACAGTACGGCGTTTCCCCGGTCGTAAGGTTCCCCAAATCGGGTGGAACCGCACGCAAACCAAACCTGCTGCACGACTCTTCCGGGGGCTGCCGGACAATACGTTTTTCTACTATATACATTCCTATTATGCCGCTCCCGAAACCAATACGGTTACGGCTGCAGAGGCGGAATACTATGTCCGGTACTGTGCTGCGGTGGAACAGGGCGGTCTTGCGGCAGTCCAGTTTCATCCTGAAAAATCCGGGGCTCTGGGACTCAGCGTATTGGAACACTGGGCAGGAGGGCTTTAAAAAATGCAGGCTAAACGGATCATCCCCTGCCTGGACGTGGACGACGGACGGGTGGTGAAGGGGATCAAATTTAAGGGCATCCAGGACGCCGGCAACCCGGTGGAACTGGCCCGCCGATACAATGATGAAGGGGCGGATGAACTCACTTTCCTGGATATCGGGGCTTCCTATAAGAGCCGGGCTACCCTGCTGGATGTGGTCCGCATTGTGGCGGTGGAGGTCTTCATCCCCCTCTGCGTGGGGGGTGGCATCCGGCGGGTAGAGGATATGCGGGAGGCCATGAACGCCGGAGCGGACAAGGTTTCGGTGTGTACATCGGCACTGCAAAACCCCGGGCTTCTGAGGGAAATGGCCAGGGCCTACGGAAGCCAATGCGTGGTGCTTTCGATTGACGCCAAACGCTCAGGAGATGATGCTGAGGGGAAACCGGTGTGGCACGCCTTTTCCCACGGCGGCAGAACCGATACCGGCTTAGACGCCATTCAATGGGCCATACAAGCAGTCGAACTCGGGGCCGGGGAGATCCTCCTCAATTCGATTGATGCCGACGGTACAGGGACCGGCTATGATCTTGAACTGACCCGGAGGATGCTGGAAGCGGTTCCTGTACCGGTGATCGCCTCCGGCGGTGCGGGGAACCTGGACCAGATCGCCAATGTGCTGCTGCCCCCGCGTGGTACGCTTGAACCCGGCAGCGATGAGCTTTGGGGCAATGCCGACGCTGCTTTGGTAGCCTCTATGCTGCACTTCGGGAAAACCACGATCCCGGAAATCAAAAAATACGCCGAATCAAAAGGAGTGTGCGTCAGATGGTAATCGCTTCGATAGACATACAGGATGGAAAGGTAGTCCAGCTTAGGCAAGGTTCGGAACTGGTGTTACAGCGGGATAATGCCCTTGGCTTGGCGGAAGAATTTGACCGTTACGGTGAAGTTGCGATCATCGACCTTGATGCTGCCAAGGGTAAAGGCTCCAATAGCAACATGATAAAGCCTCTGCTCCGCAGAGCCGAATGCCGGGTCGGAGGGGGGATCAAAACCGCAGACCAGGCAAAGGAACTGGTAAGCCTCGGGGCCCGGAAGATCATCGCCGGCTCCATGGCCTTCCGGGACCCTGCCAAGAAAGGCGCCGGAATCACCGGGGGCGAGTTCGCGGTGAACACCCCGTTCCTTGAGGCCCTGGCGAAAAAAATAGGCCGGAACCGGATCATCGTGGCAATAGACGCCCGGAACGGCGAAATCGTCGTGGACGGCTGGAAAACCCCCACGGGCCTTCCCCTCATCGAGACCGCCAAACAGGTAGAACCCTTTGTGTCGGAGTTCCTCTTTACCTGCGTAGAGCGGGAAGGAACCATGACCGGCATTGATTTGGAACCGGTGAAGCAGCTCCGAGCCGCAGTCTCCTGTAAGATCACCGCTGCCGGAGGCGTATCAACCCTGGAAGAAATTGAGACCCTTGCCGCCCTTAGGTGCGACGTACAACTCGGCATGGCCCTCTACACCGGCAAAATAAACCTCGCCGATGCCTTCATCCATTCCCTCAACTGGAACAAAGCACTCCTTCCGGTAATCGCCCAGTCCCCGGACGGCCAGGTCCTGATGACGGGCTTTGCGGACCAGGAAGCAGTGGCCGAGACCTTCCACCGGGGAAACCTCTGTTTTCACAGCCGTTCCCGGAATACAATCTGGATGAAGGGGGAGACCTCGGGAAACACCCTGAAACTCCACCGTCTCCGGGCAGACTGCGACCAGGACGCCATACTCGCGGTGGTGGACCCTGCTGGTCCGGTTTGCCATACCGGAGCCTACACCTGTTTCGCCATGGACCGGCGGTATACCTGGGAATACCTCCAGTCCATCATCGCCGAACGGTTCCGTAACCCTACCCCCGGCTCATACACCGCAACCCTGGATGATGAGCTGGTCCGGGAAAAGGTGGTGGAGGAGGCCGGGGAAGTGTGCACCGCCAAGACCCATGATGAAATCGTCTGGGAAGCAGCGGACCTGCTCTATTTTACCACTGCCCTCATCACCCGTGCGGGTGTGCAGGTCGAGGAAGTCCTGGAAGAGTTGGACCGGCGGCATAAGCAATGACCTATAGTATGTACTGGAGTAATCTGGCTCGCTCCCTCTCCCCATATATACCAGGGGAACAGCCCCGGCAGGCCACCTTCATCAAGCTCAATACCAACGAAAATCCCTATCCCCCGTCTCCGCTGGTCATTGAGGCGATTCAAAAAGCTGCGGGAGACCAGCTGCGGCTCTATCCCGACCCGGCCTGTACAGAACTGCGGCAGGCAATAGCCCACCGCTACGGAGTTCATCCGAAACAGGTCTTTGCGGGAAACGGTTCCGATGAAGTCCTGGCCTTCGCCTTTGGTGCGTTTTTTAACACCCCCGGGGATGCCGCTCCGTTAAACGGTTTTGGGCCTTCCCCGCAGGGTATCTGTCCCATAAGTTTCCCGGATATTACCTACAGTTTTTACCCGGTCTATGCCGGTTTGTGGGGCATCCCCTACCGTACCATCCCGGTAGCCGAAGACTTCTCCATCGACTACCAGGCCTTTAAGATAGCCTCAGGCGGGGTAGTCATCCCTAACCCCAACGCCCCCACTGGCCGGGCACTCCCCATAGCAGAACTGCTGAGTATCGTACAGGGTGATAATGAAGGGGCCAGGGTGGTGCTTGTGGACGAGGCGTACACCGCTTTCGGCGCTGAGACGGCAGTCCCGTATATAGCGGAGCATCCGAACCTGCTCACGGTCCATACCCTTTCAAAGGCCGCATCCCTTGCGGGCCTGCGGGTGGGCTTTGCTATTGGCGCTGAGGCACTAATCGAAGGGCTGTGCCGGATCCGGGATTCCTTCAATTCCTAGACCCTGGATCGGCTTGCCCAGGCGGGGGCACAGGCCGCGATTATGGACAGCCCCTATTACGATGCCGTGAACCGCAAGGTAATAGCCACCAGGGAACGGGTAGCCGCTGCCCTCATCAGTATGGGTGTTGAGGTCATGCCGTCATCGGCGAATTTTCTCTTTATCCGTTCCCCGGAAAAAACAGGAGCCGGCTTTTTTGCTGCCCTCCGGGACCGGGGCATCCTGGTACGCCATTTTGACAAACCCCGGATAGCGGATTACCTGCGGGTCAGCATAGGTACCGATGCTGAGATGGATGTGTTTCTGGAACAGTGCAGAAACATAATCCTGAAATCATAACCATAGGAAGGACCATGAGAATTATAAACAGCGCGGAATTTGACCAGTATTGGAAAGCGCCCCCCCAGGAGGAGGATGAGACTGCGGTGATGCAGGTGATTGCCGCAGTACGGCGAGAAGGGGATACTGCGGTGCGGCGCTTTGCCGCTCAATTTGACAAAAGCTCCCCTGATGTTTTTGAGGTCCCGCAGGATAGGATCTCTGCTGCGTGGCAAACCCTCAAGGCTACCAGCCCGGAACTAAGTGCTGCCCTGGAATTGGCAGCGGATCATATCCGGCGATTTTCAGCACTGCAAAAGGCCCAGTTCGTCAATTTTGAGACCGAGCTGGCCCCGGGGCTTATCACCGGTCAGCAGGTACTACCGGTTCAACGGGCTGCAATCTATGTACCTGGCGGACGGGCGCCCCTCATTTCATCGGTACTCATGGGGGTCATCCCTGCCCTCAGCGCCGGGGTGGAGGAGGTTTTCGTGGTTTCCCCTCCCCAGGCGGACGGCCTTCCTCATACCGGTATCATGGCCGCCGCGTACCTTGCCGGGGCAGGGCGGGTGTTTGCCATCGGCGGTGCCCAGGCCATAGCCGCCCTTGCTCTGGGCACCGAAAGCATCCCCAAGGTTGACGTTATCGCCGGTCCGGGCAACAAGTATGTGGCAGCAGCGAAACGCCTTCTTTTTGGTGCAGTGGGGATCGATTTTATCGCCGGGCCTACGGATGTGCTCATCATCGCCGACGGGTCCGCCCTGAATGCCGCCGATCTGGTTGCCGTGGACCTGCTTGCCCAGGCAGAACACGACATCGACGCCCGTGCACGGGCGCTGGTCCCAAGCCGGGAACTGGCGGATCGCGTGGTGGTGACCCTGGAAAAGCGGCTTGCATCCCTGCCAAGCGCCGCTACCGCGGGAGCATCACTCAAGGCCGGAGGAACTATCATCATCTATGATTCCCAAGCAGCAGCCCTCCGCATTGCCAATACCATAGCGCCGGAGCATCTGGAACTCCAGGTGATGGATGCGGAGGACTGGATTCCCATGCTGAGAAACTACGGTTCCCTGTTCATCGGAAGCAGGGCCGCAGAAGTGCTGGGAGATTATTCCGCCGGAATCAACCATACCCTGCCTACCTCAGGGTGCGCCCGTTTTACCGGTGGCCTTTCGGTACGTCACTTTCTCAAAACCCTTACCACCCTCCGCTGTTCCCCTGGCCAGGGCTGGGACGCTGCCCTGGCTGCGGCGGAACGTATTGCCCAGGCAGAGGGGCTTATGGGTCATGCTGCAAGCGCGGCGATCCGGAAAAATTGAACACTTTGTACATCTCGAAAAATTTTTCGGCTGCGAAAAAAGTACTTGACATATTCAATTACCGGTGTATAATGATAATTGTATATTTCAGAGGAAGTGAGGTGCGGGAAACAAGTTTCCCTAATCCCCCGCTATCCCGTAACTGTAATCGGGTTGAACATCACGGATGTTCGCCGATTCCGTCGTTTCAGCCACTGGCCGTAAGAAGCTGGGAAGGCTGACGGAAGAGGTCAAACTCGTAAGCCAGGAGACTTTGGTATACGGGGAAACAGTATAGTTTCCCAATTATTTTCCAGGCTTCGAGGATCGAGCCCTGAGAGAACCGTCTTCTATATATACGGTATTTCCCATACGTGCCGGGCGGCATTGGGCTCTTTTCCTGCGGGCAAGAGGAGTCGGTTATGTTCTTTTCAATGAGAAAAGGCGTCTCACAGGGTGCGTCCACGGAGTATGCGGCGCAAATTTTTTCACGGTTCTTTGTGGTGTTCCTTGTTATGGGGGCGCTGTCGTTTACCGGTTGTCCTATGGACGACGATTCGTCAGAGGGCAGCGTCGGCTTAGACCCGAATCTGATAGGGACCTGGGAGATGAATGGACCCTACGGCGGTGATCGTTATATCTTCACTGGAACCCAACTTACCTACGGTTCCCTCAGCGCCAATACTGCCAACCCGATAACTTACAACGAGATCTGGAGCGGCTATATTCGTTACTCGGAAGAATTTTCATCCGCTACTCACGCCGGGGTCATCATTATCGAATATATCCCGGGGCATAAACAAGAATGGTCCGATGGTAATTGGGTGCAGGATGAAAACGGCACTTGGGTTTCGGGGAAGCTTGATCCCCAGCCGGAAGGCAACTTTTACGGTATCTATTATACCGGTTTAGAGGGGGGTGATGTCGGACACACAATCTACCTATCCAATACGACCCTTCAAGATGGTACCTACGGTCCCACGGAAACGGAAACCTTGGATGAAGCAAAGGCAAGGTTTACCGAAGAGCACATGCCTGACTATATAAGTCTTACCGGTACAACTCCGCAGACCAAAGTGGCAAAGTAGCGTAAGGGGCTGTCGATGGAAAAATTCTTCGCTCTGTACTTTCTGATATTAGCGTTGGCGATCTGTTCCCTTTATGCTGAGGAGCCGAAGCCCGACGGGACTCCGGAAACCGATACGGATTGGGAAACAGAGGATGATTACTTTGACTTCGGCGAAGACAATGGGATCGACATAACCGACACGCCGGCAACAACCGTACAGAGGAAGGTTGTTGCCAAAGACGAGATTAGCCGTATCGCCGCGCCGGACCTGCCTACTCTATTGGAAGAGGCGCTTGATATAAGCATTACCCGGTACGGCGCCTACGGGAATGGGGTGGATATCAACATGCGGGGCTTTAGTACCGAACGCATAGCGATACTGGTAGACGGCGTACCGGTTAATTCGGCGATGTCCGGGGATTTTGACTTCAATACCATTGATATGAACAACATTGAACGTATTGAGGTGATCTACGG
>JAITNU010000128.1 GCA_031290325.1 Treponema sp.
GTATTGGACGGTTTATAGAACAGTATAACATTACTGCGCATCCGTTCACCTGGACTTACAAAGGGGAACCGGCTTCGGAATAATTTTGGGGTGCGTATTTAAAAAGGGCTGTACTAGTACCCAGTCATCTATGAAAAGGTGAATAAGTATGATAAGCTCATGGTCATAGAATCCAAAGTAGAAGAGGTACGGCACCGATTTGTGGAGGACGGTTTTGAGGTAACTCTGGAAGGAAACCCCGGGGACGTCCTCTTGCCCTACAGGGGGAAGGCGAGGTTAATCGCATTAGTCCCCCAATCCCGATGGCTATGACCATTGGAGCTTACGGCTCATACGGGGATACCTGGGTAACCCTTTAATGATGCGGTGCCAGGTCCTGGGGTCAGGGAATGGAGGGCCACTTGCCGCGCTCCGTTGGCCAGACCTGCGGCGATGTCCCGGTAGCTCGAAACCCGGCTGGGGGGTATGGCGTTTATAATCTGTATGGTTTGAGGAAGCATGGCTCTTTTTAAAATAAACTATCACATATCATTTGACAAGGTCTGCGCTTATTTGATATAGTAGTAAAAGTTAGGTATTGTTGATTTTGTTAAAAGGGGCAGATGGTGGCTTCAATTCCTGGGTATAAGAAGCTTGAAAATAGTATTGTCCGCAAGGTTAGTGATTTCGCGGTTTTTATCGGCGGAGGGGTGGGTATGGTTTTCAAGGCCATGTTCAAAGCCCTCACCCGGCAATATACGATTGTACTGGTACCCCATTCGGAAAAAAGTATATTCAACCTGCATATTACGCTTTTATCATTCCTCTGCATTATTTTTGTGCTGGCAGGAGCGCAGGTGGCTTTATTCTGGTACGGGACCTCGTATAACAAGAGCGGCAGGATCATCTCCAACACGGATGACCGGTTACGGGAAACCCAGGCAAGTCTCGATCAATTGCGGGATGAAACGGCCCATCTCTTACGGGAAGCCCGGGGCTTTGAAACGGCCCTGTCCGGTACCCTTTCCGCCCTGGGGACCGATGTTACGGGAACCACGCCAAATGCCGCTTCCGGCGGGGATTTATCCTCATTTTTTGATATCAAGGAAACCCCCGAGGGGATCCTTCAGGAAGTGAATGATGTCAGGCGGCTTGCGGGCTACCTTTCCTCGGCAGTGGAACCCCTCAGGGAAATCGGCGCCCTCCTCAATTCCCAGAGTGCCCTGCTCACCGAGATCCCCAGTATCTGGCCCATCAAGGGCGGCATCGGTCATATTTCCTTTTTCTTTGGTCAGAATGAAAATCCTTTTACCGGTCAGTATTACATCCATAAGGGCATCGATCTTTCCACCTACCGCCAGGGTGATCCGATTGTTGCCACCGCGGACGGCCAGGTGGTTACCATTGACTTTGACTACAGTGGGTTCGGCAATTATGTGATCATCAAACACAAGCATGGGTTTTACACCCGGTATGCCCACATGCTTACCATCCGGGTCAAGAGCGGGCAGCGGGTCCAGCAGGGTGAAGTCATCGGCTATATCGGCAATACCGGACTTTCAACCGGACCCCATCTTCATTATGAAGTGCATATTGGATCGGATGTGGTGGATCCCTATAAATACCTGAATATCCGTTCCACCCTTGCCCGAACAATCCGTTGAATGGCAAGTCAGCAGCGGGAAAATTTTTCCCTCAATACGATTATTGGTCCGGGGACCTGGGTTAGGGGTGATATTGAATCCGGCGGGTTTACCCGGATGGACGGCAGCATTCAGGGGGATGTATCTGCCAAAGGCCGGGTAATCATCGGGGAGAAGGCCCGAATGAAGGGTAATGTCAGCGGCACCTCGGTAACCATCGGCGGGGTCGTGTATGGAAATATCCTTGCCAGTGAACGGCTGATCGTCCTTGCCTCCGCCCTGGTCATGGGGGATATCATCACCCGGCGTATTCAGGCCGATGAAGGCTGCCTCATTCACGGCAAAGTCATGGTATGCCAAACCGACGAGCAATGGGACCGTGCCCTTGCCGAATACCAGGATGTCCAGGGGATTCGATCCGCTCTTGCGGGGATTGCCACGTAATATGGCCAGGATCGATGCTTCTGATGGCCGCTTCCTGAATCCCGCAACTTTTGCCTCGGTTAAAGCTGAACCCAAAAAAACAAAGGATAAGCCGCTGATCCGGGGAAGTTCAAAATCCCGTTTTTCCGGTATCCTGGAATCAGTACACCAGGACACGGGCCTGGATGCCATCCTTCCCTTTTCGGAGGAGGCGGTTAAGGAACTGCTGGACGAGGTACACAGCACCGGGGATGCTTTAAAAAACCGGCCCCTCCCGGAAGAGATCCAGAGGTACAAGAAGGCGGTGCGGAATTTTCTGCACTACGTGGTGGAAAATGGATATACGACGGAAAAACAATTCGTCGGGGTTACGCTGAAAAGGCGCCAGGAAAAGACCCTGGTTCACGTGGTGGATCGTAAACTGGAACAACTGGCCGCGGGAATTTTGGCAGGTCAGACGACCCAGTTGGAAATTTTGGCCCGCCTTGAGGAGATTACCGGCCTTTTGGTGGATTTGATGCAATAGGATAGTATATGATACATGAGACTATGGACGACGAAGACATTTCTGCGCTGGAGGATACCCCTGCGGAACATGAACTGGAACATACCGTCGTAATCGTTGAATCCGGGGAGGGTCTTAAAGCCCTGACCCCGGATACACCGGTCTACCGGCTCAGGCTCCTCTATTCCCATGAAACCTTTCTGGCCGCCTATCCCGGAGAGGTGTTGAACCCCGGCAATATGGTTCTGGTTCCCACCCGGTATGGCCGGGATTTGGCCCAAATTATCGGCGTCATTCGGATACATGGGGCGCTTCCACTACTTGAAATTACCCGCATAGAACGGTCTGCGACTCTGGAAGATCTGAAAAAATCGGCAGACAATCACCAGCAGGAACAGGAAGCCTTTACCATCTGTAAACAGAAAATCAATGCCCATCACCTGGAAATGAAACTCGTATCGGTCCATTACATTCTGGAGGAACCTAAGATCCTGTTTTTCTTTACCGCGGAAAACCGGGTTGATTTCCGGGACCTGGTAAAGGACCTGGTGGGCATTTTTAAAGCCCGGATAGAGCTGCGTCAGATTGGGGTGCGGGATGAATCCCGCATGATAGGGGGGCTTGGGGTGTGCGGCCGGGGGTATTGCTGCCACTCGGTTTCGGATAAGTTAAAACCGGTGTCCATAAAAATGGCCAAGGAACAAAATTTATCCCTTAATTCAATGAAGATATCCGGCTCCTGCGGGCGCCTCCTCTGTTGTCTTGCCTTTGAGCACTGCTTTTATACTGAGCAACGACGGACCCTTCCCCAAGAGGGATGCAGGATCTCCTATGACGGCACAATATGGAAGGTGCTGGAAGTCAACGTAGTCATGGGGATGTTAAAACTCGCCACCGAAGACGGCAGGCAGATACAACTTCCTGCTGCCTCTTTTGAGAAAAACGACGGGCGCTGGCGCGTTCATTATTAAAGAACCCTATCGTTGCGTTTTTGCCAGGGAGCAAATCCGGCTTGCCATTTTATCAAGCGAAACCTGTTCCATCACATGCCCCAATTCATAGGCTACCCGGGGCATACCGTAAACCACCGCTGATGCCTCATCCTGACCAATGGTCAGCCCCCCTTCCTGGTAAATAGCGCCTAAGTTCGCGGCTCCATCCCGGCCCATGCCGGTCATGATGACCCCTAATGTACGGTTGCCATAGGCCTTTGCTACTGACGCGAAAAGCACATCTGCTGAAGGCCGATGCCCGCTTACTAAGGGATCATCGCTCAGATGAACGATGGCCGCCAGGGATTTTTTCACCACTTCCATGTGTTTATTCCCCTGGGCTATCAGGACCCGGCCCGGTTTAATCAGATCCCCCTCTTCCGCTTCCTTTACCTCCAGCGGGCATATCCTATCAAGGCTCTTGGCAAATTCATTGGTAAACCCCGGGGGCATGTGCTGGACCACGACAATGGGAACTTGCAAGTCCGCGTCAAGCTGGGAAAACACCTGCCTGAGTGCGTCAGGTCCACCAGTGGAAATACCGATGGCGATTATTTCTGTTCTTGCCGGCTTCCGCAGAGGCGTCGGCGGTTTGGCCGGCCCGGTGCTGGAAACCGGAAGTATCGTACTCAGCGCCGATGTAATCCTCGTAGCGGAATTATCTGCTGCAATCGGCACATGGACCACCTCCGGTTTTTTGGTATAATCTCCGGGGAGCAGCTTTTTTCCCTCCATACGCCGGTATCGGCCGCCGTATCCCAAAAGCTTATCAACCAGGGTATCCCTGACCGCATGGATATCTTCCGACACCGCACCGGAGGGCTTTTGGATAAAATCACTGGCCCCCAAGGCAAGGGCTTCCATGGTTATTTCAGCGCCCCGGCGGGCAACCGAAGAAAGAATGACCACCGGTATCTTGATCCCCTGTTTTTTACGTTCCTTGAGGAATTCGATACCGTTCATTTCGGGCATTTCCAGGTCCAGTACAATGATATCCGGATTGACCCGGGGTATCTTCTGTAGCGCAAAGCGCCCATTCATGGCCTTTTCGGCAATGACAAGACCCGGTGTTGATTCGATCATTTTGCCGATAAGGTTGCGCATAAGCGCTGAATCATCAACAATTAAGACCCCAATTTCATCAGCCATAATCCAGCTCCTCTTATATAAATTTTCTATAAAATGTAGCCCATTGAGTTTTTACAAACTCAAATTGAGTATCCATCCCAAACAGAGATTCCGAATGGCCGATAAACAGGAAGGATTTCGACGCCATTGCATCCCAAAACCGTTTGATAACACTCGTCTGGGCCGCTTCATCAAAATAAATGATAACATTCCGGCAAAATACCATATCCAGGTTTCGCTGACCTGAATCATTTTTCAAATTATGATAATCAAAACGGATTCTTGACATAATTTCCGGTCTGACCTTATATCCACCATTCACCTTATCAAAGTATTTTTTAAGATAATTCGGAGGAATTCCAGCAATCCGGCTTTCCTCATAAAACCCTTCCTTCCCTGATATAAGGCATTTAAGACTTATATCACTGGCAACGATTTCAAATCTCCAGGGGGGGGGCAGGAGTTCATTCATCAGCATCGCAATGGAGTAAGGCTCCTCCCCGGTAGAACATCCGGCACTCCAGATTTTCAACGTAGTACCTGGGGAACCCCGTCTTATTTTCAACAATTCAGGTACGACATAGCGTTCTAAGGCGTCAAAATGGGCCTGATTACGGAAAAACCGTGTCAAATTGGTGGTAATGGAATCAAGGAAGTTTTTAAGCTCCTCCTTATCCCTGGAAATAGTACTAAAATAGGTCCGGACATCAATATCCTTATCCCTAAGCCGTTCTTTCAGCCTACTCTCCAATATAGAGCGATTGGTAGGAGTAAAATGGATACCACTTTCATTATAAATGAGCTTACGGTACTGTTCAAAATCAGCATCGGTGAAAAAAACAGCTTCAGCCATGTTTACTATACTAAAGAGTGAGGGTCTCCTTGTCAATCGGTTTTGTCCCCCTTATTCCTGTATATTCGTGGCTATGCTATTTTTGTGCCGTAATAAACCGCCTCAATCTCCCGCACCCGTTCCGTAATATTCTTTTCATACAGATACTCCCAGCCGACCCAGCGGAAGGTGGCCCCATCCGGCGTTGGGTGGCGCACCGAAGGGTTTATGTGGGCAAACCTACCTGCAACCAG
>JAITNU010000153.1 GCA_031290325.1 Treponema sp.
TTCCGGCACTTCTGGAAGGCGCCTTAGGGGTCCTCAAACCGGGGGGGCGTATGGGAGTCATTAGCTTTCATTCCTTAGAGGACCGGATTGTAAAAAATGTGTTCCGGGAGCGATCTAAGGATTATCCGCCTCATGAGCCGACAGGCCGCGGTGGGGAACAGAAAGGGGTCAATCTTTTAACCCGGAAGGGTGTTGTTCCAGATGAAGCGGAAATACGGAGTAATCCGCCTTCCCGGAGTGCCAGACTGCGGGTTGTGGAAAAGGAAATGGATGGAGCGGGGAGATGAGGCGGTATCTGTTTTTATATGTTATGACCCTCACCATACCTGTTTTTTTGGGTCTTGTTGTATGGCAGTCTGTCCGGTATGCAAATGTAGAAAGAGAAGTAGAGCACCTTGAAATCCAGCAGAAGGAATGGGTGAAAAGTAATAAAAGCCTTATTGAGGGGATTGCCGTGCTTTCCGCGGCGGAACGGATCGAATACATTGCCGTATATGAACTGGGCTTATCAAAGGTAATGCCTGAGCATGTGTTGCAAATTCGGATACAAGGGGGAGAGGGACGTTAATGGGGAAGATAGTTCCAGACAGGACCCTTATGAAAGGGGCCGATTTATCGTCGGCCCTTGATGCCCAGTTCATCTCTTTTTACGAAGCTGCCCAGGGAGATCCGGGATGCTCATCGGTAAGCATTGATTCCAGGACGGTGCTGCCAGGCGCGCTCTTTGTTGCCCTTACCGGTACGGTTCAGGACGGACACCGGTATGTGGAAGCGGCTTTTAAGGCCGGTGCGGTGATGGCCATGGTTGCCCGGTCCCGGCTGGAGGAACCTTCCTGGGGGCTTGTAGATGTGGCCAGGGCGTATCACGGAGTGCTTCTCGTGGTACAGGATACCCTCAGGGGCTTGCAGGATGCTGCCCGGATCTACCTTGAAAAGTTCCCCCGGCTTCTCAGGATAGGCATCACCGGCTCCTCAGGCAAGACCACCACCAAGGAGCTTGCCGCCGCCATAATAGGCATGGAAAAGGCAGTGGTGGCGAATCCTGGTAATCTGAATTCCGAGACCGGCTTGCCCCTGTCAGCTTTTATGGTTCGTACCGATCATGAGGTGGGAATTTTTGAACTGGGTATGAATCGGAGGGGTGAGATAGGGGAGCTTGCACGGATACTCAAACCCCATATTGCCCTGATTACCAACATTGGGTCCGCTCATATCGGAATCCTTGGGAGTAAGCAGGCCATTGCCGCAGAGAAAAAGGCGATTTTTTCCGAATTTTCGGGGACTGAAACCGCTCTCATCCCGACGGATGAACGTGAGTACGGGGATTTTCTTGCCCAGGGGGTTAAGGGAAGGGTTCTTTTTTACGGCCCTGCAACCATACCAGGCGCCGGTTTAGCAGGGCCTGAAATCCTCTGGGATAGTGTTCCAGTTCGGTTTGGTCTTCCAGGGAATCATAACCTGTGGAACGCCCTGGCCGCCATTGCCATAGCACAGGAGGTTCCGGTCAGTTCCGCTGCGATCCAGGGGGGGCTGGAATCAGTTTCAGGACTCTTTGGCCGGAGCGAGATACTCCGCGGTCCGGTAACAGTGGTCCGGGATTGTTACAACGCCAACCCTGAATCAACGATGGCGGCGATAGCGATGTGCGATGATTTTGACTGGGCAGGCCGGCGGATTTACGTACTCGGTTCTATGCTGGAATTGGGGGAGGTATCCCAAGAGGCCCATGAACAGATAGGCCGGTATATCCTGTCTTCCAAGGCGGATATGGTGTGTTTTTTTGGCCCGGAAACACGGGCGTCTTTGGGGGTGGTTGAAAGCGTGTTGTCCTGTTTTCATACGAATAGTATAGATGAACTATCGGCGTTTCTTGCCGGGTTTGTTCGTCCTGGTGATTTGGTGTTATTAAAGGGTTCCAGGGCCTGTGCCCTGGAACGGCTTACCGAGGTGCTTATGGGGATCCCTGCTGAAACGGCGGGTCAGGGAGGATGGTTGTAGGTGTTTCTGGAATTCATGTATCCTCTGGTAAAGTATTTTACACCTCTCAATGTATTCCAGTATCTCACGTTCCGGGGAGCCTATGCTGCCTTAACCACCCTGCTCATCTGCTTCATGTTTGGTCCCAAGATAATCGAAGCCCTCCGAAAGTTTCGGATAGGTCAATCAATTCGAGAAGACGGTCCTGAGACCCATCTGAAAAAAGACGGCACCCCGACCATGGGCGGGGTGCTCATCATTCTTTCTGTGCTTTTTTCCATGCTCCTCTGGCAGGACTTTGGCAATAGCAAGGTATGGCTTACCATGGGAGCTTTTACGGCCTTTGGTTTTATCGGCTTCCTTGATGATTACCTTAAGGTGAAGCAGCATAATTCTGAAGGACTGCCAGCCTGGGCAAAACTGGTCTTGCAATTCATCGTTGCCCTGATCATAACCCTCATACTCTATTTTTCCGGAGAAGCGGAAATCACCGCCCTGTATATTCCCTTCTTTAAAAACCCGGTGATTGATCTGGGGGTCCTGTGGATCCCCTTTGCGGTACTGCTCCTGGTGGGAGAATCCAACGCAGTCAACTTGTCCGACGGCCTTGATGGTCTTGCCACAGGGCTGCTCATCCTGGTATTCATCACCCTGGGGATCCTCACTTACCTCTCGGGGCGGGCCGATTATTCCTCCTACCTGGGGATTTCTTATATTACCGGCGCCGGGGAACTCACCGTCTTCTGCCTTGCGGCGGTGGGGGCCTGCGTCGGCTTTCTCTGGTTCAATACCCATCCGGCGGACGTGTTCATGGGGGATGTGGGAAGCCTGTCCCTGGGCGGAGTAGTCGCCACCATATCCCTGATCATTAAAAAGGAGATACTCATCCTTATCATCGGCGGCGTCTTTGTGCTGGAGGCCGCTTCGGTGATTATACAGGTATTGAGCTATAAAACGCGGAAGAAACGGGTGTTTAAGATGGCCCCCCTTCATCATCATTTCGAGTTGTCAGGATGGGCGGAAACCAAGGTGGTTATCCGGTTCTGGATACTCGGGGGCTTATTCGCAATCATTGCCCTTTCAACCTTAAAGATTCAATAACATGTATAAATTTAACGTTGAAAAGGCGAGCTGGCGGTTCCACGCGGATCAGCTGCTCATTGCCGCGATCTTCCTTCTGACCGGCATCGGCCTTGTTACCTTGTATTCCTCTTCCTATGCCTTCGCGGAACGGGACTACGGGGGAGGGCTCTTTTTTATTTCAAAACAGCTCTTCCTGGCCTTTGTGGGGATACTCCTGTTCTTGCTGGTATCTCACATGAACCTGGATTGGTTACGCAAAGGGAAGTTCCCCATGCTGCTGGTCCTTGGGGGGATGTTCTTGTGTGTGCTGCCCCTCATTCCAGGGCTAGGCATGACGAAGAATGGGGCCAGCCGCTGGGTTAGTATCGGTTCCCTTCCGGGATTCCAGCCTTCGGAATTTGTGAAATTGATCCTGCCCCTGTATCTGGCCCATATTTTTGATAAAAAACAGGATCACCTCAATTCGCTGACGAAAAGCATCTTACCCCCTTTTTTTATTACCCTTATCTTTATCGTATTAATCTATCTGCAGAATAATTTTTCTACCGCCCTGTTTATCGCGGTGAATGGGGTTTTTATCTTTTTTCTGGCCGGGGTGCGGATACGGTATTTTTTGAGCGCCCTGGTTATATTCGTGCCCTTTTCAGCCCTTCTCGTGTTGATCGAACCCCACCGGTGGCGGCGGCTCCTCAGTTTTATGAACCCTGCATGGGAACCCCATGGAGCAGGGTACCAGGTCCGCGCTTCGGTCATGACCATAGCCTCCGGCGGATTCTGGGGCAAGGGGATGGGGCAGAATATCATAAAGATTGCGGCGGTGCCGGAGATTCATTCGGATTTTATTTTTTCCGCCTTTGCCGAAGCCTTTGGCTTTTTAGGGGTCCTGCTGTTTTTTGTCCTGTTTGGAGTCTTTGCGGTCAGGGGGTACCGGGCGGCCATAGGGGCGGCAGATACCTTCCGCCGGCTTTTTGCCTTTGGTCTCGTGTCGATGATTGTATCCCAGACCCTGGTAAACATCGCAGTAACCTCTGGAAACCTCCCGCCCACGGGAATTCCCCTGCCCTTCTTCTCTGCCGGCGGTTCTTCCCTGGTAACGACCTTGATTGCATCAGGTATCATTGTCAATATCTCCCGGTCTCCTCAGAAAAGCGCGTTCTTTGTCTGGGGAAAGGGCCCTCAAAAATCAGACGGATGGTACGCCGCAGATTCGGAGGCGCATCATGTCCGATGAGAATATCTTCGCCGAGGAGATCCTGCCTGTCGAACCGGTGGTTTCATCGGGGATAGAAAAGGCGGTCAAATGGCTCATCGTTATCATTATGGCCCTCCTCGGTGGAGAACTCCTGTGGCTTTTGATCATCATACCGGGGCTTCCCTTATCAAAGATAGAAATAACGGGCATCCCGGACGTGAACCGGGTTATGATCCTCGAAAAGGCGGGGATCGGCCCCCGGTCCTCGTATCTGACCGTAGACCCCCAGCGGGCAGAACGGAACATCAGGACCCTGTATGAGATAGAGTCCGTCCAGGTGATTAAACACTTCCCCAATTCAGTACAGATAAACCTGACAGGACGTATTGCAGCAGCTCAGTCCGTTACCCTGATAAAGGGCAAGCTCTGCCCTGTATGGTTTGATCGCCAGGGACTCGTTTTTATGATAGGAACTGAAGGTCAGCGCCAGGCTTCCTTCCAATCGGTGCCGATAATATCAGGGGTTATTGATGAACCGCCCTTCCTGGGGATGCGGCTTTCGCCAGTGTTTAATGGTTTGCTTGCTGATCTCGAAGCGATACACGCTTCCGCTCCAGAGCTTTTGGTGGCTATATCGGAGATTCGAGTTAATCGAAAGGCATTTGACGCTTATGATTTGATCCTTTATCCTGTTCATAACCGGATACGGGTCCATGTGGGTATGGAGTTAAATGAAGATATGCTTCGATACGTGTTGTTGATACTTGACGTATGTGTTTCAAACGGCATTCAAGCTGAGGAAATTGATTTCAGGACCGGTATGGCATCATATACTATACTCTAAAGGAGGCATCCTCTGGCTAATGACGGATTAGTTGTCGGCCTCGATATAGGGACGACTAAAGTCTGCGCCATAATCGGCGAGCGCAATGAAAATGGGATTCTCGAAATTACCGGCGTAGGGGTATGTCCTTCTACCGGCCTGCGAAAGGGCGTGGTGGTCAATATTGAAGCTACGCTGCGGTCGATTGCGACTGCCGTTGAATCGGCGGAGATGATGAGCGGACGGGAGGTACATACCTGCTGGACCGGCATTGGGGGGAATCATATCGACGGGATCAATTCCCGGGGGGTCGTGGCAGTTACCGGAAAAAACCGGGAGACCCGGGAAATTGGGGAAGATGATATAAACCGGGTCCTGGAAGCGGCCCGGGCTGTGGTGATCCCCATGGATCGTCAAGTCCTGGAGGTTATTCCCCAGAACTATATTGTGGATGATCAGCGGAGCATCCGGGATCCCCTGGATATGATTGGCGTTCGCCTCGAAGCGGAGGTTCACATCATTACCTGTTCGGTGAACAGTGCCCAGAACCTGATAAAATGTGTGAACCGGGCGGGGTTCATGGTGAATGACCTGGTGCTCCAGTCCCTGGCCGCGGGGCGGTCGGTATTGACGGATGAGGAAAAAGAACTGGGGGTTGCGCTGATTGACATGGGAGGGGGAACCACGGATGTGTTGGTGTATTCTGATGGAAGCCCCTATTCAACCACGACCATTCCCGCCGGAGGGGGGATGATCACCAGCGATATATCAAAGGTCAAGAATATCTCCCTGGAAACCGCGGAGCAGATTAAGGTGAGCGCAGGGTGCTGCTGGGAAGGACTACTTGACGGTGATGATGATGTTATCGTATCCGGGGTTGGGGGGAGGCCGCCCCTGTCCATACCGAAATCCCAGCTTTTCATGATTATTGAGCCTCGTATAGAGGAGATCTTTAAAATGGTGAAGGACAAGCTGGATAAAGTTTCCCTTTCCCGGCCCCTGGGGGGCGGCATCGTATTAACCGGTGGGGGTGCCCAGCTTTTAGGGGCTATTGACTTGGCTTCGGCACTGTTTAGGGTGCCGGTCAGGATAGGGACGCCTTTTTCGGTCGGTGGTCTGGTTGAAGAATACCGTAATCCCATATACGCCACTGCGGTGGGCTTGGTTTTGGAAGGGGATGACCGGGAACGGAGAAACGGTCTTGAACGGGGAGGAGAACCCCGTTCCCGGGAAAAACGACAGCAGCCGATGCTTTTTGGCAGGATCGTGGAGTGGATTAAGACGGAATTTTTTTAGTTTTTTTTATGGTATGAAGGGTATTAGGGCTTAAAGGGCATGAGGCTATATAGATGTTTTTTGTAGATGCTGTCATGCTGTTGGTCATGGATACCTTTATATAGAGACCCTTGATGGTATTGATATCAATTTTATGGGGAGGGGTTTTATGAATATCGAAGTACTTGAAGACAAGGTAATGGCTCCGGGTCCGGCGCTTATCAAAGTTATCGGTACTGGTGGAGGTGGATGCAATGCGGTAAATCGTATGATTGCATGTGGTTTACAGGGCATTGAATTCATCGCAGTCAACACCGACGCACAGGATCTGAACAAATGCAAGGCAAACCGGAAACTGCAAATCGGGGCAAAATTTACCGGAGGCCGGGGAGCAGGCGGAAAGCCCGATGTAGGTGAAAAGGCCGCCAATGAAGACCGGGAACAGATCCTCGAAGCCCTCAAAGGCGCCAACTTGGTGTTTGTAACTGCGGGCATGGGGGGCGGTACCGGTACGGGATCAGCCCCGGTTATTGCCCAGGTTGCCAAGGAATGTGGCGCCCTGACCGTGGGGGTGGTGACCAAACCCTTTGAGTTTGAGGGCCGTTTCAGGATGCGTATGGCCGAGGAGGGGATCGTCAAGCTGCGGAGTGCGGTGGATACTCTTATTATCATCCCGAACCAGCATCTTCTCAACATCGTTGAACGGAGAACCCCAATTACGGAAGCCTTTCTCAAGGCCGATGATGTACTGCGCCAGGGGGTGCAGGGCATTTCGGATCTCGTGAGCCAGACCGGGCTTATTAATATTGATTTAGAGGATGCCGAAACCATTATGCGGGAGCAGGGTGATGCCCTCATGGGCATCGGGTATGGCAAAGGGGATAACCGTGCATCTGAGGCCGCGTCCATCGCGATGGATAATCCCCTGCTGGAAGATACCTCTATTGAAGGGGCCACCCGTATCCTGGTCAGCGTTTCAGGAGGGGATGATTTTTCCCTGGCGGAATTTCAGGAAGTGGTCAGTATCATCACCGCAAAAGCGGATCCTGATGCGGTTATTATTTCAGGGGTGTATTTGGATCAAAGCCTGGGCGAGCAGCTCCGGGTAACGGTGATCGCCACGGGCTTTCATAGTGAACCGGTAAAAACGGTGCAGCCTGGACATGTCCATGAACCGATAGTGGAGAAGTCCGGCGATTTTATCCCCTATGACGAATGGCAGCGCATCAGGGCACGGTCAAGTACCCGCCCGGACTTCCTTACTTCCCGGAATACCTACGCGGATGATGATATTGAGGTTCCCGCGATAATCCGGAGCAAGTATGGCCTCAACAAGGATGCCCCGGGAAAGGTCGCCGGTAGGGACGTATAATTGTTGGTGAATCACCAGGCACTTTTGGAACAGTACTATTCCCGGCTCATTGCCCAGGAACGCCGGTCTCTCCTGACGGTGGAAACCTACAGGTACGAGTTGGGTCGTTTCCTGAACTGCCTTGAGGTGGCGGGGGCGACGGTTGAAACCGTGGATACCCAGGGGCTTGCCGATTATCTGGAAAGGCGCCGGATACAGGGGGGTATTGAACCTCGCTCCACGGCTAAAGCAATAGCCGCCCTCCGTTCTTTTTTCAGATTCACCGTGGATGAACATATCAGAGAAAATAACCCTGCCCTTATCCTGGAACCCCCGCGGCGGGGTAGGCGGCTGCCGGAGGTACTGAACCGGGAAACGGTGGATCGTCTGTTCAGCTTGGTTGATACCAGGTCCACCCTGGGTGTGCGGAACCGGACGATCTACGAGCTACTCTATTCCGCGGGGTTACGGGTTTCGGAGGTGGTTTCCCTTAATATACGGGATATCATGTTTTCCGAAGGGCTTGCCCGGATCTGGGGTAAGGGAAGCAAGGAGCGGCTGGTGGTGTTCGGCAGTGAAGCCGCGTTGTGGCTCAAGCGGTATCTTGAGGAGGCGCGACCTTGCTTGTCAGGGGACAGGAATAGTCTCGCCCTGTTTATCGGCAGGACGGGAAAGCGGCTGTCCCGGAAGGGAATATGGCAACAGTATGCCCGGGTAGCGCACTGCGGGGGAACCGGTTCCAGGCTGCACACCTTACGGCACAGCTTTGCCACCGAACTATTGGCAGGAGGGGCGGATCTCAGGTCCGTGCAGGCCTTACTGGGTCATGTTGATTTGGCTACTACCCAGATGTATACCCATGTGGATGTTTCTTTTCTCAGGGAACAATACCGGCGGTATATGCCGAAACTCCAGGGATGGGGGAACCAATGAATATGCGTATTAAAAAAGAAATGCTTATCGGCATCGTGGTAATCGCGGTAATCGCCCTGGGAGCAGGGGGGGCCTATTCGTACCGGAAGTACACGATACAGAATAACCTCGCCCGCAGGATCGCGGCAATAAGCGCCGGTGGACCGCCTGCGACGATTGATGGACTGCGGGCAGCCATAAAAGAGTATGAGCGGCAGATCGAGCAGCATGTTAAGGATGCCGCTCAAACCGGGGTGTACTGGAAAATTCTGGCCACCCGCTTACAGGACCGGGGACTGCATAACGAAGCCCTGAAAGCCCTACAACAGGCCATCTTCTATAATGGGGAGGATGCGACCATTTTTTATCTGACCGGAATTTCCGCTGCCATTGTCGCCAAGTCCTCGTTGGGTTTTCCTGGAACCGGATCAGATGCCTACGGGCAGAACTCTGAACGGGACCGGTATTTTGCCATAGCCGAGGCAGCCTACCGCAGGTCCATTGAACTCAACGACCGATATGCCCGGCCTCATTACGGTCTCGGTATTTTGTATGTTTTTGAACTTGACCGTCCAGAGGAAGCCATACCCCACCTGATACGGTTTCTGGACCTGAACGGTAATGATGTGGATGTCATGTTTGTTTTGGCGCGGGCCTATTACATGACCGGTCTGTACTCGTCTGCGGTGGATTTGTATGACCGGATCATAAGCCTTACCAAAGACACGACTAAACGGGATGAGGCGGCACGAAACAAAGACGCTATTTTAGGGTTATCCTATGAATGACCGGGGCCTGTTAGATTTAATCATAGGACGTATTCCCGGTCTCACTGCTACCGAACGGGTGCTATTATGTAAACAATGCAACGGGGAAACTGAAGTACGGGGGCTTTCCAAAAGGGATATGGAACAGTTCCTGGGCCATAGTTTCACCCGCCCCTGGGATATGGATGCTATTACGGCCCAGGCGGAAAAGGACGCGACTGCAGCAGGGATCCAGGGCATTGGGTATGTTTCCTATACCGCAGACGAGTACCCACCCCTGCTCCGGGAGATCTGGGATCCGCCGGCCCTGGTTTTTTACCGGGGGAGGCTCCCAAATCCCGAAAGGCCCCTCGTTGCGATGGTGGGAACCCGGCGGCCATCAGGTCCTGCGGTGGCCCAGGCATACACGATAGCCAAAGCGCTGGGGGAAGCGGGAATCGCCGTGGTTTCAGGGCTTGCCCTGGGTATTGACGCTATGGCCCATAGAGGCAATATTGAAGGTGGCGCCCCAACCGTGGCGGTACTCGGTTCCGGCCTGGACGAAGTCTATCCCGCGGCCAACCGCACGCTTGCCCGGCGTGCAATCGAAGCGGGGGGTGTCTTGCTGAGTGAGTATCCCCCAGGGATACAACCCCGGAAATGGCATTTTCCCGCTCGAAACCGGATCATTTCCGCCCTGTCCCGGGGGGTCCTGATTGTTGAGGCTCCCCAGACTTCAGGAGCGCTTATCACCGCCCGGTTTGCCCTGGAACAGGGCAGGGACCTCTGGGTTGCTTCGGTAAGCCTGGCTTCTCCTTGCGGGGAAGGAACCAAAAAACTCGCGGAAGAAGGGGCGGGGGTTATTTCCACAGGGATGGAGATCCTTGATGAATGGGGTATTGTGGTACAAGCAGGGGCCGATAGGTCCCGAGGGGATACGAACCCTGGGGACAGGGGGGGTGGGGCTGAGTGTGGATACGCCTTGGCATCGTCCCTGGCCCGATCTTTGAATATAGAGCATTGCTGAAAACGCTGGTTAGTTTTGAGCGGTGCTTCGGAGGAATAGGTTACCATGGCGGTAAAGAGCCGAAAAACGGCGGAGACAAAAGAGAACGAAGTGTTCGATACGCACGCAACGCAGACCACAACACCCCAGGAAACGGCAGCAGAAAAACCACCTGCGGCCAAAAAAACAAAAACGGATAAAAAAATCCTCGTTATTGTGGAATCTCCGGCTAAGGCAAAGACTATTGAGAAATACCTTGGTCCTTCATACATTGTCAAGGCGTCCATGGGGCACCTTATTGATCTGCCCAAATCCAGAATGGCCATTGATGTGATCCACGATTTTGAGCCTGAGTATATCACAGTCCGGGGGAGGGCAAAACTCCTCAAGGAGCTGCAAGGAGACGCAAAAAGATCGGATACCGTGCTCCTCGCCAGTGATAATGACCGTGAAGGGGAGGCTATCGCATGGCATCTCAAGAATGCCATCACCGCTAAAACCGCCCAGGTTCTCATTCAGCGGATTGCTTTTAACGAGATAACGCCCATGGCGATTAAGGATGCGGTGGCCCATCCCTGCATGATCGACGAAGCCAAGGTGAATGCCCAAAAGGCCCGGCGGGTTTTGGATCGCCTGGTAGGGTATAATCTTTCCCCTCTGCTCTGGAAAAAGGTGAAGAACGGCCTTTCTGCAGGACGGGTCCAGTCCGTGGCCCTGCGTCTCATCTGTGAACGGGAAAAGGAGGTTGAATCCTTTATCCCCGAAGAATACTGGACCCTGGAAGCGGATTTTATGGTGGGAAAGGCCCATTTTACCGCCCAGCTCGTCTCCTGGCAGGGGAATAAACCGGAACTCAGGAACGAAGCCGCGGTCAAGGCCATCATAGACCAGATCGCCGCTGTCGCGTGCGTGGTATCCGATATTCGGGAAACCGATAAGACCGTGAAGTCCCGGCCTCCCTTTACCACCTCCCAGCTCCAGCAGACTGCCGCGAATCGCCTGGGCTTCACCAGCAAAAAAACCATGCAAGTGGCCCAGCAGCTCTACGAAGGGGTGAACATCGGGAGTGCCCGGGTGGGGCTTATCACCTATATGCGTACCGACTCGGTGCGGATTTCCCAGGTCGCCCTTAATGAGGTCCGCACCTGGATAGGAGAGCACTACCCCGCGGAACTCCCTGAAAAGGCGGTAGAATACGTCCTGGGGAAGAAGGCGCAGGATGCCCATGAAGCCATCAGGCCCACCTATATCATCTATACCCCCGATGAGGTCAAGGATCATCTTTCCAAGGATCAACTGAGGCTCTATACGATTATTTGGGAACGCTTTGTGGCCAGCCAGATGAATCCGGTGAAGACCAAAACCGTGAGCACCGACATCAAGGCAGGAGCGGGGATCTTCCGTATTGCCGGAACCCGGATCATCGAGAAGGGCTTTTATAAGGTGATGAAACTTCTGGCCACCAAAGAGGACAAGGGGAATCCTTACCCGGTTTTAAAAATCGGAGACCCTGTACAGATGGACAAATTCTACCCGGAACAGCATTTTACCCAGGGGCCTGCCCGGTACACCGACGCGTCCATTGTCAAGACCCTGGAAGAAAAGGGCATAGGCCGCCCCTCAACCTACGCGCCGATCATTTCGGTCTTACTGGACCGGTACTATGTAACCCGGTCAAGCCGGCAGCTCATCCCCACCCTCTTAGGCCGGCTGATCTGCGATATGCTGGTGGAGTATTTCCCCCATGTGGTGGATACGACCTTCACCGCTTCCATGGAAAGCAAGCTCGACGCGGTTGAAGAAAGCCAGCTCCGCTGGCCTGACATGATCCGGGAGTTCTACGACCCCTTCAAGGACCAGGTGGAAGAAGTAGGGAAAACCCTGGAATCCTTCAAGGGTTCCCTGGATGAAATGACCGACTACCACTGCGAGAAGTGCGGAAGACCGCTGGTGAAAAAGCTGGGCCGTTTCGGCTACTTCCTGGCCTGTACCGGTTTCCCGGAATGCCGGAATACCCGGTCCATACCCCTGGCAAAGTGTCCCAAATGCGAGGGGGACATCGTGGCCCGCCGGACCAGGGGCAGGGGCAAGGAATTCTACGGATGTACCAATTACCCTGAGTGTGACTTCATCAGTCATTTTAAACCCATCAACGAGACGTGTCCCAAGTGCGGGTACTTCATGGTAGAAAAAGACGACAAGAAAAACGGGTTTCATAAAGCTTGTATCAACCCGAAATGTGATTATCTCCACAGTCCCGATGATGAGGGATTAGCAGGTACGGAACAACGGTCAATCGAACAGGTGGCGTTAATCGAAGATGTCGAGTAAAATCGAGGCATACCTGACCTATCTTGCTTCAGTACGAAGGGTATCGGAGCGAACCCTTGAGGCATATACAGGGGACCTTCTGCGCTTTGATTCCTATTGTGAAAGCCGCGATACCGGGGCTGAAGGGGCGTCTCTCCAGGTGGTGCAGGGGTATATCGGCGATTTGAGCACCAGGGGGTTTTCCGCAGTGAGCATGAACCGGGCCTTGTCCGCGCTCCGGGGCTTTTACCGCTGGCTCATGCGTTTGGGGTACCGGCGGGACGATCCTTCGGCGACCCTTCAGAATCTTAAAACTCCCACTACTTTACCGGCCTTTCTCTGGGAAGGGGAAATGGCACGTTTTGCAGAACTCCCCGACAAGGCGCAGATGCTCTGGCCCCTTCGGGATAAGGCCCTGATACTGGCCATGTATTCCGGGGGCTTACGGATCTCAGAATTGGTTTCCCTGTCACAGGCGGATATGGACCAGGACCTCAGTGCAGCCCGGATCATGGGCAAGGGGGATAAGGAACGATACGTCTTCTTTTCCGATGAAGCGGTGAAGGCCCTGGCAGCGTATCTTCCCGAACGGGGTGAGCGGATACTGGCAGAAAACCCCACGGACCGGCTCTTCATCAACCGGAAGGGAAGGGGAATTTCCGTGCCCGGGGTGCGGTGGATTATCGCTCAGTATGCGGCATGTTCGGGAATTGAAAAACATATCCATCCCCATGCCCTTCGGCATAGTTTTGCCACCCACCTGGTAAACGCAGGCTGCGATGTCCGGGTGGTGCAGGAATTATTAGGCCACGCCAGCATCTCCACTACCCAGCGGTATACCCATGTGGACATGGAGCGCTTAAAGCGGGCCTACGCCGAGGCCCATCCCCATGCGGGGGGAAGGACGGCATTTATTAAAGGAACAGAGGAAGGATATATGACAGAAACACGAGAAGGAAGGGGCTATGAAAAAAGGAAATCCTAGAATACGGAGTACCACGGTTCTCGCGGTACGCAAAGACGGAAAGGTTGCTATGGCCGGAGACGGACAGGTAACCATGGGTGAGACGGTGATGAAGAACAATGCCCGCAAGGTCAGGCGCCTTATGGACGGCAAGGTACTCTGCGGCTTTGCCGGTGCCACTGCCGATGCCTTTACCCTCTTTGACCGGTTCGAGGCCAAGCTCAAGGAATATTCCGGGGATCTTGCACGGGCAGCAGTGGAACTCGCCAAGGACTGGCGTACCGACCGGTCTTTGCGGCGGCTGGAAGCCCTGCTTCTGGTGGCAGACCTCAGCAAGACCCTTCTCATCTCCGGTACCGGGGATGTGATAGAACCTGCGGAGCAGGCCCTGGCCATTGGGTCCGGGGGTAATTACGCGTATGCGGCGGCCTTGGCATATCTTGAGGGGAGTTCTTTTTCCGCTGCGGAGATTGCGGAGAAGAGCCTGCGGATTGCGGGAAATATCTGTATTTATACGAATGGACAAATCACCTTGGAGGAACTGGTATCATGAGTGCAAAAAACGAACTCGATAAAACCGAAAACAAGAAGAAAACCGGGGGGAAACGACCGTCCCCTGGTTTAGCCGGCGGGAAGGACCTGTTCAATTCAACCTTCCCAGGGAAAGAACTTACCCCGCGGGAGATAGTCGCGGAACTGGATAAGTACATCGTGGGGCAGAAAAAGGCCAAACGGGCGGTAGCAGTGGCCCTGCGGAACCGGATTCGCCGGCTCAAGCTGGAAAGCGATATGCGGGAAGACATCGCCCCCAAGAACATCCTGATGATAGGCCCCACCGGGGTGGGGAAGACCGAGATTGCCCGGCGGCTTGCCAAGCTGGCAGGTTCCCCCTTTATCAAGGTGGAGGCGACTAAGTACACCGAAGTGGGGTATGTGGGCAGGGATGTGGAATCCATGATCCGGGACCTCATGGCCGCGGGGATTCAGATGGTGAAGCAGGAAATGCAGGAGACCGTTACTATCGAAGCGGAGAAACGGGCCGAAGATGCGCTCCTTGACCTGCTCCTCCCGGGAACCGGAAAAAAACGGAAGGAGCCCAAGCCCGGACCGGTGGTGCGGCCTATGGGGACCTTTTCGATCAATTCCGATAATGCCAGCGGCTCCGGTCCTGCCCTGATGGGTACGGCCATTCAGGTGGGGATCCCCGTGTTCCGTAAGAAAAGTGATGATGAGGACACTGAGACCAGGGAAGAAAACGAGGAGCATGAGGCTGGGGAGAAGCAGGAAGATAAGACTGAAGAAACGGTGGTCAAGGATTCGTCCACCAGGGAAAAATTCAGAACTATGCTCCGGGAAGGGAAGCTCGAAGACCGGATGGTGGAAATCACGGTCAACCAGAATCCCCAGTTCCCCTCTTTTGAAATGATGGGAGGCGGTTTCGAGGACCTTGAGTCCAGCCTTTCGGGGATCGCCGGATTTTTCGGCGGCGGTAAGAAGAAGAAGCTGGTAACGGTAAGCCGGGCACGGGAGATACTCATCGGGGAAGAACTGGAAAAGCTCGTAGACCGGGACCGGGTAAGCGATGAGGCCCGGCAGCGGGTTGAGGAGACGGGGATCGTCTTCATCGACGAGATTGACAAGATCGCGGTTAAGGGCGAACGGGGCGGCGGTGGTCCTGATGTGTCCCGTGAGGGGGTGCAGCGGGATATCCTTCCCATTGTGGAAGGGGCCACGGTGAATACCAAATGGGGCCCGGTCAATACGGATCACATCCTCTTTGTGGCTGCAGGGGCCTTCAATGTCAGTAAGCCTTCGGACCTGATCCCCGAACTCCAGGGCCGCTTTCCCCTGCGGGTGGAACTGGATTCCCTGGGAAAGGATGACTTCCTGCGGATTTTGACAGAGCCGAAAAACGCTCTGACCAAACAGTACATCGACCTCTTAGCCACTGAGGAGGTGACCATTGAGTTTACCCCCGAGGCAATTGATCGGCTGGCGGCCCTGGCGGCAGATGTCAATTCCCGGTTGGAAAACATCGGCGCCCGGCGGCTCCATACCATCATGGAAGCGCTCCTTGAGGAGCTTTCCTTTGAGGCCCCGGATATTGCCCCGACCCAGGTATCCATCACCGAAGCCTACGTCAATGAAAAACTCACCGATTTGGTCATGGATCAGGATTTGGGGCGCTACATTCTGTAAATAAATGTTATCTAAACTCGCTAATTAAAGCTGCCGATGAATAAATGGGGAGACTATAATGGGTATTGATACTGACTTTTCTCGAACAGTTGATTTAGTGCACCGGGCTTTGGATGTGAGTGCCCTCCGGCGGGAGGTGATTGCCAATAATATCAGCAACGCGAATGTACCGAATTTCAAACGTTCAGAGGTGAACTTTGAAAGTGAACTGAAACGGGCACTGGATACGGAAAAACAGCGGCCCGCCCTGGAAATGACCCGGACGGATCCTCAGCATATTTCCAATTGGCAGGAACGGGATTACCGGGATGTGGAGCCGCGGCGGGTGGTGGATTATCTCTCGGTTTCCAAAAACAACGGAAACAACGTGGATGCGGACCAGGAGTTCCAGCGGGCCTTACAAAATCAACTGACGTATAGCCTTTTGGCCCAGGCGGCGACCTTCGAGTTCAGCCAGGTCAATCTGGTATTAAGATAGGATAGGGTATGGGAATTTTCAATTCAATAAACATAGCTGCCACGGGGATGAGTGCCGAACGGCTCCGTACCGAGGTAATTGCCGACAATATCGCCAATGTCTCCACCACCCGTACTGCGGAAGGGGGACCTTACCGGAGGAGCCGGGTTATCATGCGGCCCCGGGTGGAAGGTCCTTATTGGCGTTCCCCCTTTCTGCCCGAGGGCATGGACAATGGTCCGGGCAAAGGGGTACGGGTTGCGGAAATACAAAAGGATTTTGCCGCCAAGAACCGGCTGGTCTATGATCCGACCCATCCTGACGCCATACTCTCAGGCCCCAATGAGGGGTATGTGGAATATCCCAATGTGGATATCGTCACCGAAATGGTGGATATGATCTCCGCTTCCCGGGCTTATGAGGCCAATGCGGCTATCATTGACGGTTCCAAGAGTATGTTCCAGCGGGCCCTGGACATAGGTGGGAGGTAATACATGACCGTTTTCCGGCCTGAACTGGTTCCGGCAAGTCAGGTTCCTTTGAGGGTGACCAATCCTAAGCATTTCGCCTCTGCTGCCGCGGTGAACCCCGCGGGACAGACCTTGTCAGAGCTGGGAAACAAGGTAGGCGCCGAGGCGGCTCTCCGTTCCGGTACCTTTGAGGATGTGATGCTCCAGGCGCTGGATAAGGTGAGTGCCCAGCAGCAGACTGCGAACAATCTGATACAGACTGCCATAACCGAGCCTGGTTCGGTGGATGTCCATGATATCACCATTGCGCAGGCCAATGCGTCGCTGTCTTTGAATATTACGAGAACGGTACTCAGTCGTTTGGTACAGGGTTGGAAGGATCTTATCAATATCCGATAAGATTGGGATATACGGGGTACGTCCCTGGGAATAACATTCCTGCAGAATGACGTTCTTTTGGGGAGGGGAATATGAATGAGTGGTTTAAGAAGCTTGTAGGACAAATACAAAAACTCTGGGGAAAATGGTCCTTAGTACAGAAGCTCATCCTCATAGGGATTGGGGTGGCAGTGATCGGAGGGTTTATTGCCCTCTTTTCGGTTTCTTCCGCCCCCACAATGGTGCCGGTTATTGATACGGCCATCAAGGATGAGGATGCACGGGATCGGATTATTACCCGGATCAACACGGAAGGGATCAAGACTTCCGTATCCGCCACAGGGGTCATCATGGTTCCCAATGAAACCGCTGCCCGCAGGATGCGGGCGATTCTTATTCGTGAGGACCTGGTTCCCTCAAGGACCGACCCCTGGGCCATCTTTGACCGGGAACGGTGGACCATCACCGATTTAGAGCGGAACGTGAACCTCCAGCGGGCGATCACCCAGATGGTAACCGACCATGTGAAGGCCCTGGATGATGTGGATAACGCCGATGTTATGATTGTGTTTCCAAAACGGGAACTCTTCGGTTCCCTCCAGAACCCGACAACTGCCAGCGTCATCATCACCCCCCGGCCCGGAAGTGATATCGCCCAAAACCGTAAGAAGATTGAGGGGATCCAGAAGACCCTCAAGTTTGCGGTGGAGGGACTCCTGGATGAAAACATTGTTGTCACCGATGAGAACGGCATGGTTCTGAATGACTTTGCGGGTATGGCCGAATCTGATCGCCTTGCCCTCATTGAGCGGGGCAACAAGATGATCCAGACCCTGGAAACCCAGTACCGTGCCCGGATCCTCAAGGACCTCCAGGGGACCTTTACCACGGATCGCGTTCGGGACCTCAACATTAAGATAGATATGGATCTGTCCAAAAAAGCCATCAGCACTGAAGAATTTTTTCCCATTACCCTAAAGGAGCAGACCCCGGGACTTTCCTATGATGATTCCCTGCGGGTCCAGTCCATACCCCGGTCCCAGACCACCTCGAAGAC
>JAITNU010000027.1 GCA_031290325.1 Treponema sp.
AAAAACTTGATACGGCGCTTAAAAAGGTAGGAAGGAAGTTGGCAAACCCCTTTCCCACATTTTTAAAGAAATTCCCCCCCTTCTGCTCCGAGAAGAGGAAGAAGGCCACCAGCCCCCCAATGATAAGGTAGAGGGTGAAAGATGGTACGGGGAATTCCGTTCTGGAAAGCACCACGTTCAGGACGAGAAAATAAAGACCCACCACCATACAAAGCCAGCCGATTTGGGCAATGGCCGTCAGGGAGGGTAGCGCCTTTTTGATGTTCTTCAAATGGGCTAAGACAATTTGGCCTGCCCCAACGATGAAACAAAAATGCTTGATATTCTGCTGCACCTGGATAGCACCCAGCCTCGGATTAAAGGGCGGAATAATCAAGGCTTGTAAAACCGGCGGCAAGTGTTCTACGGCCATGGCAAACCAGGAACCGGTAACAGTCCCCCACACCATAGTCGTCAGGGAAAGCAGCCCCAGGAGGAGGAAACCATCGGGCACTTTACCGGTTTTTCCCTTCGCTTTAATACCACCTATCAGAGAAACAATGAACAAAATAGAACCGTATCCCGCATCCCCGAAGATCATTGCAAAGAAGAGGCTGAAAAAGAGGAGGTAGGACAGACTAATGTCGTATTCCCGGTACCCCGGGGTTGTTCCCAGGAGGTTAAAGAGAGGCTGCACGAGGCGAATAAAGGCATTGTTCTTCACCAGCGTAGGGGGATTATCATCCTCCTTTGGATCGTCCACGAGCAAGGCCCACCCGTTTTCCGCCGCAGCCCGCTTTACCAGACCTGCCGCGTCCTCCGGCACAAAGCCGGTAATCCAGGAAATGGCCAGCTCCGGGGGAGTATCCCCCAGGGTATCCATCCCCACCTTGGCGGTCTCAAACTCAATATCCTGTAAAAGGCTTTCCACTTCCCCTTCGATCTTTTTTTGACCTAGGGCCAGTGCTGCAAACTGCCCTTCAAGAGCCACAAGTGCCTGCTGTTTTTCCGCGATTCGTTTATCCAGTTCGGACATCGAAACCGCAGGCAGCACAAAGGCCAGCTCTCCCGCCAAGGGCGTATCCAGCGCCACGCAGTAGACAATCGCCTTTCCCTTTGACAGGACAATGACCCGCTGTTCAGCACTCAGGGCCTCGTAGGTTTTCCGGGCCAGTTCATAGGGAAGGAGCACCATCCCTGCATCCGCCAGTTCATCAAGCTGCCGGGGATCAAAATCCCCCCACTTTTCAATGCGGGTCCGTTCCTTACTATCTGTAAATATCTCGTCTTGCAGCACTTTCCGCCGGTCCACCAGACCCAGCACCTGGGTTATGAGGTCCTGCGCTTCCGGGATCTTCACTGAACCGGTAGCCCCGGTGTCCGCGGAATAACTCCTCAAAACCCCCAGGGCCGCTTCAGCCTTGGCCTTCCGGTCCAAAAGCACTGAAAGCGTATCGGAGCTAACGTTCCGTTTCTCCAGATGGACCACCCCGACTTCCCGGAGCTTTGTCAGGGAAGTCTCCCTGTTTTTATCCATGACCACGAGGGACACTTTCTTCATGGGTATAATCATTGAGCCGCCCTCTCCATGCCACGTTTGGCAATCTTACCGCGAACCACCGCGGAAGTCTGTTGATCCCCCAGGTAAACCTGGATTTTCTTGATATTACCCTTAGTCTCAGGAATTTTTATCTTCTCAAAGAGATTGACCCGCTGAGTGGTAATCCGCAGTTCCTTGTCAAGCCTCCGGCGCTGTTCTTCCAGGGTTTGAGCCTCAAGGTCCAAGAGGAATACCTGCTGCATCTTCTCCACCGCCATGTCCAGCCAGAGAGGAGTACGGGCCAGGTCATAGGGCGCGGTCTCAAATTCCGCCCCTCGAAAAAGCGGAATAACAACCCCGGCGATGTTCCCCTGGGCGGTTTTAATACTGGTTATCCGCACCAGCTCAAGGGTAAAAAACCCCTTCTCAGCAAAAACTCCGATCCAGGGCTTGAAGGAATTGTCAACCCGTTCCTTTTCTTCCAGGAGTTCCTTAATCCGTAACTCAGTGGTCCTGATTTCTGCTTGAAGCTGCTGTTTTTTGAGCATCAAGGTAGGAAGATACCGCCGAAACATCTTAAGGGCGTCTTTCTGCTTTTTAAGCTCATTCTTGGTCAGCTTAATCTTTGCCATTATCTTGATTAACCCTTTTTAGGCCAAAACTTCTCAATGAGTTTTGAAGGAAGCCCGGTTTCCTCAGGGGAAAAACAATCTGCCAGGATCTTCCATCCCAAATCCAGTGCCCCTTCCAGGGGGATGTTGACGGAAAGGTCCATCATCTGCCGTTCAAATTGCTCGCCGTATTTGAGGAGCTTATCGTCCCATTCGGTCATGATAAAACCCATGGCCTTCTTTTCCAGGGTATCCTTATACGCGGAATATAGCTTGATCATACCGTCCATGAGTCCCCGATGATCAGCCCTGGTCTTGCCGTTCACCTGCTGCTTCAACCGGGAAAGGGAACCAAAAGGTTCGATACGACCGTTCTTGAGGTAGTATTGCCCTTCGGTGATGTACCCCGTATTGTCCGGCACCGGGTGGGTTACATCGTCCCCTGGCATAGTGGTAACCCCCAGGATAGTGATGGAACCAGCAGTTTCAAAGTCAACCGCCTTTTCATACCGGCTCGCAAGCTGACTGTAGAGATCTCCGGGATACCCGCGGTTGGAAGGAACCTGCTCCTGAATAATCGAAATTTCCTTCATGGCATCGGAGAAGTTAGTCATATCCGTGAGCAGGACCAGCACATCCTTGCCCCCAAGGGCGAACTGTTCCGCCACTGCCAGAGACATATCGGGGATCATGAGACATTCTACCGTAGGGTCCGAGGCGGTGTGCACAAACATCACCGTTCGGGAAAGGGCACCCCCTTCTTCCAGGGTATCCTTGAAGAACAGATAATCGTCGTATTTAAGGCCCATACCCCCCAGAACAATGACATCAACCTCGGCCTGCATGGCGATTCGGGCCAGAAGGTCGTTATAGGGTTCCCCGGAAACCGAGAAAATAGGAAGCTTCTGGGAAACCACCAGGGTATTGAAGAGGTCGATCATGGGAATACCGGTCCGGATCATCCGGCGGGGAATGATACGCTGGGCCGGGTTTACCGAAGGCCCCCCAATAGGGATGAGATTCTCATGAAGCCCAGGCCCCTTATCACGGGGATCACCGGAACCAGAGAAGACCCGGCCCATGAGGTTTTCCGAGAAAGAAACCTCCATAGGGTGTCCCAAAAAGCGCACCGTGTCCCCGGTGGAAATACCCCGGCCTCCGGCAAATACCTGGAGGGAAACCAGGTTTCCTTCCAGCCGGTTCACCTCCGCAAGGGAGGTACCGAACACGGTATCCACCTCCGCAAGGTCGCCGTAACGGATATCTTCAGCCCGGACCGTAATAACGCTACCCGTGATGGATTCAATCTTACTATATACCTTTTTCATCTTTCCGTCCTACCCCAGGATTTTTTCTACCGTCTTATCCAGGCCGTGCGCCCGTTCAGCCACCGTGGATTCGATCTCCTTTTCAAGGGAGCCGAATTGCTCACTCTGCCATTCTGTACCATTGTAATCCAGGAAGCGCTGCCTGAGCCGGTTAAACCAGGTCCGGGCCTCGGCCTTATCGGTAAAGGAAAACTTCGATCCCAGAATTCTGAGAATCATGACAAAAATATGCTC
>JAITNU010000223.1 GCA_031290325.1 Treponema sp.
CTTTGCGTCGACCGTTCAGGCGGCAGAACTTTCTCGCCATCAGAAACGGTTCAACGTGCGATGTCTCAAATTGGTACGCAAAAAGGCAAATACGATTTAGTTTTTCACAACTGCGAGCACTTTGCGCGGTGGTGCAAGTACGGTGTTGCGGAATCCCGGCAAGTACAACATGCCGTTACCGGATTAGCCATAGGCGCGTCAG
Source organism: Treponema sp. (assembly GCA_031290325.1). Lineage (GTDB taxonomy): Bacteria > Spirochaetota > Spirochaetia > Treponematales > Breznakiellaceae > JAITNP01. The sequence continues at coordinate 203 of JAITNU010000223.1, forward strand.
TTGCCGCTATAACCATCGGGGTCATCAATGCATTAGGGAATACGCAAAAAATAGAACCGGATAATAAACGCTGAAATTGGTACTTGACATAAGTTTGCAATTAAGAGATAATTTCATATAAAACATTCAAACGCATATAAAAAGTGTTTGATATAGCAATCTATGACAGACCGGCGGTCGCATACTAGTGGAAGTGGGGGAGAATTTTTCTATGGGGCTTATGATTAGGCGGGGCAACGAACTGTTACTGATAGCGCCGGCGCGGCTGGAGTATTCGACTAACGAAGGCCGAAGCGGGCGCTGTGAACATCGGTGTTGTTATTATGAATGAAAGGGAAAGATAAAAGATGCAAATAGTTTTAATTATCGGCGTAATCATTGCGGCTATAGTTTTTTCTATCCTGGGTTGTGTTCGCTTAGACGCCCTTGATGAAGCCGCTGAAAAGATTGAAGATCCGAAACTCCGGGTACAGAATTGGAAAAGCACTTCGGTATGGCTTTTATGGTTATTGTGCGCCGCTTCACTTATTTCACTTATATGGTTTTTTGGTTCTTTTGGAAAGCTTTACAATTACGAAGGTGGTTTTACCCTTCATCCGGCAGCCGAATGGCAAATAACCGAAGGCCAAACGGAAGAAGCCGGACAGAACTTTGCCTATGTACGCACCGACAAAGACGGAGAAAGTGGAATCCTTCAACTTACCGTCGTTACTTTGAGCGCGAAAGACGCGCAAGTAAAAGGCGCTGAAATCAAGGATACCAAAGGTACGCGGATTTCCGAGTTAAAAGAGGCGCGTTCACACCTGAAACCGGACGCAAAGGCCGCCGAAAAACAGCTAAAAGCGGACGCTAAAGTTGAGACCAAAGAGCTAAAAACTACGCTCAAAGGTCAAAAAGCGGAATTAAAAGCGGCTCTCAAGATAAATGACGAACAGCTTAAAATTAATCTTGAAAACATTAAAAACAAGTTAAAACAAGACCTTGCTGATAATAGCAGAAAGGCACGCGAAGTCTGGCAAAAAGGCTGGCTTTCACAGGAAGGCGATGGAGCAGAGGACGCTCACTTTACCGCATTGAAAAATAATCGCTTATATACGGTTTATGTTTCTTCCGTGTCGGGTGAACTATCTCGTTTAAGCATCAAACCTGTAGGATTTTTCCGCGGCCTCTTTGACGGCTGTGTTCTTCCCGGATCGGCGCTTATCGCAATATTCCTTGATGCTATCCATCCATATAAAACAATCAACAATGGCTTCAGTTATCTTTTGGGTTTTATTATCGGGTTCCTGATACTCATCGCATTTACATCATGGCTTGTTTATATCATCCTGATGAAAATCGGGCGTGAAAAATGGAAACAGAAATGGATCGTCATGTCTGAAGAAGAAAAACATACTTATCGGACCCAGCTATGGCGCGACGAAATGGATTTGATAATCTTCGGATATGAAAAATACGACCAGCCATATTATGCGAGAAAAGTTAAAGGCGCCGAAGACAAATTCGATGAAACAGAAGAAGATTTCGACATGATGACGCCGGAAGAGGTTCTGGATCAGTTTAAGCTTTCTATGGAATCAGACGGAGGGATTGGTTCATGGTTCAAAAAAACATTTACCTCTGGAACCGCATTTAAAGAAGCACAGGAACGGTTTGAAGAATTGAAGAGTATATATGATTATTACCAGATGCGATATGATATAAGTGACGCGAAGAAGGATGCGGCAAATGCGGAATACAATTATATCCGCGAGAAAGCCGTGCTGTACGCTGTTCAGTTAAAGGAAATAAAGAAAAATCTCTCTGTTAAACAACGTGAAATCATCGATAAGTCCAATGCGTTGGATGTGAATCACGATGTGCTCAATTTGCAAGAATTAAACAGCATATTAGACTCCATCGACCGCTTCAATGCTGAATATACTATCCAGGCGTCGGAGTCACTCAAGGAAACAATGGACTTTGCCAACACTGCATTCGAGGAAAGCGGCAAATTGTTATCATCCTCTTTTGAAAAAAATAAAAACAAGAAAGGCGAAGGTGATTTTGATATGGCGCTGGGTGCTGTGTCCGCCGGGTTAGGCCTCGTTGCAATTGCCGGCGAAGGTATCAGCCAGATTGTGGGAAACATTCAGAAAAATCAAGAGGGGATCAAAAGACTCAAAGAAGCCGAATTGGAGATAATAGATGCAATAGAAGGCATTGAGTCAAACCAGTTCAAGGTTGATACGTTTACCACGCGGCTTGGGTGAACTCAACGTTTCAATCGGCAAATCAATGGAAGCATATATATATGTGTATGATAACGTTGATCGCTTACTCTATCCCAAAGATGACGAATCTAAAACACGGGACGCGCGACAAACGCAGAAAGCGTCCGGCGGCAATTACTTTACCCAGGATGAAGTAAAAGAAATTAGTCAGTTGACATCAATAGCGCAGGTAATGCTTAAAATTATTGATGCGGATATATAGTGATATATTTGGAGGAATATAATGGCAGAAGAAGAAAAAAAAGACTTGATGGCGTTAGCCGTCAAAAAAACCGGATTACCTGCTGAAAAAATCCAGCAGGCAGTGGATTTTACGGTGAATTTTGCATCGAAATCTCAGGAAAATTTTGGCCAGGTTTTGAATAGTTATAACAAAACGCTGGACTTCATGACGGAAGGCGAGAAAACCAAGCGGGAAATCGCCAAATATGAATCAGCCGAGCGTGTGGCGATTGCTGGGATCCAGGAAAAATACGGACTCCTTCGTTCTGTGTTCGGTGAACTTTTCGCCGAGCGCCGTGCAGCCATGAGCAAGGATTTTGAGGTAATCGACAAGGGATTGCGCGAGAATGACTACAATCTTATTAACATGGGACTGGCTTCGTTGTCCAAAGTCGTTACGGCAAGCCCTTTTGCCGATCTTGTTTCGTTTCAGAAAGCACTCGAATCTGATGATGAGACGATAGAGCTATAGCAAAGGGAGGAAAGAAATTATCTGAGGTCGTTAGGCTCAATAATATGGACTGGTCCCTCAGATTACAAAAGGAATATGGGGTAGTTAACAATAAAAAATGGAGTGCGATAATGCCACAAACACAATCTTGCACAGAGTTATTCACAAGGCGGCTATTTCGGCGAATTGCGCGAAGCAGTTCTGGCAGAAGAAATGGAAGGCTGGATAGAATCCCACCATATACCAAGCAGGGAAGCCATTGAGCAATCGCGGCTTTATATTGCAAATGGCGGAAAATGTGCAGGACCGATGCGGGGCATTACGGTGTATTCGGGGGTATGAGCGATAGTTCTGGCTTGACCGCACAAAATAGAGTATCCTGAATTTATGGATATTAACTTCTATTCCCTCGGTGCTGCCGAGGAAGTAACCGGTTCCAAGCATGTGCTCGAAATCGACGGTAAGTCCTACCTCATTGACTGTGGGGCGTTTCAGGGCAGCCGGGCTGAATCGGACCGGAAAAACCGTAATTTTGGCATTGCAACTGACCGTATTGAAGCGGTGGTATTGACCCACGGGCATCTGGATCACTGTGGGCTGCTGCCGCTGCTCACCAAACAGGGCTATACAGGAAATATCTACGCCACACCGGCGACTCGGGATATTTCGAGTCTCATCATGATGGATTCTGCCAATATTCAGGCACGGGATGCAGTGTATCTGCGCAAGCAGGCCAGGAAGAAGGGGGACAGCTTTGACTGGACCCCCCTCTATAATGAACAGGATGCGATTCAGGCCACGAATCAAATCCTGGGGGTGTCCTATAACCGGCCGGTGCCTATCGGCGACGGGATAAGCCTGGAATTTTACGATGCCGGGCACATCCTAGGCTCTGCTATGGCCTTCATCACCATTAAGAAAGGGGGGAAGGAAACGAAGATACTCTGTTCCGGTGACCTGGGACGTAAGCATAAGCCCATTATCCGGGACCCCGCCCTGGTACCTGCGGCGGACTACATTGTCCTGGAAAGTACCTACGGTAACCGCCGGCACGATACGACTGATGACGCCATGGCCAAGCTGGCGGACATTGCCAAGCGGACCGTGCAGAACAAGGGGAAGATCATCATTCCTGCCTTTGCTATTGAGCGGACCCAGGAACTGGTCTACTATTTCCACCTTTTGGTAGACGAGAGGGTGATCCCGGAGGTGCCGATTTACGTGGATTCCCCTATGGCCACTAACGCTACCACGATCTTCCAGGTGCATCCTGAATGTTACGATGAGGATATCCACGATGCCTTCATCAAACACCACAAAAACCCCTTTGGTTTCAATGCCCTGCATTTCACCACCAGCGTGAGTGAGTCCAAGGCCCTGAACGATCATCCGGGACCGCTGATCATCATCTCCGCCGATGGCATGTGCGAGGCCGGGCGTATTCAGCATCACCTGATCCACAACATCGGCGACCCGAACACCACTATCCTCACTGTGGGCTACATGGCGGAGAACACCCTGGGCCGGCGGATCCGCAACAAGGAGGCTGAGGTGAAGATCCACGGGCAATGGTTGGAACGGAAGGCTGCGGTGGAGGAGATCAACGCGTTCAGCGCCCACGCGGATTATGTTGAAGCTACTGATTGGCTTGATGCCCTGGATACGTCCCGTTTGAAGCGGCTGCTCCTGGTTCATGGGGAACCAAAGGCCCAGTCAGCGTTTAAGAACTACCTGATTGAAAAAGGGTATGCTGATACGGAAATTATCCAGTACAACAAAACCTACAGCCTGGGGGACTGAGTTGGCTGGTACTAGGCACATTCGGTAAAAACGTGCAGGATGCATTATGGACAAACTAATCTATGTGGATAATTCGGCAACCACGCCGGTTTCGGCCAGAGCGCTGGAAGCTATGCTGCCGTATTTTACCGAGTGTTTTGGTAATCCTTCATCGGTCTACAGCTATGGACGGGAAGCGAAAAAGGCCCTGGAAGCATCCCGGCAGACCGTGGCCCAGGCTATCGGGGCCTTTAATAATGAAGTGTTTTTTACCTCCGGCGGTACTGAGGGGGATAACTGGATCATCCACAGTGTCTGCGAGCAAAACATCAAAAAGGGTAAGCACATCATTTCAACTCAGATTGAACACAGCGCGGTCTTACACACCCTTGATAAACTCAAAACTCAAGGGTATGAAATAACCCTGCTTGCTCCAGATAACGCGGGATTGATAAGCCCTGAACAGCTTAAAGCGGCGCTGCGGGAGGATACGGTACTGGTCAGCATCATGGCTGCCAACAATGTGGTGGGAACCCTGCTCCCCATACAAGCACTGTGCCGCGTTGCCCATGAGCGAAACGTACTCTTTCATACTGACGCGGTTCAGGCGCTTGCCCATATCCCCATTAATGTCCGGGACCTGGGGGTTGATTTCCTCACCCTGTCGGGTCACAAGTTCCACGGGCCTAAGGGTGTGGGGGCCTTGTTTGCCCGGATACCCCTGGTTCCGGTTCCCTTCATCTGCGGTGGAGGCCAGGAAAAGGGCCGGCGTTCCGGTACTGAAAATGTGGCCGCTATTGTGGGCATGGCCGCTGCTTTGGAGGAGGGAGTGCGCCTCCTGGACGAACAGCGGGAAAGGCTTATTCCCCTGCGGGATAAGCTCATAGCCGGGGTCTTGCAGATTCCCGGGGCACACCTGACCGGTGATCCGATGAAGCGTCTGCCCGGTCTTGCTTCCTTTGTGTTTGATGGCCTGGAAGGTCAGAATCTGATAATGCACCTTGATGAGGCCGGTATTTGCGCCAGCGCCGGTTCCGCCTGTTCTGCAGGGGGCAAGGATGCGCCCCATGTGCTTATCGCCATGGGGTACACCGAAAAACCCGCCCGTGGGGCCCTGTGGCTTTCCCTGAGTTTGTATAATACAGAACAGGAAATCGACTGCATCCTCGACCGCCTGCCGGGGCTCGTGGGAGACCTGCGGGTAAAAGGACGTTGAACCCATGCTGACCGGATTTCACGGCATAGAAGAACTGATTAAGTCGGGAAAAGCCACAGGTCCCCTCCTGGTGGCAAAGGCAGGCCCCCGGGCACGGGAGCTGGTGGCCCTTGCGGTGGAACACAAGGTCCGGGTTGACCGGGTGGGTACCCACGACCTTGACCGCCTAGCACCGGATCACCGGGGGATTGCCCTCCAGGTTGCAGATGCCGGCCTTGGCAATGACCGTACCCTGGAGGGATTCATCACGGGCCTGGGGGATAGACAGGATGCCCTGGCAGTGATCCTCGATGAAATCACAGACCCCCACAACTACGGCGCCATCCTCCGTTCCTGTGACCAGTTCGGTGTGGACCTGGTCCTGACCCGGAACCGGCGTATTGCCAAACACGCCGAGGTTATTTCCAAGACCTCTGCGGGAGCAGTTTCCTGGGTTCCTGTGGCGGAAGTGGCCAATCTTCCCCGTGCAATACAGGACTTAAAGGGTGCAGGTTTCTGGATCTACGGCGCCGACATGGCCGGGGACCCGATATACACCAGGGACCTCAGCGGCCGCACCGCCCTCATCCTGGGAGGAGAAGGGACCGGTATCTCCCGGCTCCTCCGGGAACACTGCGACGCCCTGCTGGGCATCCCCTCCCAAGGCAGGATCAATTCCCTCAATGTTTCGGTGGCTGCCGGGGTTTTGTGTTACGAGGTGATGCGGCAGCGGAGCCTACAGTGATGCGACTGTGGGGTAGTGAGGACAGTGACGTTTTCCTGCCAGGAGTTTGGTTCTCCATGCTGCAAGTCCGGTGGTCCAGTATTCCTGGAAATCATGGGTTAACAGGTTTACTCCCGGTTCAATGCCTTCCATGAAAGAGCAGGGAAAACCGATACCCTTAACGTTGGCAAAGCCCGAAAACAACCCGGATTCACAGGGGTCGGTCATCGTCTTTATCGCATCCTCATTCGGCATCCCTTTAAGGGCCGCTTCGACGTTGTGGCAGCCGCAGCTATCACTGCCAAAGGAAATATGATGATCAGGATTGAGGCAGTAGGTAACCATTGTCGTATAGTGTTCCTGGGTCAATGGTGTAAACCCAAGCCCTGCTGCTCTACCCTTGTTTTTAAGGGTAAGAAACACAACGGCGTTTAATTTTTTGAGTTGCTGATTATGCCGTATATCCCATAAAATACCCATCACATCATTATAGTTTTCTTCATACACCACCAGGTG